>DATBGU010000045.1:0-43541 GCA_036557825.1 Gemmataceae bacterium
TCTAGCATCTAGGCTGGGGATGATTATACGGTCGGAGGGGTCGAAGGCCAAGGAGAAATCGGACTTGAGGCCGGCCCCCTGGGTGATACCCGTCCTTTCTGCTATCCTGTCTCGGAACAGGCGCCCACCCTCCACCCTTGAGGCTTTGTCACGATGAGCACTGTACCCGCCGACCCCTGGTTCCAGTCGCTGTTCGCCGACCGCATCGGAGGCGCCAACTACGGCAAGGGCAGCAAAATCTACAAGTTCGAGAAGATCAAGCGGGCCAAGCGCGCCGCGCTAGCCGCCCACCCGGAGCGCAAGCTGCTCGACTTCGGCATCGGCGAGAACGACGACATGGCCGCCCCGCTGGTGCGCGAGGCGCTCAAGCGCGAGGCGGACAAGCTGGAGAACCGCGGCTACGCCGACAACGGCATCGCCGCCTTCAAGGAGGCCGCCGCCGGCTTCATGAAGAAAGTCTTCGACGTGACTCTCGATCCAGCCACGGAGATCAATCACGCCATCGGCTCGAAGCCGGCCCTGGCGATGATGCCGGCCGTCTTCATCAACCCCGGCGACGTGACCCTGATGACGGTGCCGGGCTATCCGGTCGCCGGCACGCACACCGCCTACTATGGCGGCGAAGTCCACAATCTGCCGCTGCGCGAGGAGAACGGTTTCTATCCCGACCTCGGCTCGGTACCCGCCGACGTTCGCCGCCGGGCGAAGCTGCTGGTCCTCAACTACCCCAACAGCCCGACCGGCGCGGTCGCCACGCGCGAGTTCTATCGCCGCGTCATCGACTTCGCTCGCACCAACCAAATCATCGTGGTGCAGGACGCCGCCCACATGCTGCTCAGCTACGACGGTCCGCCGCTGAGCTTCTTGCAGGTGGAGGGGGCGAAGGAGGTCGGCGTTGAAATCCATTCGATGTCGAAGGGGTTCAACATGATCGGTTGGCGCATGGCGTTCGTGGCCGGCCATCCGAAGATCGTGCAGGCGTTCGCCGACGTCAAGGACAACTGCGATTCGGGGCAGTTCATGGCCATCCAGCAGGCGGCGCGAGCGGCCCTGGAGCATGCGCACATCGCCGACGGCATCCGCGAGAAGTACCGCCGGCGCTTGCAGAAACTCGTCGCCGCTCTGCGGCAAGTCGGCTTCCAGGCGAAGATGCCCAGCGGCACCTATTTCCTGTACGCGCGGGCGCCGAAGGCGTGCGCCGGACGATCGTTCGCCAACGCCGAGGAGGCGTCGCAGTTCCTCATCACCGAGCAATCGGTCTGCTGCGTGCCGTGGGATGATGCGGGTCCGTATCTGCGTTTCTCGGTGACGTACCTGGCGAAGAACGAGGCGGAGGAAGACGCACTGATGAACGAAACGGTGGAACGTCTGGGGCGTCTCCAATTACGGTTCTGAAAAATAGCCGGGGGTTTACAGCCCTGGCGCTCTTGGCCGTCGGCATCCTCTTTGCAATGGTTGGATTGGTTGACCCCAATCTCCGACCTTCGCCTGGGGTGTACGCATGGCGACTTCGATCAACGAACTGCCCCCTGTGGACCCCGATTCCGGGCGCTTGAACGTGGTGGTCGATACGCCCAAAGGCTCGCGCAATAAATACAAGTTCGACGAACAGCACGGCCAATGGCGACTGAGCAAGGTCTTGCCGCAGGGGATGTCTTTCCCCTCCGACTTCGGTTTCCTCCCCTCGACGCGGGGTGAGGACGGCGATCCCCTGGACGTTCTTCTCTTCATGGACGAGCCTACCTTCCCCGGCTGCATCGTGCCCGCCCGGCTAATCGGCGTCCTTGAAGCCGAGCAGACCGAGGACGGCAAGACCATCCGCAACGACCGTCTCGTCGCCGTCGTTGAGACGCCGTACAACCCGGCCGAGTTACATGCGCTGGAGGAAGTGAGCCGGCAACGACTGGATGAGATCGAGCATTTCTTCGTCTCCTACAACTATATGGAAGGGCGGCAGTTCAAGCCGCTCGCCCGGCGAGGAGCCGAACACGCCCAGAAACTTCTGAAAAAAGCAAGCCGGAGCGCGAAATGAGGAAGTAGGCAAGCCCCCCAGTGGGGGCGCTGCTTGATGCAGAGGAGATCACAACATGTCCATTGAATTAAAGCCCGATGAGTCGCTCCGCAAGGGTGTCCGTCGGATGGTGCGGAAGCAGATGGAAGGGGCCTTGGAATATCTGGACGGGCCAAATAAGGGGTCGCGGGATGAGGCCGTCCACGAGGTGCGCAAATGCTTCAAAAAGATCCGCGCGCTGCTCCGCCTCGTCCGCTTCGCCATCACCGCGAAGAGCTACCGCGGGGAGAACATTTGCTTCCGCGATGCCGCTCGGCCTCTCAAGGAGGTCCGCGACGCCAAGATTTTCCTTGAGACGCTGGACCAGCTGATCGAGCACTTCAAGGAACATGTCGTCGGTCGTTCCTTCGGAGACGTTCGCAAAGCGCTTCAGGAGAACCTCCGCGGCGTGCGCAAGCGGGTGCTGGATGAGCAGAACGCCTTCGCGGTGGCGGCGGAGACCGTCCGGCAGGCGCTGGGGCGGATCAAGAGTTGGGCCGATGTGCCCAACAAGGGAGCGGTGGTGAGCGAAGGGCTGGAAGGTGTCTACCGTCAGGCCCGAGATGCTCATGGGGCCGCAGCCGACGAACCGACCGTCGAGCGTCTGCACGAGTGGCGGAAACAAGCCAAGTATCTCCGTTATCAGCTGGAGATCCTGCGCCCGATCTGGCCGGAGCGGATGGAGGAGCTGGCCAACGAGGCGGATCGGATGGGCGATTTGTTGGGAGACGATCACGATCTGGCCTTGTTGCGACAGATGCTAACCGAGGATGGGGAACGCTTTGGCGAGGAGAGCGATCGGGAGGTGCTGTCGGCCCTCATCGAACAGCGTCGGGCCGAACTGGAGCAGGAGGCCCTGCTGTTGGGACGGCGGTTCTTCCAGGACAGCCCCCGCGACTTCGCGCGACGGTTAAAGGGCCACTGGAAGGCGTGGCGCGCCCAGGCCGAGCCGAAGCAGACCGGCGAACCTCGCCTCGCGGGAGCGTGATCCGGCGTTCAAGTGCGGCATTTGTGCCTTCGGATGTCGTGACCTATGCTTGGCCGGGGCCGATTTCGTCCCGGCGCGAACGCGCAAGACACAACGAGAACTTCTCCATGTCGCAACTCGTCGCGGCGCGTTCGCCGCTGCGCACCGGCTTGCTCGTCCTCGCTCTGGCGATCGCGGCCGCGATCATGCTGTGGCAGCTGAGCCGGTCGGCGGGCGGCCCGACCGCTTGGCCGTTGTACGATTACGTCTCCTTCTGGGCGGCGGGGCGGCTGAACTTGCAAGGACAGGATCCCTACGATCCGGCCCTTCTGGCGGCGCTGGAAAAGGCGGCGCAGCCGGGAGCGGGCGACGTGCTGATTATGTGGCCGGCCCCGTGGGCCTTGACGCTGCTGATGCCGTTGGGCATCCTCGACGCCCACGTCAGTCATCTGCTCTGGCTCGCCTTGCAGTTCGCCGTGCTGGCCTGCGCGGTGGATTGGGCCTGGCGTCTGCTCGGCGGGCCGCGCCGACTCCGCTGGCTGGCGTGGTTGCTCGCCCTCACGTTCCTGCCCTGTCATCTCGTGCTCGTCACCGGACAGATGGGACCGCTGCTGCTGCTGGGACTGGTCGGTTTCCTGTACTGTTTGAAGCACGGCCGCGACGGCTCGGCGGGCGCGTTGCTGGTGCTGACGGCGATCAAGCCGCAGTTGACGTACCTGTTCTGGGTGGCACTGCTTCTGTGGGCGTGGCAAGAGCGGCGTTGGCGCTTGGTGCTGGGCGGCGTGCTGGGCGTGGCGGCGGCGCTGGCGTGGCCGGTCCTCGTCAACCCCGATCTGCCGGTTCACTACTGGCAGTCCCTGACGCAACGGACCTCGACGCACTCGCACCTGTCGCCGCTGCTGGGCACCGCGCTGCGTCTGGCGTGCGGCGGTCGCATGGCCATGCAATTCGTGCCAATGGTGCCGGGCTTGCTCTGGCTGGCGTGGTCCTGGCGGCGGCATCGCGGTCACTGGGATTGGCCGCGCCGGCTGCCTGCTCTGCTGTTTGCCTCGCTGCTCACCACCGCCTACGGCGCCTGGCCGTTCGATCTCGTGCTGCTGCTGCTGCCAGTGTTGCAGGTCGCCGTCGAGAGCCTGCGGCGAGAGCGCGCGGCGTGGTTGTCGGCCGGGGCCGTCCACCTGACGATCAACGTCGTCGCCGCGATCCAACTCGCTTGCGATGTCCCCTATTTCACGTTTATCTGGATGACGCCGGCCCTGCTGCTCGGCTATCTCGTCCTGCGCCGTTCCGCGTCGGCCGACGCCCCGCGAATCGAAGCCGCGCACCCGTGACACGATGCCTTCGCCCCGATAGATTGCCGGATATGGTCCGTTCCTCGGCGCGGACAATTTCAGGCAATCTAGGGGGAGTCGTGTATGGCCGCGATCGAAAAGCTAACACGCATCGGCATCTTCTATGACGGGAATTTCTTTTTTCATGTGAGCAATTACTATCATTATCACCACGAGCGACGGGCACGCATCAGCATCGGTGGACTGCACGCCTTCATCCGCCAGAAAGTCGTCGAGTGCGAAAAGACCACCGACGCGGCCTTCTGTCGCGTCGTGGACGCCCATTACTTTCGAGGCCGGCTCCGCGCCGCCGATGCCGAGGACCGCGACCTGCTCTACAAAGAGCGCGTGTTCGACGACGTGCTCGTCCGCGAAGGCGTGACGACGCACTACCTACCTCTGTCGCGCGACGGCGAGAAGGGCATCGACGTTTGGCTGGCGCTGGAGGCCTACGAGCTGGCCATCTACAAGCAATTCGACGTCATCGTCCTCGTCGCCTGCGACGGCGATTTCCTGCCGCTGGTGCGCAAGCTGAACACGCTGGGCACGCGCGTCATGCTGCTGGCCTGGGACTTTCGCTACATCGATCCCAACGGTCTCGAACGCGAGACGCGCACGGCCCAGGTGCTCATCGACGAGGTGAATTACCCCATCATGATGCACTCGCTCATCGAGGACCGAACCGCCTCGCGCGATTCGCTCATCAACGGTCTGTTCGTGCCGCGCAAGGAGTTCGCCTTCGGCCCGACCATCGCGCGTCCCACTGTTCCGGGCGCTGCCGCCGGCACCGGCTCGATTCAGGCGCTCAAGAACGGCTACGGCTTCATCGTTCCCGATCAGGGCGGACCGAACATGTTCTTCTTTCACGAGGACGTGATCGGCGCTGATTTTCTGGATCTGAAGATCGGCGACCGTGTGCAGTACTCGCTCGGTCAAAACGATCGCGGCTCGTGCGCCAAGGAAGTGCGCCGGGTAGCGGTGACGCCGGGGTAAGAAACCGTTTCCCAAATCCCTTCGACCAGCCCGAAGCGCCAGCGAGGGCGCCCTCGCTGGCGCTTCGGGCTGGTCGAAGCGCGTTCGCCCCTCTCTCAACAATTCCACGGAAAAATCGAGAAAATCGGTACAACGATTTGACTGCGCAGTTATCACGATCTACGTTTTTGTCACAAGCGGTTCAACGGACGCCCGCGGGAACAACCGAACGGTTCAAACGCGGGGAGCTCCTCGGAACTCGCCTCTTCATCCTCGATACAGGCAAACTCGTCGCGAGACGGGGACGCAAAGTCATGGGCCCCAAATAAGGACGAAGGACAAAGTACCAAGTACCAAACAACGAACCGATTGCTCGATTCTCTTTTTTGGACTTCGCACTTTGTACTTCGTACTTGGGTTGGGGTCGCCAGGGTGCCGAAAGGATGAGGACGTTGCACACCCTCCGGAACGGGGCGGCCCAACCGTTCCGCCGATCTGCCGTGCTCGCTCTTCCTCAGGCGAGAGATGATGCAGAGGCCGGCTGGCCACGCACAGCCCACGTACCGGCTCCGTGACCTCGGAACAGTGAAAGGGGACAGGTTATGAATCAGTGGATCGCCAGGGCGACACGCTTTCTGCGCGACGAAGACGGCCCGACCGCGGTCGAATACGCCGTCATGTTGGCCTTGATCATCGTGGTATGCATCGCGGCCATCACCACCCTGGGCAGCAACGCCAACGGCACCTTCAGCAATGTCGCGCTGAACGCGGCCGCCGCCGGCTCCTGAGTCAACCCATCGGTGAAGGGTGCGCTCAACCGGATGCGGTATCCGGCCTCCCGTCGTGTTTTTTCCGTACGGTGTTTTTTTGTGAGGAAGGCGAGAGTCATGCGCAAGTTCGCGAACGGTCTGGTGAATTTCCTGACGAACGAAGACGGCCCGACCGCGGTCGAGTACGCCGTCATGCTGGCCCTGATCATCGTGGTGTGCATCACCGCCATCACCACCCTGGGCAGCAACGCCAACAACACCTTCAGCTACGTCGGCACGCAGGTCGGCTCCAGCAGCTGAGCCTCATGCGGAATGCGGAATGCAGAATGCAGAATGAAAACTCTTGGAGCTTTCATTCTGTGTTCTGTGTTCTGCATTCCGCATTCCGCATTCCGCATTAAACGAGGATGCCGTCTCATGCAATTCATACTCCACCATTGGCCGCTGGCCTTCATCTGTGTGGCCATGATTGTGGCGGCCGTCATCGACGGCTGGAAATTGAAGGTGCCCAACTGGCTGACGTTCCCGCTGATCCTGAGCGGCTGGGGCCTGGGCATCCTGCACAACTGCGGACTGCTGGAGTCCACCGGTTCGGGCGGCATCGGCGCCAGCCTGATCGCCACCGCCTTGGGCTTTATCCTGCTGTTCCCTCTGTACGCCATCGGCGGCATGGGGGCCGGCGACGTCAAGATGCAGATGGGCTTCGGCGCCTGGGTCGGCGCCTTTTATGGGATGCAGGCGACCGAGAATCATCCGGGCGCCGGCTGGATCGTCGTCTACGCGTTCTGCCTGGCCGCGGTCATCGGCGGCGTGCTCGCACTGGGCATGATCGTGGTTCGCGGCCAACTGAAGAAGAACATGGCCAACACGTCGGCGATCCTCCGCGACCTGCTCGGCTCCGGCGTCGGCAAGGCGGCCAACAAGGCCGCCCAGAGGAAGTCGCGCATGCACCTGCTGCCGTACGGCATCCCGTTGTGTCTGGGGTTCATCAGCTATCTGATTTACCTGCACGGCGTCTGACGGCTGCCGGCTATCGGCTTTCGGCCATCGGCTTTTCTTTGGCCGATGGCCGAAAGCCGATAGCCGACAGCCGATAACACGGCCGCCCCTTCGGCCGGAGTCATCGGTCTGCTGGGCAAACTCGGCAGTCCTGATACAAGCGATAAAGTTGAAGTCCCACGTCGCGGCGGTCGAAATAATCGTTGGCAACGACGGACTCAACCGCGACAGTTTCCTCCGACAACGGGGTTGCCGTGCCGGAGGAAAACGGCGAGGAGACGGACCCCAGGCCCGCGCTCTTCCCCTCGATCCCCCGTCTTCCACTCCTTTGAGGTATGCACCATGAAACCGAAGACGATGATGCTGATGGTCGTGGCGGTCGGTTGCGGCCTGGCGGCCAGCTACATGACCAGCCGCTTGCTCGCCGAGCGCTCCAACGTGCAGGTCGAGGAAGCCAAAGTGAAGGTTCTCGTCGCCAAGGCCAAGGTTCCGGCCTGGGCCTTGATTAAGGAACCCGAGAAATACTTCGAGGAAAAAGAGTTCCCCGAAAGCGCCGTGCCCAAGAAGGCGCTGAAGGAAATCAAGGATGTCAAGGACCAGCGCTTGAGCCAGGCGCTGGGCGAGGGCGAGTTCGTGCTGTCGGAAAAGCTGGTCAACGCCGAGCAGGTTGGTTTGATCGCCAAGCTGCCGGCCGGAATGCGGGCCATCGCCCTGAAGGTCAACGCCGAGTCGCTGGCCGGCGGCTTCGTGCTGCCCGGCTACCGCGTCGATGTGGTTTCGACCCTGCGCGGCGGGGCCGCCGAATCGGTATCGCGGATCATTCTGCAAAACATGCTGGTACTGGCCGTGGACACCAACGCCACCCGCGACAATCAGACGACCTCGATCATCGGCAGCACGGTGACGCTGGCGGCCACGCCCGAGGAAGCCACGCGCTTGTCGCTGGCGGCGGCCATGGGCGAATTGCGGCTGACGCTGCGCACGCCCGACGACACCAAGATCGTCAGTCTGCCGGCCACGAAATGGGACGACCTGAAGAAACCGACGCGCGACGCCTCCGGCGCTCACGAAGAAGAGGAGCCGACGCCCGCGTCGGTCGCGCCGCCGGTGCCGCCCCTGCCGTCCCTGCCCGCTCCGCCCAAGGAAGTGACGCCGCCGACGCCGACGCCGGTGGTGCAGAAGACGCCCGTGAAGCCGCCGGAGCCGCCGCCCGTCACCAAGCACACCATGACCATCATCACCGGCGAGTTCGTGCAGAAGGCCGTCTTCACGCTCGATCCGATCGAAAAGGTTTGGACCAACGGCGGTCTAGGCCATCGCGCGGGCGACGCCCCGCCGCGCCGTCCCTCGCCTCCGCCAGTGGTCGCACCCGCCCAACCCAGTGACTCGCCCGATCCGGATGGCCCGGCCCTCGGCCGCGGCGTGCCGGGAGACGTTCACTGATCGTGAATCGTGGATCGTGACTCGTGGATCGTGGATCGAGGTTTTGCGATTCACGATTCACGATCCACGAGTCACGATCTTGTAGTTGCGACGAACCCTGACAGGGCGGCTGACTACCGCCCGTCAATACTGACGAGGTGAATGGATGCACCAAACAATCGGCAGAAACCCATTCCTTGTGGGGGGCATGGTTGTCGCCCTCGTGGCGACCGCCTGGCCGGGCCGGAGGACGCCCGCCCAGGAACCGACGCGCAAACCCAGCGCCTTGATCGTGCCCATCAACGGCACCGTCAAGCTGCAAATGTCCAAAAAGCAAACGATCCGCCAGGTCACCAATCCCAAGGACAACGCCGTCAACATTCGCACGGTGATCGGCGATCCGACGACGATCCTCATCATCGGCCAGCAACCCGATGTCACACGCATCGAGTTGGAAGACACCGATGGCAACAAGGAGAGCTACGAAGTGATCGTCCAGGCCGACATCGAGTATCTGCGCACGCAGATGAAGCGTGCCGTGCCGACGGCCAACGTCACACCCATTCCGACCTCCAGCAATACGGTCATCCTGTCGGGCACGGTGACGCGGGCCGAGGACGTGGCCGTCATCCGCGGCCTGGTGCAGTCGGTCGGCTTCAAGTTCATCGACGCCATGCGCGTCGGCGGCGTGCAGCAGGTGCAGCTGGACGTGATCATCGTCCAGGTCAACCGCCGCGATCTGCGCAATCTGACGTTCAACTTCCTCGGCAGCAACCGTTTCGCCGCCGGCGGCAGCACCATCGGCCAGGCCGCCACCGTGGGTGGGGGCGGGTCGGGGGGTTCCGGCGGCGTGTTCCCGGCCAGCACCGGCGCCGGCAGCGGTCTGCTTGGCACGCCGGCCTCCAGCACCAACCTCTTGCTCGGTTTCGTCCACAACGCCTGGGGCTTCCAGAACTTCCTGGAAGCGTTGCGCACCAACGGCCTGGCGAAACTGTTGGCCGAGCCGCGCCTGGTGACGCTGAGCGGCCGGCCCGCTTACTTCAATGTCGGCGGCCAGCAAGCCGTCCCGCAGACCGGCAGTTTCGGCGGCACCGGCGTGACGTTCTATCCCTTCGGCACGCAGCTGAGCTTCAATCCCATCGTGCTGGGCAACGGCAAAATCTACCTGGAAATCGCGCCGTCGATCAGCAACCTGGATGCGGCGTCCGGCGTCACGCTGGCCGGCAGCAGCAACGTGCCCGGCCGCACCATCACCTACGTCAACACGACCGTCGAATTGGAGGCCGGCCAAACCTTCGTCCTCGGCGGTCTGATCCAGCACGAGGTGCAGGCCACCGCCAGCAAGGTGCCGTGCCTGGGCGACATGCCCTGGTTTGGCACGTTCTTCCGCAGCATGTCGTATCAGGACACCGAGCAGGAAGTGCTGGTCATCGTCACGCCCTGGCTGGTTGACGGCATGTCCTGCGATCAGCGGCCGAAAATGCTTCCGGGCGAGGAAACGCGCCGGCCCGATGATTTTGAGCTATTCTTGGAAGGCGTCATCGAAGCTCCGCGCGGACCGCGGCAGCCGTTGCAGAACCACCACTACGTCGCGCCCTGGAAAAGCAGTCCGTCGTCGGCCCTGTTCCCGTGTGCCGACAAGCACAACTGCGGAGTCGGCGGTTGCGGCGTAGGCGGCTGCGGCGTCGGTGGCTGCGGCGTCGGCGGTCCGGCGAACTTCGCGACGCCGATGCAACCGCCCTCGGCGTTGATGTCCGGCCCCGCGCCGATGCCGGCGGCGGCCGGTCCCGTGCCGGAGACGCACTTGCAAGCGACGCCGGGCGGAGGGGAAGAAACCTCCTCGCCGATGCCGATGCCGAATGGCTCGAATCCGCCGGCCCCAGGCGGAGCCCGCTAAAGAAGCGATTTCCAAACCAGCCCGAAGCGTCCACGAGGACGCCCCTCGCGGACGTTTCGGGCTGGTGAATGAGGTATACATGAGGGACGTGCAACGAATCGCCATCGTCGATCCATCCGACTCCACCCGAGAGGAGCTGCGTAACGTCCTCCTCGGGATGGAGTCGATCTGGTTGGAGGCGGAATGCGCTCGCTATGAGTTCTTCCTCGATGTGATCTCGCAATCCAGTCCCGATGTGGTGGTCGTGTCGCTGGATTCCGATCAGGCCAAGGCGATGCAGCTGATCGCGCAGCTGACCGCGGAGATGCCGGACGTGCCGATCCTGGCCATCAGCGCGCGCGGCGACGGCCAGGCCATCTTGCAAGCGCTGCGCAACGGTGCCCGCGAGTTTCTGACCGTGCCCATCGTGCTGGAGGAACTGCTCAAGGCGCTGGCGCGCTTGCAGCGCGGCCGGCCCAACGGCGATAGCCGCAACGGCGTCGAATCCTCGGCCAAAACGGAATCGCTGGTCATCGCCGTCCTCGGCTCGCGCGGCGGTGTCGGCTGCACCAGTCTCGCCGTCAATCTCGGCGCCACCCTGGCGCAGGGTCACAACCATAACGCCGCCCTGATCGATCTCGACCTGGCGCTGGGCGACGCCGACGTCGCCCTGGATCTGATGGCCGACTACACGCTGGCCGACGTGGCCCTGAACATCGACCGCCTGGATCTGCAATTCCTGCGGCGCTCGCTAAGCAAGCACGCTTCCGGCCTGTCTCTGCTGCCGCATCCGGTGCAGATGGAGGACGCCAGCCTGATCCGCGAGGACCATTTGCAGCGCGTCATCGGTCTGCTGCGGGCCAGCTACACGCACCTGGTCCTCGACCTGAGCAAGAGCTTTTCGCCGACCGACGTGACGGCCCTGCGCATGTCCGACGTCATCCTGCTCGTCGCCCAGCTCGAGCTGACGAGCCTGCGCAACGTGGTCCGCATGTTGCTGACGCTGGGCAGCGACGAGAGCACGACCAACAAGGTACAGGTCGTGCTCAACCGCGTCGGCAGCGAAACGGACATCAGCTTGAAGAAGGCCGAGGAAACCATCGGGAAGCCGATTTACTGGCAGATCCCGAACGAACCCCGTCTGATGATGGAATCGCGGAACAACGGCATGCCGCTGCTGCTGCACGCGCCGAAGTGCAAGGCCCAGCAGAGCATCGCCGGCCTGGCCGAAGCGGTGTGCGGCAAGCAGTTGAAGCCGTCCCCCAAGGAAAAGGGCAGCCGCTGGGCGTTGTTCTCGCGACGCTGACAAATGAATTGATGATTGATGATTGATGATTGATGAATGCAATTCAATCATCAATCATCAATCATCAATCATCAATTGAGAGAATGCACCGATGTCACGCTTGCAACGAGGTTTGAGTGGTCTGAGTCAGGGCGGCTCCGGCAGCCGGCTGGGCGGTTCCCTGGCGGGCGGCGGCGGCGATCGTCAGGGCACCAAGAGCTTCGAGGAACTCAAACGCCTCATCCACGGCAAACTGGTCGATAAGCTCGACCTGTCGCGCGTCAGCGACCTGGAGGGCGACACCCTCCGCCGCGAGATTCGCCTGGTCGTCGAGCGCCTGTGCGACACCGAAAATCCGCTCTTAAACCGCATGGAACGCGAGCGCCTCATCGACGAGGTGCTCGACGAGACGTTCGGATTCGGGCCGCTGGAAGTGCTGCTGAAGGATCCGACGATCAGCGACATTCTCGTCAACGGGCCGCAAAAGATATTCGTCGAGCGTCGCGGCAAGATGGAGAAGAGCGACGTCAAGTTCCGCGACAACGAGCACCTGATGCAGATCATCGACCGCATCGTGTCCAAGGTCGGCCGGCGTGTCGATGAGACGTCGCCGATGGTGGACGCGCGTTTGCCGGACGGCTCGCGCGTCAACGCCATCATTCCGCCGCTGGCCCTGGACGGCCCGTCGGTGAGCATCCGCCGCTTCGGCGCCAACCCGCTGAAGCTGGAGGACCTGCTCAATTACAAGGCGTTCACGCCGGAGATGGCGATGCTCATGGAGGCGTGCATCAAGGCGCGTCTGAACATCGTCATCAGCGGCGGCACGGGTTGCGGCAAGACGACGCTCTTAAACACGCTGTCGAGCTTCATCCCGCATGAGGAGCGCATCGTCACCATCGAGGACGCGGCCGAATTGCAGCTGCAACAGGACCACGTCGTCCGTCTGGAGACGCGGCCGCCGAACATTGAGGGCAAGGGGGCCATCACGACGCGCGATCTGGTGCGCAACGCCCTGCGTATGCGGCCGGAACGCATCATCATCGGCGAGTGCCGCGGCGGCGAAACGCTGGACATGCTGCAAGCCATGAACACCGGCCACGCCGGCTCGATGACGACGCTGCACGCCAACTCGCCGCGCGACGCCCAGGCGCGTCTGGAAACGATGATCATGATGGCCGGCATGGAGTTGCCCATCAAGGCCATGCGCCAGCAAATCTCGTCGGCGGTGGACCTGATGATCCAGGCCAACCGCCTGCAAGGCGGCCCGCGCAAGGTGACGACGATCACCGAGGTGATGAACATGGAGCAGGACATGATCATCATGCAGGATGTGTTCCGCTACAAGCAATTGGGCATCGATCAGAACGGCCGGGCCTACGGTCAGTTCGAGGCGACGGGCGTGCGTCCGTCGTTCGTCAGCCGCCTGGAAGCGGCCGGCATCAAGCTGCCGTCGAATTTGTTCCAGGAGCGTGTGTTGCTGCGCGATTGACTCAACGTCTTGCCAGCCCGCAGCGCCAGCAAGGGATGCCCTTGCTGGCGCTGCGGGCTGGCAAGAGCCGAAACTACTACGAGACGTCTCCATGACACCTTTGATAATCTCCGCGATGGTCTTCGTGGGAGTGGCCGCGCTGGTGGGCGTGTTGGCCTTCGTGTTCCGCGACAACACGCCGCAGACGGCGACGCGGTTGGATATGTTGGTCGGCAAGCGTTCGCGCGACGCCGACAAAACGCAGGACATCCTGCGAAAGCAGGCGTTCGAGGGCGACAAGAAAAACTTCCTGGAGACGATCACTCCGAAGTTCCTCACGCCGAAAAAACTGTTCGAGCAGGCCGATTGCCACATCAAGCCGAGCACGTTGTTCGGCATCGGTCTGCTGCTGGCCCTGGCCGGCGCGACGCTCAGCATCCTCGTCAAGGTGCCGATCTACTTCGCGCCGTTCAACGGCCTGCTGATGTTCTCGCTGCCATGGATTTGGCTGTGGAACAAGCGGCGCGTGCGGCTGAAGAAGTTCGCCGCCCAGCTGTCCGACGCGTTGGAACTGGTGGCCCGCGCCCTGCGGGCCGGCCACAGCCTCGGCGCCGGCATGCACGTCGTCGCCGAGGAGATGCCGTCGCCCATCGCCGACGAGTTCGGCCGCGTCTTCGAGGAGCAAAATCTGGGCATCGCCATCGAGGAGTCGATGCGCGCGATGTGCGAGCGCGTGCCCAACCTGGACCTGCGTTTCTTCGTCACCTCGGTGGCGATCCAGCGGCAAACCGGCGGCGATTTGGCGGAAATCCTCGACAAGATCGGCTACGTGGTCCGCGAGCGCTTCCGCATTCTCGGCCAGGTCAAGGCGCTGACCGGCGAAGGCCGACTCAGCGGTATCGTCCTCATCGCCCTGCCGTTCGCCCTGTTCGGCTTCATGCTCAACGCCCGACCGGATTACATTGAGCCGTTGTGGACCACGGATCTGGGCAAGAAGATGAGCGTCGCCGCCATCATCGCCCAGATTCTCGGGGCGCTGGTGATTCGCAAGATCGTCAACATCAAAGTGTGATTCCGCGCCGGTAAACCGGCGGCAAATAGGGAAAAATCCCCTCACGCCGAGGGATGCGAAAAGTCGATTCCATCGCTAAACGGCGCGAGCGGCGCATTCGGGGAGGTACAACGTGGTCTTTGCTCTCGTCGGCGTTCAAGAGTTGATTCCGCTGATGGTGTTCGGGGGATTGGTGGCGGCCATCTTCGCCATCTTGTCTTCGATCTCCAACCGCAACAGCCGAGCCCAGGAGCGGCTGGAGCGGATCAGCCGACCGGCCTCGTTGGCCGAGATCGAGGATCCGAAGCTGAAGAAGGAGCGTTTCCAGGGCGTCATGGAGACGGCCAAGGCCCTGTCCGGTCCGTTGATGCCGCAGACGGAGCTGGAGCAATCGCAACTGCGGATCAAGCTGGCCAACGCCGGCTTCCGCAGCGAGTCGGCGGTGGCGGTCTACCTCGGCCTGCGCTTCGCGGTGCTGATGGGTTTTCTGCTGCTGTCGCTGGCCATCTTCCTGCCCAAGTATGGACTCACGCTGGCGGCGCTGAAGCCGATCGCGCTGTTCGCCGGCATCGGCTTCTACCTGCCCAGCATGGTCCTGTGGTTCCTCCGCAAGAAGCGCCAGGATGAAATCTTCCTGGCGCTGCCGGACGCCCTGGATCTCTTGGTTGTCTGCGTGGAAAGCGGTCTGGGTTTGGACGCGGCGATGCGCAAGGTGTGCGACGAGATGAAGGACCACGCCAAGGTCATCGCCGAGGAGTTCTCGCTGGCCAACTTTCAGTTGCAGATGGGCCGGCCGCGCCGCGAGGTGTTGCACGACCTCGGCGTGCGGACCGGCGTTGACGACGTGAGAAGTTTGGCGGCCATTCTCATCCAGGCCGATCGGTTCGGTTCGAGCATCGCCCAGGCGCTGCGCGTGCAATCCGATTCGATGCGGACCCGGCGCAAGCAATTGGCCGAGGAGAAGGCCGCCAAGACGGCGGTGCAGTTGATCTTCCCGCTGGTGCTGTTCATCTTCCCGGGGATCTTCGTGGTCCTCGTGGGGCCGGCAGCCATCAGCATCATGAAGACGATGATGAACAAGTAGATTGATGATTTCAGATTGATGATTGATGAATTGAAATCATCAATCTGAAATCATCAATCTGAAATCATCAATCAGGCAAAGGAGCCTAGGATGAAGGGACTCATCAAGAAGACCATGATCGCCGTGTGCGGCGTCGCCGCGGTGATTGGAGCGGGCTGTCTGCCCTATAAGTGCGTGGACCCGTGCTATCCGCAGCGCTACAACTTCCTGGCGCGCCAGGAAGTGAACGCGGCCATGGCGCCGCAGGTGCAAAACGGACACGTGCTCGATCAGACGATATGGAATTATTATTTCGAGCAAGGCACGGACAAGCTGACGACGGGCGGCCTGGAGCGGTTGGCCAACCTGGCGCGGCGTCGGCCCTGTCCCGATACGGTGCTGTATCTGCAAACGGCCCAGGACGTGGTCTACGACCAGAACGTGCCGGAAAAGATGGCCGAGACGCGGCAGACGCTGGACGGCAAACGCATCGCGGCCGTGCAGGCGTACCTGACGGCGCAGACGGCGGGCCGGCCGACCCAGTTCCAGATTTACATTCATGACCCGGCCGAACCGAGTCTGGCGGCCACACCGGTCAACTCCGCCGTCTCGAAGATGTACCTGCGCTTCCAGGGCGGTCTCATGATGGGCGGCATGGGCGGCATGGGTATGGGCGGCATGGGCGGCATGATGGGCGGCAACATCGGCAGCACCGGCGGCGCCAACGTCACCGGCGGCAGCGGCACCGGCACCGGCCGATAATCGAACCGCTCGCCCAAATGGTTGCCTCTTACTAATTACAGGCCAGGGAAGGTCGCGAGACCTCCCTGGCCTTTTTGTTTTCTGACGCGTGGATTCGCGAAGTGTCGGAGACGAGTAGCATGAGAATAGACCTTTCCAAATTGATTTGTCTCGTCGCGCTAATTGTGGGGGCCGCGCCCGCGGCGTCTGCCGCGGTGAACTTGCAGACGGAAACCACCGCGGCGATCCGTGAAAATGCCGACGGCGGTTCCTCGTCCCCAACTCTCTTCGCGGTCTGGAGCATTGGCAAATGGTTCTCGGGTTCCGCGGGGCGTGCGCGCGTCGTGCAATTGTGCGTGGTGACCATGTGCATCGCCCTCTTCATCATGATGCGCAAGCTAAACTGAGTGTAAGAGGCAACTAAACAGAATGAACGATTAGCCCGGAGCGCCAGCGACGGGACGCAGCGGCCCGTCGCTGGCGCTCCGGGCTAATCGGCAAAAAGTTAGATACTCGAATTGGAATGAGGAGTTCGCGACGTGCAACAGCTCAAACGAAGCGGATTGGATTGGGACACCGGCACACTACCCGAAGCGCCGAGCGCTCCGGAGACGCTGCAACAGACAGGACTGACGTTGGGCTTTCTCAGCGATCTGATCCTGCGCACGCTCTATACGCGCGGCGGCATGCTCGGCCTGGACCTGTCGCGCCTGCTCTGTCTGCCGTTCAAGATCGTCGAGGAGTCGCTGACCTTCCTCAAGGACGAGAAATGCGTCGAGGTGCTGGGCGGCGACCTGATCGGCCGCATCAGCTATCGTTTCAATCTGACGGAACTGGGCCGCCGACGCGCCCAGGAGGCGATGGCCCAATGCGCCTACGTCGGGGCCGCGCCGGTGCCGCTGGAAGATTACGTCGAACAGGTTTACCGCCAGGCGGTCACGGCCATTGAGGTGTCTCCCGAGGCGCTGCGCGCCGCCTTCGGCCATCTGGTTGTCAGCGACGAGTTGTTCAACGCGATCGGCCCGGCCATCGTCAGCGGCAAATCGGTGTTCATCTACGGCCCGCCCGGCAACGGCAAGACGGCGATGGCCCAGTCGGTCGGCGCCTTTATGAACTCCTCCGGCGGCGAAATCTTCGTGCCCTACGCCTTCCTCGCCGAGGGCAACGTCGTCACCGTCTTCGATCAGGCCGTCCACGAGCCGGCCGAGGAGGAGTCCGCGTCGCGCCTGGAGGACAACGAGGCGACCATCCGCCGGTTGCTCAACACCGGCACCGTCGATGCCCGCTGGATCAAGATCAAGCGGCCGGTCATCATCACCGGCGGCGAGCTGAGCCTGGGCATGCTCGATTTGAAGTATTCGCCGGAATCGAATTATTATCAGGCGCCCATGCACGTCAAGGCCAACGGCGGCGTCTTCCTCATCGACGACTTCGGCCGTCAATTGTGCAGTCCCAAGGAATTGCTCAATCGCTGGATCGTGCCGTTGGAAAACCGCGTGGATTATCTATCCCTCGCCTCCGGCCAAAAGTTCCAGGTTCCCTTCGAGCAGCTGACCATGTTCTCGACCAACATCGATCCGAAGGATCTGGTGGACGACGCCTTTTTGCGGCGCATGCGGCACAAGGTCGAAATCAACGCCCCCAAGCGCGACATCTACGAACGCATCTTCAACAATTACGCCAAGCGGTTGGGCATGAACCAATGTCCGGCCGCCATCGAGTATATGTACGAACAGTATTACAATCGTGGCCGAAACCCCCGCGCTAGCGATTGCCGAGATTTGCTGGAGACGGTCCAGTCGATTTGTCGATTCCGACGAATGCCAGTCCAACTATCGCGCGATCTCATCGCTGACGCCGCATCCAGCTTCATCCGCGAATTCAAATGACCATCGCGTGCGGTTCGACGTGGAGCCGTACGCGACGAGAGGGGAACTCGACATGGATTGTCGCGGAGCTGTGGGGTTCGGCTTGTGTTTGCTGGTGGCGGCGGGATGTCAGCATCAGGTGACGGCGCTGTCGCCGGCCGGCGCGGCGTCCGCGCCGATGCCGAAGCAGGAAGTGCCGCCCCCTCCGGGTTCGGTCCGCAAGGCGTCGTCTCAACCGCCGAAAGAGCTTCCCCCGGCAGTGTTGGTATCGTTTGGCGATTTCAAGGCCGGTGAGGCATTGACGCCCGATCTTCCGCCGGCGCGTCAACAGTATATCCGCGACGCCGCCCGACAGGATTACGAGCAGGCGCTGAAAGCCGATCCGAAAAACGTGCCCGCCTATCAGGGATTGGCCCGTCTGTACACCGCCATGCACAATCATGAACGCGCCATCGAGACCTATCAAACGGCTCTGAAAATCGCGCCCAACAGCGCGCCGTTGTGGTATGAGCTGGGCATGAGCCACAACTATCAGAAGAATGTGGGCGCCGCGCTGGAATGCCTGGGACGGGCGGCGCAGCTCGATCCGGTCAACCGCAATTACAACAATGCGCTGGGCATCGTGCTGGCCGAGGCCGGCCGCTACCACGAGAGCCTGGACTGTTTTGTCCGCGCCAATGGCCAGGCGATGGGCAACCTGCGGCTGGCACAGACGCTGCAACACTTGCAGCAACCGGAGTTGAGCCAACAATTCCTGACCGTGGCGCTGCAAAAGGATCCCAAACTGGCGACGACGCTGCGCGGCAGCGAGGCGATGCCGTCTCCAACAGTACAACAGACCGCGTATCAGGATGCGAACGCTCCTCCCTCTCCGGCTGCGCCGGTGGAGCAAGCCGTGCCGCCGACGCCCGCCCCAATGCCGGAACCTGCTCCCGCCGCGGCGCCGATTCCTCGTGTAACCCATCTGGATTCGGTCGAACCGGAAAACCAGACGACAGCGCCGCAGCCGATCCTCGTGCCGACGCCGCCTGCGATCGGTGCGCAAGATCCCGAACCGGAAACCACTCCTGAGCCGATGCCGTGAGGGACAAAATCACCAGCCCGGAGCGCCAGCGACGGGGCGAACCCGTCGCTGGCGCTCCGGGCTGGTTCGTTCCTCTACTTGGGCATCTCTCTGTGGCGCTGTAGAATCCCTTCTAAAAAGAGGAGGGTTTCGCGGTGCGTGGCCTGCATTTCGATTGTTTCAGCGGACTCAGCGGCGACATGACGCTGGCGGCCCTGATCGACGCCGGCGTCGATGCGGAGGCCATTCGTCAGGGCATCGCTTCGCTGGGTTTGCCGATCCGCGTGGACGTGGCCAAGGTGCGCAAGGGCGGTTTCGCGGCCACGCAAGTCACCATCGACGCTCCCGAGGAACACGTCCATCGCCATCTACCCGATGTGGAAGAGATCCTCACTCGCGGCCAGCTGACGCCGTCGCAGCGCGAATTGGCGCTGCGCATCTTCCGCCGCCTGGCCGAGGCGGAGGCGGCCGCGCACGGCATGGCGCTGGAGAAGGTCCACTTCCACGAAGTCGGAGCGCTGGACAGCATCGCCGACATCGCCGGCGTCGCCATCGCTCTCGATCTGCTGGGCGCCGAGCGTATCACCAGCCGTTCGGTGCCGACCGGTAGCGGCATGGTCAAGTGCGCGCACGGCCTGATGCCGATCCCCGCGCCTGGCACCGCCGCGCTGCTCAAGGGCGTGCCGCTGGCCGCCTCGACCATCCAGGCCGAGCTGACCACGCCGACCGGAGCGGCCATCCTCACCACGGTCGTGCAGGAGTGGGTCGAACAGCCGGTCATGACCATCGAGCACATCGGCCACGGCGCCGGCCAACGCGATTTCCTCGACCAGCCGAACCTCCTGCGCGTCTTCATCGGTGAAGTGTCCGCCCCGGCGAATGCCGCCGAGCGCGATCGCGTCTGGATGCTGGAAACGAACCTCGATGACGTGCCGGCCGAGGTGATCGGCTACTGCTTCGATCAGTTGTTCGCGGCGGGAGCGCTGGATGTGTTCAGCACGCCGATTCAGATGAAGAAGAACCGTCCGGGCGTACTGCTGAGCGTGCTTGCCCCCCAAAGCGCGCTGGCCGTGTTGGAGGCTATCCTGTTCCGCGAGACGGAGACATTCGGCATTCGCCGCTACGCGGTGGAGCGCAGCAAACTGGAGCGCGAGGCGGTGACGGTGGAAACGCGATGGGGAGCCGTCCGCGGCAAGCGCGGTTGGCGAGCGGAGGGTCTGAGCGTCTTCACGCCGGAATACGAGGACTGCGCCCGCGTCGCTCGCCAGCATGGCATCGCGTTGCGCGAGGTGTACGCCGCCGTCCGCGCCGCCTTTCTCGGTTAGTGACTCTTCTGCGAGGCATCGCTAATCAGGTTTTCGCCGCTTCTTCTTGCTTGACACGTCCATCTCAGCCGTTTAGGGTACAACAATGGATGAGGTGCCGCTGTTGCCGTCCGAAACGCGCCCTCTCCTCCCGCCATTGTTCGCTTCCCGCCTTGCGCGAAAGGATTGATCGATGCTGACCATCTTCGGCCAAAAACAGCGGTTTTGCGACGGCGTTTCGCGCCGCAATTTCCTGCAAATCGGCGCCTTCACCTTCGGGGCCGCCTCGCTGACGCTGGCGGACATCTTCCGCGCCGAGGCCCGCGCCGGCGGCGGCAGCAATCAACACAAGGCCGTCATCAATATCTTCCTCGGCGGCGGGCCGCCCCATCAGGACATGTGGGACATCAAGACCGAAGCGCCCGCCGAGATCCGCGGCGAGTTCAAGCCGATCGCCACCAAGGTGCCCGGCATTCAGATCGGCGAGGTGTTCCCGCAAATCGCCGCTCGCATGGACAAGTGCGTCGTCATTCGCTCCGTGGTCGGCGCGCGCGGCGGACACGATGCCTACCAGTGCATGTCGGGTTGGGAACATGCGTCCTTACGCGCGATGGGCGGCCGGCCCAGCCTCGGCGCCGTGGCCGCCAAGGTGCAGGGGCCGGTCGATCCCTCGGTGCCGCCGTTCGTCGGCCTGGCCGCCCGCACGCAGCACGTGGAATGGTCCGATCCGGGCGGACCCGGCTTCCTTGGCGCGTCCTACGCCTGCTTCAAGCCGGACGGTCCCGGCATGGCCAACCTGACGCTGCACGGCACCTCCGTTGAGACGCTGAACGATCGCCGCCGCTTGTTGTCCAGCTTCGATAGTGTGCGCGCCGACCTCGATACCAGCGGCACCTACCGGACGATGGATGCCATGACCGAACGCGCCCTCGGCGTCTTGACCTCCAGCAAGCTCGTCGAGGCGCTCGATCTGTCGAAGGAGAGCGCCAGGGTCCGCGAACGCTACGGCGACGGCAAGCCGTACAAGTATCAGTTCGATGGCGCGCCGACGGTCAACGATCAACTGCTGATGGCTCGCCGCCTGGTCGAGGCCGGCGTGCGCGTGGTCAGCCTGTCGTATGGCCGCTGGGACAGCCACGGCAAGAACTTCGATCTCGTGCGCGATCACGGCAGCAAGCTCGATCAGGGCTTCACTGCGCTGATCGACGATCTGGAGGCGCGCGGGATGCTCGACGACGTGACGGTCATCGCCTGGGGCGAGTTCGGCCGCACCCCGCGCATCAACAAGGGGGCCGGCCGCGATCATTGGCCGCAGGTCAGCTGCGCCCTGATGGCCGGCGGCGGCATGAAGACGGGACAGGTCATCGGCGCGACGAACCGGTTGGGTGAGCACGCCAGCAATCGGCCGGTGACGTTCGGCGAAATCTTCGCCACACTGTACCGCAATCTCGGCATCAATCCCGAGACAACGACCATCAACGATCCGACCGGCCGGCCGCAGCACGTCATCGACAGCCCGGTGCTGCGCGAGGTCGTGTAGAAGTGTTTCCACGCCAGCCCGCAGCGCCAGCAAGGGACAACCCTTGCTGGCGCTGCGGGCTGGCGACAACGGAAAATCAACAAATTCCCCATTTCGATAGAGACGATCCGCTCGCATTCGCACTTAATAGGATATGAGTGCCGTCATGCCGAGCGACTCCAGCGAGATTTCCGATCTGCTTCAGCGCGCCGCCGCTGGCGAACCGGAGGCGCTGCGCGAACTGTTCTCGCGCTATCGGGACCGGCTGAAACGAATGGTCCATCTGCGCCTCAGCCGCCGGTTGCAAGGACGGGTGGACGATTCGGACGTGATTCAGGAAACCTATTTGGAAATCAGCAAGAAGCTGCCGGAGTATGTCCAGGCGCCGGAGTTGCCGCTGTTTTTATGGCTGCGACACATGACCGGCCTAAAGCTGGCGGAGGTGCATCGCCGCCATCTCGGCACGCAGCTGCGCGACGCCGATCGGGAAGTCTCACTGCACCGCGGCGGACTGCCGGAAGCCGATTCCGTGTCGCTGGCCGCCCAACTGCTCGGCAAATTGACGACACCGTCGCAGGCCGCCATCAAGGCCGAGCAACGCATTTACGTCCAGGAAGCGCTCAACAGCATGGACCCGATCGACCGCGAAGTGCTGGCGCTGAAGCATTTCGAGCAACTCAGTACCAGCGAGATCGCCCAGGTGCTGGGACTGTCCAAGGCCGGGGCCGGCAGCCGCTATCTGCGCGCGATCAAGCGGCTGCGCGAGATCCTCGAGCGCATCCCCGGTTTCCGGGAACTGTAACTCGTTCGGACGACGGAGGGGCGATTCACTTTCAACTTTCCCACGCCTCATCAAGGGGAAAGGGGGCTGTATGTCCGCCTCGGAACCGCGAGCGGCCGTCGTGTTGGAGTTGGCCGAGGAGTTCCTGGAGCGTTACCGCCAGGGACAGCGGCCGTCGCTGAAAGAATACATCGACCGTCATCCGGAGTTGGCCGCCGAGATCAAGGAAGTGTTTCCGGCCATGGCCATGATGGAGAACGTCGCCCTGGCCGACGAATCGCTGGTCGGCGCGGCGACGGGAGAGGCGCCGACAACGGGAAACGCGCCGCCGGAGCAACTGGGTGATTTTCGCATTCTGCGCGAAGTCGGCCGCGGCGGCATGGGTATCGTTTATGAGGCCGAACAGATCTCGCTGGGACGCCACGTCGCCCTCAAAGTGCTGCCGCGCAAAGTGCTGCTGGACGCCGCTCAGAAGCGCCGCTTCGAGCGCGAGGCACGGTCGGCGGCCAAATTGCACCACACCAACATCGTTCCCGTCTTCGGCGTCGGCGAGCACGAGGGCTTGCCCTACTACGTCATGCAGTTCATCCAGGGGCTGGGACTGCACGAGGTGCTCGACGAATTGAAGCGCCTGCACGAGGGCGGCGCCGCGACCGCGCGGGGCGGCGAATTGTGCGTCGCGCGCAAAGACGTGTCGGCCGTGGACGTGGCCCGCTCGCTGATGACCGGCGGTTTTCCGCAGGCGCCGGAACACGCCGTACCCTCGAAGGGCGAGGCCGAAGCGGAGGACAGCGGCACAGGCAAACTATCCGATTCCTTCAAGGTCTCCTCCGCCGCCGCGACGCTGCCCGGCTCGGACACCTCCCACGGCCGAGTCAAAAAATCAACCTACTGGCAGAGTGTGGCGCGGATCGGCGTGCAGGTGGCCGGCGCCCTGGACTACGCCCGCAAGCAGGGCATCCAGCACCGCGACATCAAACCGTCCAATCTGCTGCTGGATACGCGCGGCACGGTTTGGGTGACGGATTTCGGCCTGGCGCGGGCCGACAATGAGGACCATTTGACGCAAACCGGCGATCTCGTGGGCACGCTGCGTTACATGCCGCCGGAAGCGTTCGAGGGACGGACGGACGCACGCGGCGATCTGTATTCCTTGGGGCTGACACTGTACGAACTGCTGGCGTTGCGACCGGCCTTCGCGGAGAAGGACCGGCACAAGCTCATCAAGCAGGTAACGACGGCGGAGCCGGCGCGGCTGGACAATCTCAATCGGGCCATCCCACGCGATCTGGCGACAATCGTTCACAAGGCCATCGACCGCGAGCCGGCCCATCGTTACCAAACCGCCGAGGAGTTGGCCGCCGACTTGCAGCGCTTCCTCGACGACGAGCCGATCCGGGCGCGGCGCATCTCCAACGGCGAGCGCTTGCTGCGCTGGTGCCGGCATTATCCCGGCGTGGCGAGCCTCACGGGGGTGTTGGCCTTCGTCCTTCTGGCCGTGACCGTGGTTTCGGTGGTGGCGGCGGCCCGCTTCAATCGGCTGGCTGAAGAGTATGCGGCGATGGCGGAGAGCGAGGGGAAAGCACGGCGGGCGGCCGATGAAGCCAACGAACGACAAGCGGTCCTGCGCAAACAGGCCGAGCTGGCCCAGAAGCAAATCGAATCCAGCTTCGCCAAGGCCCGCCAGGCGGTGGACGATTCTTTCACCACGGTCAGCGAGAGCCAACTCCTGAACGTCCCGGGCATGCAGCCGCTCCGCCGCGACCTGCTGCAATTGGCGTTGGCGTTCTACCAGGACTTCGTCAAGGAGCGCGGCGATGATCCGGAGGTTCGCGGCGAGCTGGCCGCGGCGTACCTGCGCGTCGGCAAGATCCGCACCGAGTTGGGCGAAGAAGCTGCGGCACGCAAAGCCTACCAGCAGGCGCGCGAACTGTACGAGGCGTTGTCGGAAGCCGCGCCCGGAGCCATTGAATGGCAGCACGGCTTGGCCCAGTGCGCTTATAGGCTGGGCCGCCATGACGAGGCGATTGCCCGGTGGCAGAAGCTGGTCCAGCCCAGCCAGCCGCGCTTTCAGAAGGAACTGGCGGACGCCTATTCCTACCGTGCGATCCAGTACATGAACGCCGGCCAGTACGCCGAGACCCTTGAGGCGAACCAGCAAGCCCTGGCCATCCGGGAAATGTTGGTCCGCCTCAACCCCGAGGATGCCAATGCTCAGCGCGACCTGGGTGGAACGCTGAATAACATCGGCGTGCTGCTGAGCAAAAAGCAGCGGCTCGCGGAAGCGCTGGCGATGTACCAACGGGCCGCCGAGCATGGCGAGGCCGCCTTTACGCAGGCGCCGCAGGTAATTTTGAATGGCCGGGGCCTGGCCATTTCGCAGAGCAACATCGCCGTTACCGAGCGCCGCTTGGGGCACGTCAACGAGGCGCGGGCGGCGTACCGGCGAGTGGTGGAAGTCCGGCGGAAGTTGGCGCGCGACAATCCGGCCATTCCGAGCCTGCACAGCGCCCTTTTTGGAGCCTATCGCAATCTCGCGCTCTACCAGCGCGAGCTGAAACAGGACGAGCCGTACAAGCAGACCATGCGCCTGGCCCGCGAGGTGATCGACCGCTTGCCCAGCGACGAACCCGATGCCCTGTTCAACCTGGCCTGTGTCCGCGCGGCCTGTTTGACCTTCCTGGGTTCGGAGAAAGACAAACCGTCCGATGAGGAGCAGGCCGAGCAAAAGCAAGAGGCAGACCTGGCAGTGGAGGCTTTGCGCAAAGCGCTCGCCGCCGGCTTGCGCGACCTGGAGCGGCTCCGCAACGCGCCGGAACTGAACGCGCTTCGCGGCCGCGAGGATTTCAAAGCCCTGGAAGCGGACCTCGCCGCCCGCGTGGCCGCGACACCGCCGGACAAGCTGAAGAAGAGTCAGCAAGCGCTGGCCCTGCGCCAGAAACTAGCCCAAGCCGATCCCAAGAACAAACGCCTCCAGGCCGACCTGGCCGCCAGCCAGCACGCCATCGCCCTGATCCTCCTCGACCTCGGCAAGCTGGAGGAGGCAGGCAAGCACCTCCAACAGGCCATTGCTCTCCGCGCGGCACTGGTCCAGGACGAGCCGAAGAATGGGCCATATCAGGCCGACTTGGCGGCGAGCCGCTTCGCCCTGGGCGATTTTCACTGGCGGTCCGGCCGATTGGCCGAAGGAGCCAAACTGTTGCGGGAAGAACTCGGACAGTTGGAAGCGGCGGCGCGCGCGGGAGCCGTCCCGTCGGTCGGGGCGGGGCAGCTCCTCGCCATGCGGCGAACCGTCGCCCAACATTACGCGCGGGCCGGACTGTGGCCGGAAGCGGCCGCCCAGTACGAGCGACTGCTTCCCTTGGAGGGGGCAGCCGATGAAGACTATTACCGGGCCGCGTGCCTGGCATTGCGGGCCGGCGATGTCGCGGCGTATCGGCGCATCGGCGCGCACTGGGTTCAACGGGTTGGCGATTCGGACAATCCTTTCCGGATCTACTTCCTCATCTGGCTCAGCAGCCTGGCGGATCGTTCCGGCGTCGAGCCTTCGCAAGTTCTCCAGTGGCTGCGGAAAACCACGGGACGGGAACTGCCCAAAGAGTGGTGGCGATGTCACATCCTTGCCTTGGCCCACTACCGGGCCGGTCGGTTCGCCGAGGCGATTGCCCAAGCGCAGCGATCGAACCTCTTCGACGCGTCCAAGACCACCTCCGTGATGAACTACCCGGTGCTGGCCTTGGCCCATCACCGGCTCGGTCACGCCGCCGAGGCCCGCGACTGGCTCGACAAGGCGAGGGCCGAATGGCGGCGCCTCAGCCCCTTGCACGGAGCTATCTCCAGCCCGACCGTGCTGCCCGCAATCCAGAAGCATCACTGGGAACCTTACTGGCACGATTGGGTGACGTTCGAGCTCCTCTTCCTGGAAGCCGCGCGGACGATCGTCGGCTCACCGCCGGTGGAAGAGGCTTACGACCGCGCCCATCGCGGCTGGCTCTACAGCCGGCTTGGCGAGGTTGCCCAAGCCGAGGCCGAATGGGAGGCGGCCGTCACGATCCTGCCCCGCGAGCCGAGGATCTGGCTCATCCGCGCCCGCCAACTCGCGGAGTCGAAGCGCAACAAGGAGGCCGAGGCGGCCCTGGCGACGGTCGAGGAGTTCGCCTCCGACGATCCGGAAGTGTGGAAGGAACGCGGGCGGCTCCGCTGCGAGTTGGGGCAGCGAGACAAGGCGGCCGCCGACTTCCGCAAGGCTGTGGAATTGCTCGGCGACAAGGCCCTGCCGTCCAAGCCGGCCGAGTCCGAGTCCGACAAGTTGTTCGCCCGGCTGGCCGACGACGCCCTCCTCCCAAGGCTGACGGCCGCCATCGAGCGCGGCCCGGAGTCCGTGACGCGGCGCTGGCAGCGGGGTGAATGGTACGCGCGGCATTCGCGCTGGAAGGAGGCTGCCGTCGATTTCACTCTCGCGCTCGAACGCAACCCGCGGATCAACAGCTGGGAATGGCTGCACGCGGCCCCGGCCTTGGCGGCGTCCGGCGACCGGGCAGCCTACCAAGGCCACTGCCGAGAGATGCGGAAGCGCTTCGGAGACACCCAGGATCCCAGCACGGCCGATCGCGTCGCCAAAGCCTGTCTGGTGCTCCCGGAGGCTGCCGACGGGGTGGAGTTGGCTTACCAACTGGCGGACCGGGCCGCCGCGTTGGGGAAAGATCACCCCTGGACATACTGGTTTCTCTTCGGCAAGGGCTTGGCCGACTATCGCCGAGGAAACATTCGCGCCGCCGTTCAGGAGCTGGATGCGCTCACACCCCGCATCCCTCCTTCCCTACCGGAGTTAAACGCCTGCCGCCATCTGGTCCAAGCGATGGCCCTTCACCGCCAGGGAGACGCGAAGGCTGCGCGGGAGCATCTGGCAGCGGGCGCCAAGCTCCTCGATCGGCACGTACACGATCCCACCCGTTTCCCCACGCTGGGCGATAAGCTGGGCGAGGGTTCCGCTTACAACCAAGACTGGCTGATCGCCTGGCTCCTCCACCGCGAGGCCCAAACGCTTATCGAGGGAACGAAAGCCGGGCCGACGAAGTGAGGCGCGGAAAGGGCGGAACGACCGGCATTCAAAAAATTCCGCGACGGATTTGCACAATCGGAAAAAGCATTCTAGAGTTCCGATGTCGAACGGAGCGAACAATCCTTCGATCCGTTCGACAGCGGAGACGGCGAAGAATCGGCCGTCCTCGACAAAGGCAAACCCGTCGTGAGGCGGGGACGCAAAGCTATGGGCTTTTAGCCGTCCGAGGGGGGACGGTTTAAGGCTGCCAGGCTACCGAAGGGATGGACGGGACCCGTAAGTACGCTTGGTGCTCCGGCGCTCTCGAAAGGGAGCGCCGGATTTTTTTGCGCGCCGACGCATTTCAACGACGACGGAATCACTTGCGGAACCTTCCCAACGCCTCGGCCTGCATTTGCTCACACCGGATTACATCGCTGGGGTTCGCGGCAGGATCGGCCAGGCGTCGCGGAAGTTCCTGTCTGTTGGCCGAAGTCAACCTCACGTCCAGGGAGTTGCGCCGCGAGTTGTACCAGGCAAGGGCCAGGACGACGACCGCACCGAGGACGAGTCCGCAGAGAAGTCCCTGGGAGGTTCCAAGGCCCACGCCCACCTCCACGGGATCGAACCACGATTCGCGGCCGCTGCTCAACGTCCCGCGGTAATAGCCCGGTACAATCGCCGCCAAAGCGTAGCCAATCAGACCCCCGCCCAGCCCGAAGGCGAAGCCGCTCAGGAGGATGATTAGGAATCCTTTGGTAATGGTCATCGCACCATCTCCGCCGTCACGGCTCTTCCAAATAAGTATATCCCTCCATGCCTGACTCATAAAAGCGCAGCAATTGCCGCGATTCAGTCAGCGAAATCTTGCCGCTGCGCACGGCGCGCTCGACATCCTTGCGCAGACGGGCCGTCAGTTCGTCGGCGGAGTATTGCACGTAGGCCAGCACCTCGCGCACCGTGTCGCCCTTGATGACCGTATCGACGTTGACCTCGCCCTCGTCGAGGCTGACGTGGACGGCGTTGGTGTCGCCGAACAAGTTGTGCAGATCGCCGAGGATCTCCTGGTACGCGCCCAAGAGGAACGCCCCCAGGTAGTACGGCTCGCCGTTGAACGGATGCAGTTGCAGCGTGTTGCGCACGTCGCGCAGGTCGATGAACTGGTCGATCTTACCGTCCGAGTCGCAAGTGATGTCGCCCAGCACGGCGCGGCGGCTCGGCACCTCGTTGAGACGATGAATCGGCATGATCGGAAACAACTGCTTGATCGCCCAGCTGTCCGGCATCGACTGGAAGATCGAGAAGTTGCAGAAGTAGGTGTCCGACAGCATCGCTTCCAGGCCTTGCAGCTCTTCCGGAACGTAATCCATCTCGCGGACGATCTTCAGCAGCTTGCTGCACAAGGCCCAGAACAGTCGCTCGGTCAGGGCGCGCATCTCGATGTCGAGAGCGCCGAGGTTGAACATGTTGAGCGCCTCATCGACCGCCTGCACGGCGTCGTGATAGCTCTCCAGAATGTTCTTCTTCTTCAGATCGCGGCAGATGCCGAACAGGTCGTTGATCTGCTGCGGCGCCTCCAGCGGGATCTCCGGCGGCACCTCGTAGCGGTCGAAGTTAGACACGCCCAGCACGTCGAAGACAAGCAAACTATGATAGGCGACGACCGCCCGGCCCGACTCGGAGACGATGGTCGGGTGCGGCACGCCAGCCTCGTCGCACACGCTCTTGACGCGGAAGACCACGTCGTTGGCGTACTCCTGGAGCGTGTAATTGACCGACGACTCGAAATCGGTCTGCGAGCCGTCGTAGTCGATGCCCAGGCCGCCGCCGACATCCAGAAAGCGCACGCCGGCGCCGACGCGATGCAGCTCGACGTAAACGCGGGCCGCCTCGGTCAGGGCGCTCTTGATGCTGCGGATGTTGGTGATTTGGCTGCCGAGATGGAAATGAACGAGTTGCAGGCAGTCGGCCAGGTCGCGCTGTTTGAGGTACTCGACGGCCTCAAGCACTTCGGTCAGCGTCAGGCCGAACTTGGAGCGGAAGCCGGCGCTGGAGCGCCAGCGGCCCGCCCCGCGCGCGGCGAGTTTGACACGGACTCCAAGGGCCGGACGCACGTCCAGTTGCTCGGCGTGACGGCAGATCGCTTCCAACTCGGTGAATTTCTCGACCACCGGAATGATTTGCTTGCCGATCTTGCGGGCAAGCATACTCATGCGGATGAACTCGTCGTCCTTGAAGCCGTTGCAGATGATCGGCGTGTCCAGGCCGTTGGTCAGCGCCAGCACGGCCAAAAGCTCCGGCTTGGAGCCGGCCTCCAGGCCGAAGTGGAACGGCTTGCCGAAATCGAGGATCTCCTCGACGACGTGGCGCTGCTGATTGACCTTGATGGGATAGACGCAGCAATAGCTGCCCTGGAACTCGAACTCCTCCATGGCGCGGCGGAAAGCGTCGTGGATCTCGCCGACGCGATGGCGGAGGATGTCGGTGAAGCGCAGCAGGATGGGAAGCTGGATACCGCGAGCTTGCAGCTGGTCGATCAGTTCCTTAAGGTCGATCGACTCATCGGGCCGCTTGTTGGGTTGAACGATGACGTGACCCGCCTTGTTGATGGCGAAATAGCCCTTGCCCCAGTTGCGGATGCCGTAAGTTTCGACAGCGTCGGCGATCTTCCATTTGTCCAGCAATTCCTGTTCGGCGCCTTTCGGCATCAGTGAGGTCTCCGAAGGTTCGAGAGGTTTGGGCAACCAGAAAAAAGAGACGCCGGCGGTGAGAAGGCACACGCTATGCCGTGCGGATGCGAAAAATCATGCAAGTTAGGCTTTTCAGCCCAAGAGAACTTCGTGCGACCTCGGCGGCTTGGGAGCGAGCATTGTGTAACCGATCCCGGCCCGCCAGCAAGTCGCAACTTGTGCCCGAATGGGTTCAGCCCTATCATCAATCATGTATAGGCTGCTCTCACCGCCGTCAAGGACATTTCGCAAGCAAAATCGCGCGGGCGCCGGCGCCGGACCTGAATCACCCACAGATTCGCTGTCCTCGCGCGGGGCCGCGCCGCGCCGCCGCGGTGCGAGGGAGTCGTCATGAGCTTGGTCGCCGAGGAAGCGAATCAGCACCTGGTCGATCAGCTGATCGCGCGCGGCGCCCTGTGGTCGCGGCCGCTGATCGAGGCGTTCCGCGCCACGCCGCGGCATCGCTTCCTCGATCGCATCTGGCACTGCCATCGCCAGCAAGGCGGTTGGCGCGAAATCCACACTCACAACCCCGGCCGGCAAGAACTGCGATTGCTCTACGCCGACCGCGCCCTGACCACGCGCCTCAGCGACGCGGGTCCGGGACAAGCGCCGGTGCCCATCAGCTCGTCCAGCCAGCCCTCGCTGATGGCCGAGATGCTGGAAGACTTGCTTCTGTCGCCGGGGCTGCGGACGCTGGAGATCGGCGCCGGCACCGGCTACAACGCCGCCCTGATGGCGCGAGTGGTCGGCCGAGTCGTCTCGCTGGAGATCGATCGCCGCGTGCTGACGGAGGCGGAGCAGCATTTGCAGACGTTCCCGGACCGCCGCGTGGAATTGCGTCACGGCGACGGCCGGCTCGGCTGCCCGGAGGAAGCGCCGTTCGACCGCATCCTGGTGACGGCGGCGTCGCTGGATCTGGAACCGGCCTGGCTGGAACAACTGGCCGACGACGGCCTGCTGATGGCGCCGTTGGATCTGGCGCCGGGGTTGGCGTACCTGGTGCGCGGCACCTGCCGCGCGGGCGTCTTCGAGGGCAGACTGACGCGACCGGCGTACTTCATGCCCCTGCGCGACGAGGAGGAAGAGGGACGCGAGAACGTGCCGACCTCTTCGGGCCTGCTGCCGGACCCGGACCCGCTGCCGTCGGTGACGGCGCCGTACGCCGAATGGACCGAGCGCAAGGCGCCTTGCTCCGGACCCGGCCTGCTGCCGTCGCTGGCGTTCTGGGGTTGGCTGCACGGCTACGCCATCGCCTATCAGGCGCTGGCGGACGGTCGAACCGTCTACGGCGTCGGCGACCTAGTCCACGGCCACGCTTGCTGGCTGGGCATGCGCGACTGGCGCGTGACAGGCACGGCCGGACGCGATCTGGGCAAACAGCTGTGGCGGGCGTTTCTGGACGCCGGCGGTCCCTGGCCGACGGAGTTTCGCTTGCACGCCGCGCCGCTGGATGCGCCGCTCGCGGACGACGGCGAGCCGAGGTCGCCGGACCAACTCGTCTTCCATCGCCGCGGCGCCCGCTGTCGCCATCAATGGACGCTGGATCCGGCGCGGGAACGGTTGGCGTGGATTTGAAAGCGATCTCCCAACGACCCGGCCGAAGCGCGAGCGAGGGCCGCCCTCGCTCGCGCTTCGGCCGGGTCTTGTAACCGCGTCTTACCTCATTCGCCTGGACTACTCAATTGACAGTCTTCGGCTCCGCAAGTTATAGTCTAAAGATGCCTGTCGCGGGAAGGGAGCCGGATTCGACAGGATACGGATGGAACCGCTCATCTCTCCGTTAACGGCCCCGGGCGCCCCGCGAACGCTCGCCCTGGAAGTCGGCAATCTCCGGCGTGCGGATCGACGAGCCACCCGTGGGCAGCAACGCATTCCTTCAGGAGGGGCGGGACTCTCCCGTACCAATGTCATGTCCGATCCACTCGGCAACCCCCTCCCTCGTCCGCTCCCCAACCCTCACGGAGCTGAACCTTCGTCCGACGACGACGAGGTCAACCTGCTCGACGGCTCCGCCGAGCCGACCGACGATTCGCCGACCGTCATCTCGAAGGCTCCGCCGCCCGATCCGCGGAGCAAACCGGAAGCCGACTTTTCCGGCGGCCTGCGCGGCCGGCGCCTGGCCCACTTCGAGTTGATCGAGCCGATCGGCGTCGGCGGCATGGCCGCCGTGCTGCGCGCCCGCGATACGCAGCTCGATCGGCAAGTCGCCCTCAAGATCCTGCCGCCGGAGATGGCCTCCGACCCGGAGAACGTCCGCCGCTTTCATCAGGAGGCGCGCAGCGCCGCCCGCCTCGACCACGAGAACATCGCGCGGGTGTTCTTCTGCGGCGAGGACCAACGGCTGCACTTCATCGCCTTCGAGTTCGTCGAGGGCGAGAACCTGCGGACCATCCTGGAGAAGCGCGGCCGGCTGCCGGTCAGCGAGGCGCTCAATTACATGCTGCAAGTCGCGGCCGGCCTGGCGCACGCGGCCGGCCGCGGCGTCGTCCACCGCGACATCAAGCCGTCCAACATCATCATCACGCCCAACGGCCGAGCCAAGCTCGTCGATATGGGCCTGGCCCGCAGCCTCGAACCGCAGCACGACATGGGGCTGACGCATTCGGGTGTCACGCTGGGCACCTTCGACTACATTTCGCCGGAGCAGGCGCTGGAACCGCGCGACGCCGACGTGCGCAGCGACATCTATTCGCTGGGATGCACCTTCTACCACATGCTGACGGGGCACGCGCCGGTGCCGGAAGGGACGGCGGCCAAGAAGCTGCACCATCACCAGCACGTCAAGCCGCCCGATCCGCGCCAGTTCGTGCCGGAGTTGCCCGCCGAGGCGGCCATCATCCTCGACCGCATGATGGCCAAGCTGCCCAAGGACCGCTATCAGACGCCCGAACACCTGGTGCATCATTTGTACCTGGCGGCGCGCAAACTGGGCGCGGCGGCCGAGGTTCCCGAGGGCGTGCTGGCCGTGGAGGCCGCCCTGCCCAGCCCGCCCACCAGCCGGCCCTACGTGCTCGCCGCCCTGGCCGCCATCGCCGTGGTCGGACTGATATTCCTTCTCGACCAGTTCTCGACGCCCACTCCGTCGGCCGCGCCGCAGGCTCCCACGCGGACGGTGCAGGACAACGCGAACAAGGAGGAAGGCGGCGGCAATCCGGTGGCGCAGCCGGCGCAGGACAAAAAGGACGGACCGAAAGAACCGGTCATGCCCCCTCTGAAGGAGTCGAAAACCCCCGTTGTCTTCGACAAGGAAAATCCGACGGCCGCGGACCTCGCCGAGTTCTTGCAGAAGCACAAGGACGCCCACGAGATCGACCTGAAGCTGGACGACCTCGACCTGCGCGCTGAGGATCGGCCGGAATTGGTGATCGCCAATCCGATCGTGACGATTCGGCCGCGGACCCCCGGCAAGCGCCCGACCATCCGCGATGAGTACCGCGGCCAATACGTCCGGGAGATTCGGACGTCGTTCACCATCCAGAGCAAGATTTGCACGATCGAGGGGATCCGCTTTGTCCTCGATCAGACGAACGCCGCCGTGCCGATGACGTCCCTACGGCTCCGCGACACCCAAAAGGCGAGGATAAGTCGCTGTGAGTTCATCCAGGTCCACGCCTCCGGCAGCGAGGCGCGCATGACGTCGGTGCTGGCCCAATCGAAGGAGCCGGCCAGCCTGAGCCTGACAGGATCCTGTTTCCTGGGTTTCGCCACGCTGGAGACGACCATGGGACAAGGTCTCCTGGACGTGGTCTTCAACGGGGCAGCCTCCGGCGGCCAGGACGCCGTCACGCGGCGCGGTCCGGTCGCCCTCACGACGACGAACTGCCTGTTTGGTCCCCACGCCGCCGACTTCCGCCTCGAAGGCGCCGCCACCGACGAGGAGGGGCTTGTGCGGGTGGAACACACCTCGGTCCTGTTGGGCAACCGCTCGGCCGTGTTCGAGGTGGCCGACCGGGCGGACGCGCGTATCACGGTCAATAGTTCGCTGTTCTCGCGACCGGGCGAGCCGGGAATGGCCGGCATGGCGGAGAGTGTTGGCGCCGTGCTGCTGCGGCAGCCCCCGGGGCAGGAAACCGTCCGCTTCGAGGGCCGGCACAACCGCTATCACCAACTCGATAGTTACTGGATCGTCAGCGACTCCGGCCGGATCGTGCAGGACCGCCGCGACGACCTGAAGCAGAAGGACGTGGATTCCCACGAACAGCTCGGCGACCCGTGGAACGATCCGCAGCCGCTCAAACGACTGGAAGCGCTGAGCCTCGCGGACTCCTCTTCCGCCATCCAGGCGGCCTTTCACGTCAATTTCCACCTGCCCGCGCTGCGACTGGAGGGTGGGGAGGACAAACTCGTCGGCGCCGAGAAAGCGCTGGCCTTCTCCTACGTGGACAGGTTGCCCTCCCTGAATGCTCCCGTCGGGCCGGAAGGAGGCCGACGCGAGTTGGTGGTCGATGAGCGGGCCAAGCCGGAGGACGCGGGCGCTCTTCTGTATCAGACGCTCAGTCACGCCTTGCTCGACGCCCGGCCCGGTGACGTCATCCGGCTGCGCCTCAATGGCGAACAGAAGATTGATCCGCTCTCCGGCGATCGACTTACGGACCTCACCATCCGCGCCGACCGCGGCTTCCATCCGGTGCTGACGTTGAGCGACAAACTGGAACTCACGTCGGCAGCCCTTTTCAACGTCTCCAGCGGCCGATTGCGGCTGGAGAACCTGGAGGTTCGTCTGCGGCGTCGAAGCCAGAACAGCGATCCGCAATCCGTCGTCTACTTCCTCGGCGAGGCCGAATGCGTGCTGAAGGACTGCCTGATCACGCTGGACCGGGCCGGCGCCAAGACGTCGCTGGCCGTGCTTCCCGAGAAGCTGAAAATGAAGCCGAAGTCGGGACTGGGGGCGCGGCTGAGCCTGCTCAACTGTTTCGTGCGCGGCCAGGGCAACCTGATCTGCTCGCAGGGCGGCCAACTCGGCGAGCTAACGCTACGAAACAGTTTGATCGCGCTGACCGGCTCGTTGCTGAGCATTGAGTCGGACAAGGAAGCGGACCGCGAGACGCCGGCGGCTTCGTTCACTCTGCACCTGCGCAAGAGCACAACCTACCTGGGCGAGCACCTCATCCGCTTGCGGGCCGCGAAGGATCTGCGCAGCGTGGCGAAGGTCCAGTGCGAACCGGAGAACTGCCTGTTCCTGCCCGCCGGCGACCGCGCCCTGGTGCATCTCGAAGGACCGGAAGGGGAACGCGGCCTGATGGACAAGCTCTCCTGGGGGGGCCGCGGCGGCAAGAACGCTTACGGCCTTTTCACCACTCTGCTGGAACAGCAGTCGGTCGGCGGCATGATGGAGATGATGCCGCAGCCGTCCAACCTCGACGCCTGGAAAAACAGCATCAGCGGCGAATCGACCAGCGAGTACAACATCAAGCCGACTGGGCTGCCCGCCGTCGATACCCTGGCCGAACAGCTGCCGCCGGCGTTCCGCACGACCGACAAGGCCCTCAAGGACTACGGCGCCGATCTCGCCGCCCTCGGTGCGCTCCCCGTACTGCGCGACAAGATCGACGCGGCCGAACTGGGATTCGACTTTCCCGACTTCGATTCGGATTGAGGACGAGTGGACAAAGCGCTGCCAGCCCGCAGCGCCAGCAAGGGACAACCCTTGATGGCGCTGCGGGCTGGTGAGGTTTGTAATCCTTACTTCTTCTTGCTCTTCTTTTTTTTCTTGGTGGTCGAGGCCTTGGCCGTCGGCTTGCTCTTCTTGGGTTCGGCGGCCTTCTCTTTTTTCTTGCCGAAGATCGCCTCATATCCTTCGGCGAAGTTTCTGGTTTCGGCGAGTCCGACACGAACGATGCTCACGTAAACTACCTCCCTCGATGGTGGAAAATCGTCTCCTCGGGCGGCGCGATTGCCTCCCGCCCTGCTTGCGCTAGTTTAAAGCGCCAAGCGCCCGTTGTCACGAGGAAGTGTTTGCTCGCTCGGCCGCGCGATCGAGTCGGCCGGAGCGGGAATTATTCCTTCTTCTTTCGGCGACGGCGATGCGTCCGCCTTGCTCTCCTCCGGCGGTTCGTGCCGGACGCACAGGGCCAGGACGCCGCCCAGACACATGGCGACGGCCAGGGCCAGCAGACCGGGCGCGAAACTGCCGGTGTGCTCTTTCAACTGACCGACGACGTTAGGCCCGGCGAAACCTCCGAGGTTGCCGACCGAGTTGATGAGGGCGATGCCGCCGGCTGCCGCGACGCCGCGCAGGAACGCCGTCGGCAGCGTCCAGAAGGTCGGCAACATGCTCATGGTGCCCGATTGTACCAGGGCCAGAGCGGCGAGTGTCAGCAGCGGCGAATCGAGCCAGGGCGTGAAGGTCAGCGCGGCCAAGCTCCATCCCACGGCGGACAGGAACGCAGGTCCGGCCACGTGCCAACGGCGCTCGCCCGTGCGGTCGGAATGAGTCCCGTTGACAACCATGCAGACGACGGCGCAGAGATTGGGCAGGGCGCAGAGCAGGCCCAGCTGGACCTTGTTGAGTTGGGGCGCACGGTCGGCCATGAGTTTGGGCAGATACGATCCGAAGGCGTTGGCGCCGGCCGCCACCGTGAAATACAACAGGATCAGCAGCCAGACCCGGCCGTCGGCCAGAACGCCCACGAGCGCCCGGCTGGGACGCTGGAAACGGTTCACCTCGCCGCCGGTTTGCTCGGTGAGCCAATCGCGTTCCTCCGGCTTGAGCCAACTCGCCGTCCGCGGACGGTCGGGCAGATAAAACAGGACCACCACGCCCAGAAGCACGGCGGGGATGCCTTCGAGCAGAAACACCCACTGCCAGCCGCTGAGTCCGCCGACCGAGTCCATCCACTCCATGATCGCCCCGGAGACGGGATTGCCGATAACGCCGGTGAGCGGCGACGCAGCCATGAACAGCGCCACCACGCCGGCGCGCTGCCGGGCCGGAAACCAGTAGGTCAGATAAAGGATGATGCCGGGGAAGAAGCCCGCCTCGGCGAAGCCCAGCAGGACGCGGAGCAGATAGAACGCCCACGGCCCGCGAATCAGTATCATGGCGCAGGTGATCAGGCCCCAGCTCATCATGATGCGGGCGATCCAGCGGCGAGCGCCGACGCGGCTCAAGATGAGGTTGCTGGGCACCTCGAACAGCAGATAACCGATGTAGAAAAGGCCGAAGCCGAAAGCGTAGGCCCCTTCGCTCATGTGGAGGTCTTCCAGCATTCGCAGGCGGGCGAAACTGACGTTGACGCGGTCGAGGATGTTGACGACGTAGAGCAGAAACAGAAAGGGGATCAGCCGCCAGCTCACCTTGTTGAGGACCGCCCTTTTCCAGGCCTCATCCATTGATCGGCTCCTGAGGGAGAAGTCCTCCTGAGTCTATCCCCTTCAGCGCCCTGCCGAAATGCCATTCGCCGCGGGGCGAATAACTTGTGGGCGCTCCTCCGCTACAATCACCGGGGAGCATCTCGACTCGCGGAATCCAGCCCCGGAGATTTGCCCCATGTCCATCACGCCAACCCCTCAAACGACCCTGCCGCCTCGGCGTCACGCCCTGGGACTGCCGGCCGGCAGCATCCGCGCGATTCTGGCCCTGTCGGTGCTGGGCCTGCTGTGGCTGTTGGCGCTGCAACCGCTGCCCGGACACGGTCAATCGCTCGGCGAGATCCGGCTGCCGACCGTGTTCATGAATCTGCAAATCCTCATGATCCTCATCCTGGCCCACTTCTTCGCGTCCCACGGCCAGAGCATCCGCGCCGGCGGCGTCGGCGCTTCGCCGCTGCACCTGCCGCGCGGCAGCGTGCGCTTTGTCCTGCTGGCCGGCTACCTCGCCCTGGCTGTGTTCCTCTATCGCATGCAGCCGAAGTTCGAGTATCCCTCCACCAGCGCCCTGGTCCTGCTGCTCGTGCTGGTCAGCGGCTTCTTTCTCGGCCATTTGCTCACCGGGCTGGTGCGGCTCTTCGCGGGCGGCGTCCTGCCCTACTGGTTCCAGGACGTGCAGGCGTGGGTGGCGCTGTTGGCGGTCGTGTGCATGGGCGTCATCCTCATCATCCAGATGTTCATCAACACCAGCGTGCCGCTGGAGCAGCAGATCGACTTGCCGATCGTGGAAGCGATTTTGGCGGCGCTGGTGGGCTTTTATTTCGGCGCCCGCTCGTGACGGCGCGCCTTTTTAGTTGACGCCGCCCCGCGTCCTCCCCCATAATGATCCGTGGTATTCACAAAAACTCTCCTTCCGGCCCGAAGGTCGGGAGTGGATTGGCAACAAGTATTGGCTTACGAGGTCCGCAGCGTCGGGACCACGACACGCTTTGGCGGTGGGACCGGAAGTGCCGCGGGCGCCTTCACCGACTCAAGCACGCCATCGAAATGACGTCGCTGGTGGGAGGGGGACGGAAACGCCTCCCGAGGCGGCGCCTGCCCCGACAACGGGGCGAGGATTGAAATCGCATGACTCTGTTCTGCTTTCTGTTCGTGTGTCTGCTGCTGGTTGGACTGGCCGCGTGCCCGGAAGTACGCGTGGCCCTCTACGATCTTTGGCTCTACTGGTTTGGAGTCCGTCAACCGGTGCCGCGCTCGCCTCGCCGGCCCGTTCCAGTCCCTTCCCGTAGTCCTCCACACGATCGCTTGCCTCCTCCGCGCATCATCACGCGGGCAGAGACTGCGCGAAGCGCTTCGCAAAGTTCTGAGTCCTGAGTTCTGAGTGCCGATACTCAGAACTCAGAACTCAGAACTCGAGTGTGTGATCGGTTGAGGTTGTCCGTCTGCATGTTCCTCTCCCCTTAACTCTTGTCGGCGCGGCCGCGCCGACCGAGAGCGCGCTCGCTTCCGCGCTGCCTTCATGTGTCGTAAGGTTCCCGACGCCGCGGCCCCTGGAAGGAGTGGGCTGAATGGAGCCGCTGTATGTGGTCCTCCTCAGCTGTCTCGCGGCCGTGGTCGGGTCGGCGCTGGGTTACGCCGGCGCTCGGTTGCTGGATCGGTCCCGTCTGACGAGCGTCCGAACCCAGGCGGCGGAAATCGCCAAGAAGGCCCGCGAAGAGGCCGAGAAGATCAAGAAGGAAGCGGAGCTGAAGGCCAAGGACGACCTCTATCAACAACGCGAGGAGTTCAAGCGCGAGACCGAGCAAGTCCGCGGCGAGGTGCGCGAACAGGAGCGCCGGCTGGCCCGGCGCGAGGACGGGCTGGAGGAGAAAAACAAGGATCTGCAAAAACGCGAACGCAACCTCGATCACCTCAAGACCAAGCTCAACGACCGCAAGAGCGAGGTCGAGAAACGCGCCCGCGAGATGGAAGAGCTGATCGAGCAGCAAACGCGGAAGCTGCACGAGATCAGCGGTCTGGGCCGCGATCAGGCTGAGCGGCTGCTGATGGAGCGCCTGGAACGCGAACTGTCCGTGTCGATTGCCGCCCGTTTGCAGAAGCACGAGGAGCAGCTGAAGCAGGCCAGCGAGGAGCGGAGCCGGCGCATCTTGGCGACGGCGATTCACCGCTACGCCGCCGAGCATACCTGCGACACGACCGTCAGCACGGTGGACATCCCCAGCGACGACATGAAGGGCCGCATCATCGGCCGCGAAGGACGCAACATCCGCACCTTCGAGAAATGCACCGGCGTCGATGTCATCGTCGATGACACGCCCGGCGTCGTCATCGTCAGCGCCTTCGACAACATCCGCCGCGAAACCGCCCGCTTGTCCCTGACCAAGCTGATTCAGGACGGCCGCATTCATCCGTCGCGCATCGAGGAGGTGGTGACCGAAACGCAGGCGGAGATGGAGAAGCACATCCTGGACGTCGGCAAGCAAGCTGTGCAGGAGGCGAACGTCGGTCTGCTGCACGAGAAGCTCGTGCAGTTGTTGGGCCGTCTGAAGTTTCGCACCAGTTACAGTCAAAATGTGTTGCAGCACAGTCTGGAAGTGTGCCATCTGTGCGGCATGATGGCCGAGGAACTGGGACTCGACGGCCGGCTGGCCCGCCGCTGCGGTCTGCTGCATGACATCGGCAAGGCGGCGGATCACGAGATGGAGGGCGGCCATCCGAAGATCGGCGCTCAGTTGGCAGGCCGCTACGGTGAGACGAGCAAGGACGTGCTGCACGCCATCGCCGGCCATCACGACGACGTTACCATCGACCACATTTACACGGTGCTGGTCGCGGCGGCGGACGCCATCAGCGCCTCGCGGCCGGGCGCGCGCCGCGAAACGCTGGAGAAGTACGTCAAGCGTCTGGAGGAACTGGAAGCGGTGGCGTCGGGTTTTCCCGGCGTCGAGCACGCCTACGCCATCCAGGCCGGCCGCGAGGTGCGCGTCATCGCCAACGCTTCGCAGACCTCCGACAGCGACGCCATCAAGGTGTGCCACGACATCGCCAAGGCGATCGAGGAGCAGTTGCACTATCCGGGCGAGATCAAAGTCACGGTCGTCCGCGAAACCCGCGCCGTCGAATTCGCCCGGTGAAGAAGAAAACTAACCACAGAGTCACAGAGAACACAGAGAAAGACACAGGAAAACAATAAAAACAGAAGAAAAGGAGCGGATTGCATTCACTTTTTCTTTATTCTCTTCTTTTCTTCTCCGTGTCTTTCTCTGTGCTCTCTGTGACTCTGTGGTTAGTTCTGGTTTTCCACTTCCGGGAGCAATATGCGGCTTCTGTTCATCGGAGACATTGTCGGGACGCCGGGTGTGACGTTCCTGCGGCGAGCGTTGCCGGCGCTGATCGCGCGCGATGGCATCGACTTCGTCATCGCCAACGCCGAGAACGCGGCCAACGGGTCCGGACTGACGCCGAGTCTGTATCGGCGCGTCCGTGAAGCCGGCGTAGATCTCGTGACGCTGGGCGATCACATCTACAAGAAAGTCGAAATCGCCTCCACCCTGGAGACGGAGGAGCGCATCTGCAAGCCGGCCAACTTCCCCCCGGAAGCGCCCGGCCGCGAGTTCGCGCTGGCGGCGGCGCGCGATGGTACGCCCGTGGCCGCGTTCTGCGTTTTGGGACGCACGTTCATGCGCTCGGTGGACTGCCCCTTTCACGCCGCCGATCGCGTACTGGCGGCGTTGGCGGATCGGACGCGCTGCATCGTCGTCGATGTGCATGCCGAGGCGACTGCGGACAAGTATCTGCTCGGCCATCATCTCAAGGGCCGCGTCAGCGCCGTGCTCGGCACCCATACGCATGTACCGACGGCCGATGAGCAAATCCTGCCCGGCGGCACGGCGTTCATCTGCGACGTCGGCATGACGGGTCCGTACGACAGCATTCTCGGCCGCCGCATCGACCGCGTGCTTTCGACGACCGTCACGTTCGTGCCCAGCTCCTTCGATGTGGCGACCGGCGATCCACGACTGGCCGGCGCCCTGGTGGACCTCGATCCGGCGACCGGCCGGAGCCAGGCCATCCGCCGCGTTATGCTGACCGAGACGGACCTCGCCGCCATGACCGGCGAAGTTCCCAACTAGCCCGGAGCGCCAGCGACGGGCGGCAACCCGTCGCTGGCGAACCGGGCTAATCGCCCGAAAAAGTTCACTTCTGCCGTCACCTCGCCGCCCGTTCCCTTGTCTCCACAGTAGGCAGACGCGAAGATGGTCTTAGCGTATGTTTCGAGTTTTGGATTTCCCGCGGAGCGGGCGATGGTTGAGAACGCACCGATTTTGTCCTGCCAACACGCCGGGTTGACCATCGAGGGCTGGTCGCGGGCGGCCGTGCAGTCGTACTGGCGCATCCCCGAATTGAAACTCGGCTTCGACCTCGGCGCCCAGCCCTGGGACTTCATGGGCACGCCGACCTGGTTCCTCACGCACACGCACCTCGACCATGTCGCCGCCCTGCCGGTCTACGTGGCCCGACGGCGCATGATGCGCATGGAACCGCCCACGCTGTACGTTCCGGCGACGGCCGTCGAGGATCTGCGCCGCCTGCTGCTCGTCTTCCAGCGCCTGGATCGCGGCCGAATGCTCTGCGATCTGCGCGGCGTCAACGCCGGCGACGAGATCGAGCTGTCGCGCGATCACGTCGTCACCGCCTTCGCCACCGCGCACACGATTCCGTCGCTGGGTTACGTCGTCTGGGAGCGGCGATTCAAGCTGAAGGAGGAGTATCACGGCCTGCCGGGCGAGCAGATCCGCGACCTGCGCCTGTCGGGCGTGGAGGTGACGCGCGAGGTGCGCACGCCGCTGGTCGCCTATACCGGCGACACCAATCCAGCCGGAGTGGACGCCTATCCGCCGGTCTTCCAGGCCAAGATCCTCATCACCGAACTGAGCTTCATCCGCCCCAACCACCGGCGCGAGAAGATCCACAAGTTCGGCCACATGCACCTGGACGACTATATCGAGCGGGCCGATCGCTTCGAGAACGAGCTGATTATCTGCGCGCATCTGAGCACGCGCTACCATCCGCAGGAGGTCAAGCGCCTCGTCGAGTCGAAGCTGCCGGAGAAGCTGCGTCAGCGCATCCGTCTGTGGCTGTGAGCCTTTTGCCCATCGAGCGGCCGTATGCTAGGGTTTGGGAAACCGAACCTTGGCGACGGTTGCTCGATGGTTCCCCGAGGCGCCCGATCATGGACTCGCTCCATTCGCTGTTGCATTTTGTCACGGACCAGCCGTGGACCATCCCCGTCATCGGCGTGCTTGTGACCATCCTGGCGTATCTGGTGGGCCGTCGTTGGTTCGTTTCCCGGCCCGCGCCCGCGCCGGCGGCGCCGGTCGAGGAAGAGGGACGCACCAAGTTGACCACCGCGACGGTGACGGCGAAGTCCGAGCCGGACCGGCGCTCGGCGCCGCGCCGCAAAGGCAACCGAGTCGAAGTGTTGCTCACCGACGGCTCGGAAAAGGCGCCCAGGAAGGGTTGGGTGATCGATCGCTCGATGGGCGGTCTGTGTCTGATCGTCGAAAATCCGCTGGCCGAAGGAACCGTTCTGAATGTTCGGCCGCGGCATGCGCCGCAGACGGCGCCGTGGACGAGCATCGAAGTTCGCTCCTGCCGTGCCGAAGAAACTGAGTGGGAGTTGGGATGCCGCTTCGTCCAGATGCCGCACTGGAACGATTTGCTGCTGTTCGGTTGAGCCGTGGTTGCAACCGCTCGGAGCGGGGGCGTACGCCCCCTGAGACGGCCGCATCTCATTCATAATCCGGTTGACGTTGTCCGGTATAATGAGATGAACGCCCCATTATCCATCCTGGCATTCGCCTCCTTACCGGCAGATGATCCGTATCTCCTTGCCGCTCCCCGAGTGCGAGCGGCTCCAGCAGCTATTC
>DATBGU010000046.1:0-4010 GCA_036557825.1 Gemmataceae bacterium
CGTCCAGTATTTCTCGTTCCCACGCGGAGCATGGGAACGAGAGTTAGTTTGTCGATTAATGCGGGCCAGAGCGACGACGGCGGATGATGGCCGAGTTCGACGGCTTGCGTTTGTTGCGCGTCTTGCCGCCCTTGGCCAGCACGCCCGTCGGGCTACACGGATGGCGTCCGCCGGCAGTGCGGCCCTCGCCACCGCCCATCGGATGACTGACCGGGTTCATCGACGTGCCGCGATTGTGCGGCTTTTTGCCCAGCCAACGCTTCCGGCCCGCCTTGCCGAGACTGATGTTCATGTGCTCGGCGTTGCTGATCATGCCGATGGTCGCCCGGCACTCCGAGCTGACGCGCCGCACCTCGCCGGACGGCAGCGTGATCTGTGCCCATTTGCCTTCGCGAGCGGTCAGCGTCGCTCCGGTGCCGGCGCTGCGGCACAGCTGTCCGCCGCGGCCGGGCTGCATCTCCAAGTTGTGGACCGCCATGCCCAGTGGAATCTTTTTCAGCGGCATGCAGTTGCCGACGCGCGGCTCCACGTCCTCGCCGCTGATGATGCGATCCTCCGCTTTCAACCCTTCCGGAGCGAGAATGTACGTCTTCTCGCCATCTTCGTAGTGCAAAAGGGCAATGCGTGCCGAGCGGTTGGGGTCGTATTCGATCGACACCACCGTCGCCCAAACGCCGTCCTTCTTGCGCTTGAAGTCGATGAGGCGATAGCGACGTTTATGGCCACCGCCACGAAAACGGGTGCAGATGATACCCTGGTTGTTGCGCCCGCCCTTCTTGGGCAGGGGACGCAGCAGCGATTTTTCCGGCTTCTTCTTGCGATCCGTGATGTCGGCGAAATCGCTGACGGACCCTTCGCGCCGGCCCGGCGTCGTCGGTTTGTATTGACGAATACCCATGAATCACCTTCTTTGGCCGCTTACGGCTTAGCGAATCGCGCTAAGCCGCAAGCGGCTCCTTAGAAGAACTCAATCACCGGGCTTTCCGGTTGCAGCGTGACGATGGCCTTCTTCCAGTTGGACAGCCGGCCCATCTTGAACTTGTAGCGACGCTGCTTGCCCAGCCGATTCTGCGTGCGGACCTTGGCGACGCGGACGCCGAACAACTCCTCGACGGCGGCCTTGATCTCGGTCTTGGTCGCCCACGAGTTGACCTCGAACGAGTAGGCCGGCGCCCAGTGCGTGCGTTTCTCGCTCTTGTGCTGCGACTGGTGCGTGCCCTTCTCGGTAATCAGCGGCCGCAGAATGATCTGGTGCGGCTCCAGCTTCGGCCCGCGCGTCCGCTCGGTGGTGTTGGCCATGTCCGCTCTCCCTTACTTCGCTTCCGCGCTCTTCTTGGACGCGCCCTGCCGCAGTTCCTCAAGGGCCGACCGCGTCAGCAGCAACCGCTTCTGCCGCAGCACCGTGTAAGCATTGAACTGAGACGCCGGCAGCACCTCGACTTCCGGGATGTTGCGCGACGACAGATACAGGTTCTTGTCGTAGTCCTTCGTGCCCACCAAACAGGTCGTGCCTTGCAGTTTCAGCGCCTTCAGCAGCCCCGCGACCTGCTTCGTCTTCACTTCACCGAGGTTCAGGTCGTCGAGGACGATGGCCTCGTTGTCCTGAAACTTGCTGAGGATGGCCATGCGCGTGGCGGCGCGAACGGCCTTCTTCGGCAGGTGATATTCGTAGTCGCGCGGTTTCGGTCCCTTGGCGGTGCCGCCGCCGCGCCGTTTGTTGGTGCGCCGGGGACCGACACGGGCGTTGCCGGTGCCCTTCTGGCGAAACAGCTTCTTGGTGCTGCCGGCCACTTCGCCGCGCCGCAGCGTCGAATGCGTGCCGGCCCGCTGGTTGGCCAGGTGCATCAGCACGACATCGTGCAGCAACTGCTTGTTGACCGTGCCGCCGAACTCCTCCGGATCGACCTGCACAGTCCCGACTGAATCGCCCTGCCGGTTGTAGACGTTCAACGTAAGCATGTTTCAACCCTCCTCCGAACGCATCCGGAGGGATTTCCAGATCACAACCATGTCGCCGGTGTTAATCGGCTCGACGCGTCCCCCAGGTTGGGAGACCGTTTCGAGGCACGCCAGTGGATGATGCAGATTCGCGCTTAGGAGGCTGCTCCAGCCAGGACGCGGATCTTGATGTCCACGCCGGGAGGCAGGCTGAGGCCCTTGTTGAGGGCTTCGATGGTCTTGCCGGTCGGCTGCAGGATGTCGATCAAACGCTTGTGCGTCCGAATCTCGAACTGCTCGCGTGATTTCCGGTCAATGTGCGGACTCCGCAGCACGGTGTAGCGTTCGATGCGGGTCGGCAGCGGAATGGGGCCATGCACCATGGCGCCGGTCTTTTCCGCGGTTTCCACGATCTCCTGCGCGGTGCGATCCAGCACTTCGTGATCGTACGCTTCCATCCGAATACGGATGCGTTCACTCGGTAAATTCTGGCCCGCCACCGCTCACTCCTCGCGTCGTTTCGACTTCACCCATCTCATCCATTTCGTGTCGAAGAGTGTTAAATTAGTGGGCCGTCCAGCGGGTGTCAAGGGAGAGGCGGCAAATTGTGGCGATAAGCGCTCCATTCACGCCAAAATGTCCTCGACCAGCTTTCCCGAAACGTCGGTGAGCCGAAACTGCCGCCCCTGGAACGGGAACGTCAGCCGTTCGTGATCGACGCCGAACAGGTGCAGCATGGTCGCGTGCAGGTCGTGGACCTCGACGATTTTCTCGACGGCGTTGTAGCCGAACTCGTCGGTCGCTCCGTGGGTGATACCGCCCTTGATGCCGCCGCCGGCCAACCACATCGAAAAGCCCTTGATGTGATGATCGCGGCCATCGCCCTGCGCCATCGGCGTCCGTCCGAACTCGCCGCCCCACACGACCAGCGTTTCGTCGAGCAGGCCGCGCTGTTTCAGATCGCGCAGCAGCGCCGCCGCCCCCTGATCGACCTCGCGGGCCGTCAATTCGATGCTGCGCTTGATGCCGCCGTGATGGTCCCAACCGCGATGATAAAGCTGAATGAACCGCACGCCGCGCTCCGCCAACCGCCGGGCCAGCAGGCAGTTCGACGCGAACGAGCCGTCGCCGCCCTTCGTTCCGTACATCTCCAGCGTCGCCTTCGTCTCGCCGGACAGATCCATCAGCCCCGGCACGCTCGTCTGCATCTTGAACGCCATCTCGTACTGGCGAATGCGCGTCAGCACTTCGGGATCGTCGGTGTCGTCGTGATAGAGTTGATTGAGCGCCTGCGCCGCGTCCACCACGTCGCGTTGTTGCTTGGCCGTGACTCCGCCGGGACTGTTGACGTAGAGGACCGGATCGCCCTTGGAGCGGAACTCGACGCCCTGGAAATTGCTAGGCAGAAAGCCGCTGTGCCATTGCCGCGTGGCGATCGGCTGCGCCTGGCCATGTCCGCCCAGCGACGTCAACACGACGAAGCCCGGCAGGTTATCGCACTCGCTGCCGAGTCCATACCACAGCCACGAACCCATGCTCGGCCGGCCGGAAATGGTCGTGCCGGTGTTCATGAACGTATGGGCCGGATCGTGATTGATCGCCTCCGTGCGGAGCGAACGGATAATGCAAATCTCGTCGGCCATCTTGCCCAGGTGCGGGAGGATGGTAGAAATTTCCTGGCCCGATTGGCGGCACTTCTTGAAGGGATGCTGCGGGGCCATGCAGGTGAGCTTCGCCCCTTGCAGCTGGGCGATGGGTTGTCCCTTGGTGAACGATTCCGGCATGGGCTTGCCGTTCATCTCGGCGAGCTTTGGCTTGTAATCGAGCGTTTCCAAGTGTGAGGGTCCACCGGCCATGTACAGCCAGATGATGCGCTTGACCTTCGGTACGACGTGGCGCGGATTCACCACGCCGCGATACGGGGGCGCCTTCACCTTATCGCTATCTCCCGCGAACAGCCGTGGTTGCAGCAGCGACGCCAGCGCCAGCGAGCCGAGTCCGGCGGCCGTGCGGCCCAGAAACGTGCGACGAGCAAGCAGCAGGTGGGAGCTTTCCGGTTCGGTCATGCGATC
>DATBGU010000047.1:0-11911 GCA_036557825.1 Gemmataceae bacterium
GAATAGCTGCTGGAGCCGCTCGCACTCGGGGAGCGGCAAGGAGATACGGATCATCTGCCGGTAAGGAGGCGAATGCCAGGATGGATAATGGGGCGTTCATCTCATTATACCGGACAACGTCAACCGGATTATGAATGAGAGCGCTTACGCTGCTGCCATCTTCCGTCGCCGTCGCCATCCGTATCCGACCAAGCAGACAGCGCCGATGCCGAGCAAAGTGAGAGAGGCGGGTGCGGGGGTGGCGATGGGGTTTACACTACCCTCAATCTGGAACGACTCTGAATCGATCGAGTAGGTATTGAGCGAACCGTTATACAGGTACTGAACTTGTGCCGATGAGGGGCCTCCATTCTTATCCCAGTAAACGTACCCTCCATTTGTTGCCGTTGCATTTTCGAGTGTTAGATAGTATGTGCCGGCTCCCAGCGACACATTAGGCAGCGAAAAGGTGGACACATATATGTCATAAACCCCACGACCAGTAATACCATCTGGTGTGTTTGACAAAGTGGCCGTTCCAGAATTGACATCGGAACCAAACGGTGTGGTTCCGATTTCCCAACTCACGGTGTTTGGAGTGGTCCCTGGAGTCACTTCGAGGCCGATCTGTGCGCTCGTCAAGACCGAGGCACTGCTCAGAGTAAACGAGTCCGAGATTGTGTAGGGTGAAGAGATACCTTGGGCATCGAGGTTGCCAGAGATCGCACCGTTGTCATAAAGCATGTCCGCACTCGCCTGTCCCACGCCGCCGAGCAGCAGAGCCAGAGCAGGCATCATCCAAATTGCACGTCTCATCTGTCGTCTCCCTTCGTCGTTGGAGGTTATCCGTGGCAGTGGGCGAATCAGGGCGACCCGTCAACACCGTCAGTAAACTCAGCATCCATTCTCCAGGCACCGTTTCCTCTCAAACCGGACGCGCTTTTTCCAAAAAGGGACGAAAAGCTGCCCGCCGTGACCGATGAGCGCACGATGTCCGGGGTAGTGGGTGAATCACAGCGACCCGTCAACACTACCAAAGAAAAAATTTGTTGTGTTAGCAATTACCATGCCGAGCAGGAGGCGCCACGCATCACGGCAGTCACAAGTCATTACTTGAACAACTACTTACGTCAGAATGCTTTCCTGGGCAGTCACGGTACACGGGCCGAGTGTGTTAGCAGCGATTAACAGCGTGTATTTACACGCGTTAACATTTCTTTACGTGTGCATGAAGATGGAGCAGACTCCCCTCCGCTGGTTCGACCGGGTAGGGCTTTGCTCATGGTCGTCTCTCCGCTTCGTGCCTTCGGTCGTCCAGCTTGCAGCGTAACCCGCCCCGGCCGGCGTGTCTATCGGTTGGCCGGCCGCAACGCCTCAGGATTCGGCAAGCAGGCGCTTGCGGTGATATGATGGTCGGCCGTAGAATCGTGGGTTAGTTTCGATGCAGACACTGTTCCTACCGGACGGCACGGCGGATAGACCGCTTTTCGTTCGGCGAGGGAGGAGTGAGTGCCGATGGGCGATATCGAATCCGACTACACGGACTATGAAAATGCCAAGGACGCCGAGGGTGGACTTCACCCCGGCTGCTCGAATCCAGCGCGCGGTCTCGTGGTGACGGTGGCGGTCGTGGTGGGGCTGTTGGTCGTTGGCGCGATCGTGCTCGCGCTGATCCCGCGGTAGCGAACCCGCCGAACCCGTCGCCTCAACATAACGGCCACGCGAATGAAGGTTGTGCGCGGTATTTCGGTTTCTCCCGCGTGAGCCGGCTGCTGAGCGTGTTGTTCGGCCACAGACTTCGCACCTTGAAAGGAATCGCTCTCATGGACGCGCAATTGAGGCAGCACCTTCTGGAGATGGCTGCGGAGCAGCGGCGCGTTCACACGGAGTTGAGCCAGAGCGGGGAAATCTATCAGGGTCGGCCTTTGGTTCCCCGCCTCGCCGAAGTCTGTCGCCGGCACGCCTTGGCGCTTGAGGCCATCATCAAGGAACATGGCTGGCCGGAGAAGTCTCTCGTCGGAGAGGATGGTAGCCACGCCGCCTGGTTCGTGTTGCAGCATGCGATCGAGAGGCCGGACCTGCAACGTCGGTGCCTGCCGCTTTTGCGCGAGGCAGTGGCCCAGGGCGAAGCGGCGCCGGCGCAGTCGGCGTACCTGGAAGACAAGATTTGCTTCTGGGAGCGTCGGCCGCAGCGGTACGGGACGCAGTTCGACTGGGATGCGGACGGCAGGATGAGCCCGTGGGTGCTGGAAGACTCGGAGCGGGTTGACGAGTACCGTGCAGCAGTGGGGCTGGGGCCGCTCCAAGAGAAGATCGAGCAGTTCGGGGGAGACGAGCACAGACCTGCGGACGTGGAGCGGTATCACCAGGAATTGGCGGCGTGGGCCAAATCGGTGGGGTGGCACTGACCGCCGAAGGCCGAGCCAGGCACTGCACCTGACCGTCCACGCGAATGACGGTTTCTCGTGGCGCAGCGCCTTTCCCCTCGTGAGCCGGCTGCGGAGTGGGGTGTTCGGCGGCCTATTCCCAGGTTTGTGGAATCTCGTTCGGGAGCATCTGCAATGATCTGCCATGTGTGCGGCGGGGACGCCGTTGGGCAGTGTAAAGGGTGCGCCAAGTTTTATTGCGCTGGTCACGGAGACCTCTATTGCGTGCATTGCACAAGCGCGGTTCAAGCTTCCGGACAGAGGCCCCAGACCAATGCCGACTCCGAGCCCGCCGTCCGCGAGCGGACCACGCCTCCTTCGACCAGTGGTGCGCAGTGTTACCAATGCCGCACCCCTGCGGACCGAGCGTGTGCCAAGTGTGGGCGGTTCTTCTGTGACCAACACGGCGGAATGGGGATCAGTCGGGGTTCCTGGTCTACACCCATGTGCAACCAGTGTACGTCTTACGAAGGGAAATGGGTGGCGTGCATCTGGGGGTTGGCGGCTCTGATATTGATCGGCGGTCTGATTCTGCTCTCGTTTGCCCGCAGATGATGCTCAAGAAAGCTGACGGTCGCCCGCCGGGACAAGCACCGAACAATCTGCTAGAGCAGACTGGCCACGCGAATGAGGTTTCTCGTGGGATTCAGCGTCTCTCCTGCGGGCCTAGCGGATGCGCGTGTTGTATAGCCGAGTGACGGTCTGTTTATCTAACTGGACACCGAGCTGGGGTGAACCATGCCTGCGAATCTGATTTGCCCGAAGTGCGATACGGAGATGCGCGAAGGTTTCCTGACCGAGGCCATTAACTGCCCGCTGACCTTTTGGGTCGAGGGGCATCCTGAGCGTGGGTTGTTCGGCCGGCCCTCGACGAGTGGAACGCGCTGGCGAGTAGCCACCTACGGTTGCCCGAAGTGCGGATATCTGGAATCCTATCGAACGAACGAAACTTGGTAGCACCAACCAGCCGTTGGACCAGACCGGTCACGCGAGTGACGGCTGCTCGTTTCAGCGCCTCATCCCGCGTGAGCCGGCGGCGGAGTTGGGTGTTCGGCAGCACGGCTCGTCCTAGATATCCAGGGGTTTCACCTATGCTTACGCGACGCTACTTCCTTGCGGTCGTCGCCCTAGCCCTCAGCCCGGCTCTGAGCCTTGCGCAGGCTCCGGCCGTCGCCCAGCGGGACGCGATGAAGAAACTCGACTTTCTGGTCGGCGAATGGAAAGGCGAGGGCTGGATGGAGTTCGCCCCAGGCCAGCGCCGCACCTTCCGCGGGACCGAAGTCGTGCAGCGCAAGCTGCAAGGCCTGCTGCTGACCATCGAGGGCGTGCACCGCAGCCAAGCCGGTGGCAAGGCCAAAGAGGCCGTCGTCCACAACGCATTCACGGTGGTGTCCTACGACGAGAAGGCCAAGCGTTATCGCTTCCAGGCGTACACCGCGCGCGGCAACCACGAGGACACGGAGGCCAAGGTCACGGACGGGCAGCTGGTCTGGGGAATGAAGGTTCCGCAGTTCGGCGAGGTGCGGTATACGATCACGCGGGACGACAAGGGCCGGTGGTTCGAGGTCGGCGAAGTCTCGCAGGACGGCAAGCCGTGGCGGAAGTTCTTCGAGATGACGCTGGAAACCGTTAAACCGAAGTAACGCGAGCGGAGCAGGCCGCCGCGCGGCGCGGGCGTTCAGAAGACTCTTGGTGTCAAGAGAACATATTTTCCACGGGAACGGCTATCCAGGACGTTGTTCGTGCCGGATGTCCGAATCGGGTAGCTGCGGGGAGCAGCCCGGCATCATCCCCATCTGAGCTTTACCGTTCGTCTGCGGAAGACGGTGTCTGTGTCCGAGAGTCTTGACTTACGGAGGTTGAGGCTATGAGCCACTTCGTTGTTCGTTGTAGTTTGCTTGTCATTACGCTGATGGCGGGCACGGCGTTGACGCAGGGGGCACCCGCACCGAAAAAGCCCAAGGCGCTACCGCATGAAGGGAAAGCCGTCAACGGCCTGCGCCTGGAGGTGGCGGCCAAATTCGTGCCCGAAGAGGAAGGTTGGGGGGCCCCGAAACTGGAAACGTCCTTCACCTTCCACAACGAAACCGACCAAGAGATTGTGCTTGACGGCTACAGTATCGCTTTTCGCCTCATCCTGTCGCGGCTTTCCCCTCCGGACACCGTCGAGACCACCTCCGCGCAGACCAAGCCGTGGTGCCCCCCTGCCCCCAAACAAAGCCATCTCATCCGCGTCCCGGCGCGGCAGAAGCACGTGATCACGAAGCGGCAATGGTATGACACCCTCGAAATTCCATTCGGCAAGAGCCAGGAGGGGAAGGTCAGCGACGCGGACACCGTCCAGTTGTTTAAGATCAAGCAGACGGGGAAACTGGCACTGGCCTTCCTCTATCGGTCCGATGGGGCCTACTCTGATTCGGTCGAGTTAGCGAAGTTGCTCAAGCCCGGAGAGAAGTTCTGGACAGGCCGCGTTTACTCAAACCCGGTGATCATCAATGTTTTGAAGCTCCGTCAACGCTAGCCGATTGGGAGTGGAGCGAGTTCGTCAACCGGTGAGGAGACGAAGTGATAGCGTGTTGTCACCGTAGCCCGCCGAACCCGTCGCCACAGCAGACCGGCCACGCGACTAACGGCCGGGTTGGGTGGACTGTCAATGAAAGAAGGCCAGCAGGTAGTTAGCGCCCACTGGCCCCTTCCCTCAGTCCTCCGAGGTCAATTCACCGGGAAAGAAAAGGTGTCAGGAACCGTTTTCGCCCCCTTCTTGACGTTGCGGGGAAGCCCTTGGGGACGCATAGCCGCCTCCAAAGGTCGGAAAAGGGGTCGGGACTCGTCCCGGGCTTTGTCTGGCGCGACGGCGTCTTATTTCCTCTGGGCCGTCAAACGCGAATCAGTTCGCGGATCGGTTCGCCGGTTTCGATCAGCGGGACGGGCCGGCCCTGCGCATCGGCGAACAGCACGTTGCGTGAGTCGATGCCCAGATGATGAAAGACGGTCGCGGCCACGTCCTGCGGGCCGATCGGCCGGTCGGCGACGTATTCGCCGCGCGGATTGCTCTTGCCGACGGTTTGGCCCATGTTCATCGAGCCGCAACCCATCAGCACGCTGAACGTATGGCCCCAGTGATCGCGGCCGCCCTCGGCGTTCATGCGCGGCGTGCGGCCGAACTCGCCCATCGCCACCACCAGCGTCTTCTCGTACAAACCACGCTGAATCAGATCCTCAACGAGCGCCGCCACGGCGCGATCCAGCGGCGGAATGAGCTTTTTCGATCCTTCCTTCGTGGGCAGACGGCCGGCGGTGCCGTGATGGTCCCACGGCACGCAGTTGACCGTCACGAACGTGACGCCGGACTCGACCAGCCGTCGCGCCAGCAGAGCGCTCTGGCCGAACGTGTGCCGGCCGTAACGATCGCGCAGCGCCGCCGGCTCCGCGTTGATGTCGAAGGCGCCGGCCACCTGCTTGCTCGTCAGCAGGTGAAACGCTCGCTGATAATGGGCGTCGCGGTCGGCCGCCTTGCGCTCCTCCACCCGGCGGAAGTGGTCCATCGCGTCGAGGATGTGCCGGCGGTCCTCCAGGCGCTGGAAGGACATTTCCGGGGCCAGCGACAGCCCCTTGACGCGGAATTGCGGCGTGTTCGGGTCGGACTCGACGATGAACGGATTGAAGCCGCCGCCGAGATAGGCGGTGTAGTGGAAGAAGTTATCGGTGCCGCCGCGCAGGTGCGGCACAGCGACGTAGGGCGGCAGGCCCGGCCGGTTCGCGCCGCGCAGCTTCGCCACGGAGGAGCCGAGCGACGGCCGGCGCTGCACCTTGAAATCGGGCACGTTGAACGCCGGACCCTCGAAGCCGGTCAGCATCCAGTGATTGGCCTTGGTGTGATCGCCGGAGCCGTGGTTGACGCTGCGAAGGATGGCGATTTTATCGGCCACGCGCGCCGTCTCGGGCAGCAACTCGCCGAACAGGACGCCCGGAACGCGCGTGCGGATGGCGCCGAACGGGCCGCGAAACTGCGACACGGCATCGGGCTTGGGATCCCATGTCTCCATGTGGCCCGGCCCGCCGCTGAGCCAGAACAGGATGACGCTGGTATCGCGCGCTGCGGATGGGGCGGCGGCGCGCAGACGGCCAAGGTCGGCCAGCGACAATCCGCCCAGGCCGAGTATGCCGGCTTGCAGGAAGTTACGGCGTGTGACGCCGCGGCAATCGGTCGCTGCGCCGCCCACGATTTTCAGCATCGGATGGCTCCGCGGAGGGACGACAAACGGTGGGAAATTCGGTCGATCTTAGCGTACACCGGACGGTGGCCGATGTCACGACGTTTCCGAGGTCATTTCCCTTTGTTTTCCCCGGCGGCGTGCGATACACTCGTTTCCGGTTTCGTACCCGATCCTCGATGAGCACGTTTCGTTATGGCGGATCAACCCTTCAAACACATTAGCTGCCCCGTGGCGGTCCTCCGCATCGAGACGGCGCAGCTGATCGGCGATACCCTCGCCGACTCCGTTCGCGAGGAATTTCTGGCGGCGCGCCGGCTGGTCGGCGCGCGGCACGTCGTGGTGGATTTTTCGCCGGTCACGTATCTTTCCAGCGCCAGTTTTCGTCCGCTGCTGAGTCTGCTGCGCGAGGTGCGGGCGCACGGCGGCCGGCTGGTGCTGTGCAGCCTCCATCCCGACGTGCATGAAGTGTTCAGCGTGACGCGGTTGATTAGCAGTCACGGCGCCACGCCGGCCGCGTTCGAGGTCCAGCCCGACGCGGTCGCCGCCCTCCGCAGTCTCGCAGGTGAACGGCCGGGGTAAGTCGGCCGTTCGCCTTGCCGTCGATTACTTCGCTTCCACCTCCAGCGTGACGGGCGCGCTGAGGACCGTCACGGCGCCGAAGCCGCCGCCGGCGTCGCGGGCGTCCTTGGGACGGGGCGAAACGCTCGTTTTGTAACTGGCCGACAGCGTGTATTTGCCCGCTTCCACCCACCAGGCACGATGGCTGCCCTTGAGGCCGAACGCCAGGCTCGTGATGGGTATGCTCACGCTTTTGCCCGGCACCAGCGTCATCGTTTTGGCAGCGATCCGAAACTTCGGCGTGATCCGTCGCTTCAACTGCTCCGTGATCGCGCCCGCACCCTTCAGCTTCAGCTCGACGATGTTCTCGGTGCCGAACACCTTGACCTGCACTTCCTCGCGGCCGGTGTTCTTCAGTTCGAGGACGAGATCGACCTTCGGCGCCTCCGGATAATTGCCGTTGTCGCCGCCGGACTCGATCTGTTTGCGAAACTCCGCGGCGCTCTTGCCGCCGAGATCCAGGGCGTACTTGGCCGTTTTCGCCCTCAGCACGGCTTCGAGGGGCGCGCCGGGCGGGTCGGTCTTGCTCTTCGTCTCATCCGCCAGCCCGGCAAAGGCCAACCCACCCAGGGCGAACAACGCCATGCCCTGCCATCGCAGCATCATCGCGTTCTCCTTTTTCGATTGCGGGCGAGCAAACTTACTTGGCCTCGACCTTGATTTTGATCGGCTCGCTGGTGAGGGTGATGCGGGCAAAGCCGTCGCGTCCCGCCTTGCTGTCGGGCGGCGGCGGCGAGATGCCCGTTTGGAAGTGGGCCGTCAGCGTGTACTCGCCGGCGTCGGTCCAGTACGCCTGTTCGGCGACACCTCGGAAGCCGAATTGCAGGCTTTTGACGGCGATCGTGTGCGACTTGCCCGGCGCCAGGGTCACGGCGTGCGGAACGCGGAACTCGCGCGTGAACGCCCGTCGCGGCCTGGCGTTCACCGCTCCCTTGCCCTTTAACTCCAGGCGCAGCTGCACCGGATCGCCGTTCTGCCAGATTTGCACTTCCTTGTCGCTGGTGTTGGTCAATTCCAGGGTCAGATCGACGGCCGGCGGCTTCGGATACTTGCCGCTGGTCTCGGCGTCCTTGAGGGCGGCGCGGAACTGCTCCGGCGTCATGCCGTCGATGTCGAGCGTGTAGGTTCCCTTGTTGGCGATTAGCTTGGCAGTCACCGGCGGCTTCGGTTTGTCCTTGTCTTTGGTTTCGTCGGCCCCGGCCGCGACGGCGAGGAGCAGAGGGCAGAGAAGGGCGGTGAAGGTGCGACGCATGGTGTCTCCGTAATCAGATAGGCACACGGACCGGAACAATCCTCACGAACCGGAGGTGATTGTACATTGTTCAGACGAGGAGCGGGACGCTTCCGATTGCGAGTTTGTGCCGTGCGGGGAGAATGTCCCGCGTCTGCGGCGTCTGCCGTCCGCGCCCGAGGAGTCCGCCGGTCGGATGGATCGGGGAGCGAATTCGGCATGATTTTCTTGTGAACCGGCGACGGCTCCCCTATAATCTTTATTGTCCCAGAGGCAAAAACGGATTGCCCAGCAGCCTGAGATGATCTTCATCCCTCGCCGGGGAACCCCTGGATGGACGAACTGCATCACGAGTGCGGCATCGCCGCGTTATACCACCTTCCCAGCCCCAAGCCTTCGCGGTTGGCGCCGTTGGCGGGAGCGGAACAGGTATCGCGGTTGATGCCGCGGTTGCTGCTCGATCTGCAAAATCGCGGCCAACTCGCGGCCGGCTTCGCCACCTTCAACCCCCGCCGCGAGAAACTGCTGGACACCTACAAGCAGATTGGCACCGTCATCGAGGCGTTCCGCCTCAACCACGAAGCCAAGCGCGAGAGCATCCTGCGCGAGCACGCCGGCCGCGCCGCCATCGGCCACGTCCGCTACGCCACCTGCGGCGCCACCGACCGCAGCTACGCTCAGCCGTTCGAGCGACATCACGGCTGCAAATGGAAGTGGTTCGCCTTCGCCTTCAACGGCCAACTCTCCAACTTCGCCGAGTTGCGCGACCAGCTCCTGACGCAGACCGATTACCACCTCACCCGCAACATCGACACCGAAGTCATCATGCACTACCTCAGCCACGAGCTGAGCCAGTACGGTGACGGCCGGCCCGATCTGGCGGAGGTATTCCGCAGCCTCAGCCGCAAGTTCGACGGCGCCTACAACATGGTGTTCCTCAACGCCATGGGCGACATGGTGGTGATGCGCGATCCCCACGGCTTTCGGCCGCTGTGCTACGCCCAGGACGGCCCATTGTTCGCCGCCGCCAGCGAGAGCGTGCCGCTGTTCAATCTCGGCTTCGACGAAATTCGCTCGCTCGAACCCGGCGAAATGATCCTCGTCGAAGACGGCGAGCTGCGCCACGAGCGCGTCGCCGAGCGACGCACACCGTCGCATTGCTTCTTCGAGTGGATTTATTTCGCCAACGTGGCCAGCACGCTCGACGAGCGCAGCGTCTACCTGACGCGCAAGGCGCTGGGCGAGGAACTGGCCCGGCAGGAACGGCAGATGGGGCGGGTGCCGCTCGACGCCGACACCATCGTGGTGCCGGTGCCGGACACCGGCAAGGCGGCGGCCGACGCCATGGCCTTCGCGCTGGGCGTGCCGTCGGTCGAGGGGCTGATCCGCAATCGCTACATCGGCCGCACGTTCATCGAGGGACAGAACCGGGCCGAGCGCGTGCAGCTGAAATACACGCCGCTGCCCGAAGTGCTGGGCGGCAAGCGCGTGTTGCTGATCGAGGACACCATCGTCCGCAGCACGACGATGAAGACGCTGCTCAGCGATCTGCGCCTCCGCGGCGGCGCGCGCGAGATCCATGTGCGCGTGGCCTGCCCGCCGATCGTGGCGCCGTGCTTTTATGGCATCGACATGTCCACGGTGCGCGAGCTGTTCGCGCCGCGCTTCATGAAGGGCAGCCGGCTCACCGACGCCGAGCAAAACGCGATGGCCGCCGAACTGGGGGCGGACTCGGTGTTCTATCTGCCGCTGGAGGCCGTCGCGCGCTGCATTGGCTTGGACGCCAGTCACCTCTGCCGCGGCTGTCTGACCGGCAAGTATCCCACCGAGACGGGCGAGCGGCTGTATCAGTTGTCGCTGCGCCACCGCAACGGCAGCGTCAACGGCCGAACCTACGAGATGGCGGCCGTGGCCAACTCGACGGGCAATTAGACGCAAATCTCCTCCAGAATGCCCCTCCCGATGTCGATATAGACCGATGACGGGTCGGCAACGCTCCCTCCGCGGGCAGCGTCCGCGCCCGTCTTCGGAACAGGAGGCGCCGCCCATGGATGGGCTTGATCTCGCGGCGTTCCGGGACACTCCGCTGACCCGGCAGCCGTTTCCATTTCTTGTCGTTCCCGAATTTATCAAGCCCGCGGCGCGGGCGGCGATCAACGCCGATTATCCCCGCATCGACAGCGCCGGCAGTTTCCCGGTTTCGGGACTGACGTTCGGCACCGGTTTCCAGAAGCTGCTCGACGAACTGCACGGCCCGGCATTCCGTCGGGCGTGTGCGGAGAAATTCGGCATCGACCTGGACGGTCGAAGCACCATGATAACGGTGCGCGGCCGCTGTGGAACGCGCGACGGCAACATCCACACCGACGCCGTCAACAAAATCATCACCGTCCTGCTGTACATGAATCCGACCTGGGAGCAGTCCGGCGGTTGTCTGCGTTTGCTGCGTTCCGGCCGAGATATCGAGGATGTTCTCGTCGAGGTTCCGCCGGTGGAAGGGACGCTGGTCGCTTTCCGCCGCAGCGACAATTCGTGGCACGGTCACAAACCGTTCATCGGTCCGCGCCGCGTCGTGCAATTCAACTGGGTGACGCATCAGGGCTATCAGCGGCGCGAGTTTCTGCGGCATCGCGTGTCGGCGTGGATGAAGAAAACGCTGGCACTGTTCCGTCGCTCCGCATGACTTACCAGCCCGCAGCGCCAGCAAGGGACATCTGGTAAGGGAGATCCCATGATCGCGTCCGCGCTTTCTCGCCGGCAGTTTCGGCGAATCCTGCTCATCAAGCCCTCGGCCGTCGGCGATGTCATCCACGCGCTGCCGGTGCTGGCGAAATTGCGGGCACGCTACCCCGAGGCGCGCATCGACTGGGTGCTGACGCCGCCCATCGCCGAACTGATCGGCCATCATCCGGCCCTGTCCAACGTGATCCTCTTCGACCGCGGCGCCGTCGTCCGCGATTGGCGCGGGTGGTTGGCCGGCATGGGACGCATGCTCGCCGATCTTTGGCGGACGCGCTACGATCTGGTGCTCGACCTGCACGGACAATTTCGCTCGGCGATTCTGACCATGGCCACCCACGCCCCCGTGCGTCTGGGCTTCGATCGACCGTACGACGGCCCGCGTTCTCCTCTCGATCGCCAGCTGATTCCGAACGCTTATCGGCACGGCTGGACCGGCGCTCGCGAGGGGGCCTGGCTGGCGTATACCCATCGCATTCCCTTACTCCGCTCGGACGTTCACGCCGTCGATCGCTACCTGGGGCTAACGCCGATCCTGGGGTTGGACGAGGGACCGCCCGATTTCCAGGTGCCGATTCCGCCGTCCTCGACAGCGCGCGTCGAAACCCTGCTGGGCGAGCACGGTCTGCGTCGCCGATCATGCGTCGTATTGGTGCCGGGAACAATCTGGCCGACTAAGCATTGGCACGTTGAAGGGTTCG
>DATBGU010000048.1:0-31548 GCA_036557825.1 Gemmataceae bacterium
CAGCGGCATAATCATGAATTCCTGGAAATCGACGTTGTTGTCGGCGTGCTTGCCGCCGTTGAGGACGTTCATCATCGGCACCGGCAGATAGCGCGCGTTGCTGCCGCCGATGTAGCGGTACAGCGGCAGGCCGGTGGAAACAGCGGCGGCGTGGGCGACGGCCAGCGACACGCCGAGCATGGCGTTAGCACCCAGCTTGCCCTTGTTCGGCGTGCCGTCCAGCGCCAGCATCGCGTCGTCGAGGGCGACCTGTTCGAGGGCGTCCTGGCCGCGCAAGCGCGGGGCGATGGTGTTGTTGACGTTGTGGACGGCCTTTTGCACGCCCTTGCCGAGATAGCGGCGCTTGTCGCCGTCGCGCAGTTCCAGCGCCTCGTGAGCGCCGGTGCTGGCGCCGCTGGGCACCGCCGCCCGTCCGGCCGAACCATCGGCCAGAACCACTTCGACCTCCACGGTCGGGTTGCCGCGACTGTCCAGAACTTCGCGGGCGTGGATGCGCTCGATACTGCTCATGGGTCAATAGTCCGTAGTCAGTAGTCAGTAGCAAACGACAAGAATGTCTTTGCTACTGACTACTGACTACGGACTACGGACTATTTTGGCGAGAGGGCTGCCGGCGGAGTCGTGGCGGACACCGCTTCCGGGGGGAAAAGCAGGGGGAGGAGGCGAGTCAAAGCGGTTGGGGAGTCAACAGCAGGTTGCCGGCAGCCCTCTCGTGAAAGGTGCGCCGCTGCCCTGCTCGCGGGACGAGCGAGAGCAGCGGCGGCTTGTCGGCCGCAGGAACAGACCTCCGTGGGGGTCGGGGGCATGGTGGAACGGAGGCCTGTGTCGCTCCGGCGACGGCGCACGGGACACACGGTCCCGGCGTCTCGGTCGAGCCGGAGTCCGACGCTTCCTGACGGCCGTGGCATGCGAACCAGGGGGCGACTTTCTCAACATCCTGTCACAAAGGGCAAGAATAGTTATCGGCCGGGTGCTTCGCGGACTTGAAGCAAGCAAGCAAAATGGACCAAACCCGGAGAGCGAGGGCATCTACCTCGGCGGGGCGGACAGGAGCGCGGATCGTCGGAGAGCATACCGCCCCTCTTGTCGAACCCTCTCCAAACTCCTCTAAAGTCCGTAACCGGATGAGGTAGGTGCCGCGAGCGGCACTCGTGGTCCGGCTCGGCTCGCCGGACCTACCGAAATCGCTGCGTGCGGTAGGTGCCGCGAGCCGAGCGGCACTTTTGGTCCGGCTCGGCTCGCCGGACCTACCTCATGACGGCGAACCAGGTAGGATCAGGTTTTCATGGCTACATCCTGTTTGATTACCGGGGCGACGGGTTTCGTCGGCGGTCATCTCGTGCAGGCGTGCGTCGGACGCGGTTGGAACGTCCGCGCCCTCGTGCGCGACAGCAGCGACATAAGCCTGCTCCAGCGCGACGGCGTCACCCTGATTCGCGGCGACCTGACCGACGGCGCGTCCGTGCGCGAGGCGCTGCAAGGCGTCGAGGTCATCCTGCACTGCGCGGGCAAAGTCGGTGATTGGGGCCCGGTCGAGGAATACCGGGCCGTCAACGTCGAGGCGCTGCGCGGACTGCTCGACGCTTGCCGGGATCAACCGCCGCGGCGTTTCGTTCACTTCAGCAGTCTGGGCGTCTACGCGGCGCGGCACCATCACGGCACCGACGAGAACGAACCGCTGCCGGCCCACCACATCGACGGCTACACCCAGACCAAGGTCGAGTCGGAACAACTCGTGCTGAGGTATCATCGCGAACACAAGCTGCCGGTGGTGGTGCTGCGTCCCGGCTTCATCTACGGGCCGCGCGATCGCACACTGATGCCGAAATTGCTGGACAATTTGCGCAAGCGCAAGGTGCGTTACATCGGCGGCGGCAAGCGGGCCATGAATTGCATCTACGTCGGCAATCTCGTCGAGGCGACACTTCTGGCCGTTGAGAAGCCGGAAGCGGTCGGACAGATTTACAATCTCACCGACGGCGAGTTCGTGTCGAAGCGGCGTTTCATCGAGAGCATCGTCGAGGGCATGGGCCTTCCGCACCCCAAGCCGGTGTCGGTGCCTTTGTGGGCGGCGCGCGTCATGGCATGGTGGATGGAGCGCGACGCGCGCAAGAAAAACAGTCCCAAGCCGCCGCGTCTGACGCAGGGGCGACTCAAGCTCTTTGGATTGAACTTGGATTTCAGCATCGAGAAGGCGAAACGCGAGTTGGGTTATCGTCCGCGCTGGACCTTCGACGAGGGCATGCGCGAGACAGTGGCCTACTATAAGCAAAACGCTTAGAATGCCCTCGAATCCCCATTCACTTTTTCCAGGAGACGACGATGGAACTGCAAGGGAAGCGCGCCGCCGTGCTGGTCGAGCAGCAGTATCAGGAGATGGAAGTCTGGTATCCGATCTACCGTCTGCGCGAGGCCGGCTGCAAAGTGACGCTGGTTGGGCCCGAGGCCGGCCAGAATTATCCCAGCAAACTCGGCTATCCCGCCAAGAGCGACAAGTCGGCTCGCGATGTGTCGGCCAACGACTTCGACGTGCTCGTCATCCCCGGCGGTTTCGCGCCGGATTTTCTGCGCCGCCATGAATCCGTGCTGCGGCTGGTGAGCGACATGGCCGAGCAGGGCAAGGTGGTGGCGGCCATCTGTCACGGGCCTTGGGTGCTTTGCTCGACGCAGGCGCTCAAGGGCAAGCGCGCTACCTGCTTCTCCGCCATCAAGGACGACGTCAGCAACGCCGGCGCCCGCTACGTCGATGAGGAATGCGTGCGCGACGGCAATCTGATCACCAGCCGCAAACCCGACGATCTGCCGGCGTTTATGCAGGCGATCGTGCAGGCCGTGCGCGAGGCGAAACCGGCGACGGCCAAGGCGCGATAAGAGAATATCCTCACTAGCCCGGAGCGCCGGCGACGGGCACTAACCCGTCGCTGGCGCTCCGGGCTAGTAGAGGATTGATACGGCGCTGCAAGCAGCAGAGGATCGAACCGTGGAACCCGTGAGAGTCAAGGTCTACGGCCTGTTCTCACGGACGCGGCGTCGCTATGCGATCGAGGCCGTCAGCGGCGCCGTCTTCGGACTGATCCTGTTTGTCGCCTGGTGGCTGGGCTGGCCGTATCTGCGGCAGCGCCTCGTCGCCCACGAGTTGCCGCCGTTGTTGCGCGCCGTCGTTACCGTCCTCGATTGGACGCCCTGGTTGCTGCTCGGGGCGGCCGTTTGCAAAGGCATGGAAGTCCTCTTCGTCCTTCGTTGTTTCGCTCGCAAGGAAATCCACGCGCGAATTCGGAATTCACCACACCAACCTGATCCGGGGAAGTCTTCCATGCCTTCGCACAGTTACGCACCCACGAAAGAAGACAAGTTCGCCTTCGGCGTCTGGTGTCTGCAAAACCGCGGCCGCGATCCGTTCGGCGATCAAACACGTCCGGAACTGCCCGCCCTGGAGTGCATCAAGGGGCTGGCCCAACGCAATTGTTACGGCTTCGAGTTCCACGACAACGACATCATTCCCTTCGGGGCCAGCGCGTCGCAGCGCGATCAAATCGTCCGCGATGTGAAAAAGGCCATCGGCGACTGGGGCATCAAGGCCACGATGGCCACGACCAATACCTTCTATCACCCCGTCTTCAAGGACGGCGCCTTCACCAGCACCGATCCGGCCGTGCGTCTGTACACAACGCAGAAGGTGATGCGCGCGCTCGACGTGGCCGCCGAGTTGAATACGCAGGTGTTCGTCTTCTGGGGCGGCCGCGAAGGCGTCGAGGTGGACGCCAGCAAGGATCCGGTCGAGGCGACCAAGTGGTTCCGCGAGTCCATCAACTTCCTGTGCAATTACGTTCTCAGCCAGGGATACGACATCAAGTTCGCCATCGAGCCGAAACCGAACGAGCCGCGCGGCGACCTGTATCTGCCGACCGTTGGCAGCGTGCTGGCCTTCATCACCACGCTCGATCATCCGGAGATGGTCGGCATCAATCCGGAGACGGCGCACGTCAAAATGGCGGGACTCAACGTCTATCACGAGGTCGGCCAGGCGCTCGACGCCGGCAAACTGCTGGACATCCATCTCAACGGCCAGAAGCCGCTGCGCTACGATCAGGATTTGACCTTCGGCAGCGACGATCTGAAGGAGGCGTTTTTCACCGCCAAATTGCTGCTGGATCACAAGTATCCCGGCACCATCGGCTTCGACGCTCATCCGCATCGCAGCGAGGCCGACCCGTGGGACTTCGTCGATCGCAACATGCGCACGTTCAAGATCATGAAGGAGAAGGTGAAGCAGTTCAACGACAACCGCGAGATTCAGGATTTGCTCAAGGAAATCCACGGAGCGAATGCGAACCTGCGCGGTCTGACCTCGAAATACAGCAAGGAGGCGGCGCAAAAACTCAAGGACATGACGTTCGATCCGGTGCAACTGGCGTCGCGCAAGCTGCCGTATGAGCGGCTGGATCAGCTGGTAACGGAGTTATTGCTGGGTGTGCTATAAAAGCACAATTCAACCCCGGATAACACGGAGAAAAACAAATGCTTTTTATCCGTGTTATCCGTGGTTAAGTATTGTTGGTTGGACACGAGGACAATCATGGGCAAACATCATTCCCCGCGTTTTCTGCAAATTGTGCAGGAAGCGAAGAAGCACGTTCGCGAAACCAACGTCGAGGAAGTGAAAGCGCGACTGGATCGCGGCGAAAAGCTGTGCCTCGTCGATGTCCGCGAGGAGAGCGAGTGGGTCAAGGACCACCTGCCCGGCGCGGTTTACCTGGGCAAAGGCGTCATCGAGCGCGACATCGAGCAGCGACTGCCGGACACAGGGGCGGAGATCATTCTGTATTGCGGAGGCGGTTTTCGCTCAGCGCTGGCTGCGGAGAACTTGCAGCGGATGGGATATACCAATGTTTTATCGATGGATGGCGGCGTCCGCGGCTGGCGCGACAAGGGGTATCCGATGACCTCAGGATAGCCTCCTCCCTCGTCAGGGAGTATACCAATCGCTCCACACGATGTGCGGCATAAGACGGCCCGTTCTTTCCTTCACTCTTCTCGTTCTACCTCCTCGCGGTCAATCGTCGTCTCCGCCTGCAATCGCCGCAATGCCTCAAGGCGCTGACGGATCAGCGCCTCGTGCCCGCGATCGACCGGCTCGTAATAGCGCCGCCCTTCCGGCAGATAGGTTTGCGGCGTCCAGCCCATCGGGGCATCGTGGCTGTACTGATAGCCCTCGCCGTGGCCGAGGCGCTCCGATCCCTTGTAATGCGTGTCGCGCAGGTGTTTCGGCACGGGCAGTGTTCGGCCCGAACGAACGTCCTCGCGCGCCCGGCCGATGGCCAATGTCGCCGCGTTCGACTTCGGTGCCGCCGCGACGTACGTCACCGCCTGCGCCAGCGCCAGCTGGCACTCCGGCAGGCCGACGAACTCGACCGCTTGCACGGCCGCAGCGGCCACTACCAACGCCTGCGGGTCGGCGTTTCCCACGTCCTCGGATGCACAGATGATGATTCGCCGGGCGATGAAACGCGGATCCTCGCCCGCTTCGAGCATCCGCGCCAGCCAGTAGATCGCCGCGTCGGGATCGCTGCCGCGCATGCTCTTGATGAACGCGCTCGTCACATCGTAATGGGCGTCGCCGCTGGCATCGTAATCGAGCGCCTTGCGCTGGATCGACTCCTGCGCCACCGCCAACGTGAACTCGACCGGACGCTCGTCGGTCGAGAGGACGCCGACCTCCAGCGCCGTCAGCGCCCGCCGCGCGTCGCCGTCGCTCATCTCGGCGAGGAAGGCGAGCGCGTCTTCGTGTAGGTTCACCGGCGTCGAACCCAGACCGCGCTCGGTGTCGGCGAGGGCGTGTTTTACTAGAATGCGAATATGTTCACAAGAGAGCGGCTCGAAGCTGAAGATCTGACTGCGGCTCAGAAGCGGTGAGTTGACCGCGAAGAACGGATTTTGGGTTGTCGTGCCCAGCAGGATGATGCGGCCCTCCTCAACGTCGGGCAGGAGCACGTCCTGTTGCGCGCGGTTGAAATGGTGCAGCTCATCGACGAAAAGGATGGTGCGCCGGCCGGTCGCTTCCAGTTCGCCGCGCGCCTCCAGCAGAAATTCGCGCAGCTCCTTGATGCCGGCAGCGACGGCGTTGAGCTGGCGAAAGTGACAGCGCGTCTGCCGGGCGATGACGTGGGCCAGCGAGGTTTTGCCGCAACCGGGCGGACCGTGAAAGATGACCGAACTGAGCCGGTCCGCCTGGAGCAGCCGGCGCAGCAGCTTGCCGGGTCCGAGAAAATGCTCCTGGCCGACGAACTCGTCGAGGTTGCGCGGCCGCATACGGGCGGCCAACGGCAGCGCGCGGCGGAGGTTGGCCGCGTGGGTGGCGTGAAACAAATCGGGCGCTGGTTTGCGGGGCTTGCTCATGGTTTTTCAACTTACACAATCCACAGAATCGGCGCGTTCGTTGAAGATGCTCCGTCGCACCTGTTGCTTTCTCCTTCACCGGGGCGGATTCGCCGGGTAAAATAAACTGGGCGATTTTTACCCACGATTCATCGTTGTGAGATGCTGCGCCTCATGTCCTCCGATCGGCTAAGTCCTGGCTCTCGCGTCGGCAAATACAAAGTGCTGGCGCACATCGCCACCGGCGGCATGAGTACCGTTTACAAAGCGTCCGACGAAGAGTTGGGCCGCGTTGTCGCCCTGAAAATCCTCGACGCCGGCATGGCCGAGAAGGCCAGCACGCTCGAACGGTTTCGCCGCGAGGCGCGGCATGCCGCCCGGCTCACCCATAAAAACATCGTCACCCTCTACGAATGCGGCCAGGCCAACGGCCTACATTTCCTGGCGCTGGAGTTCGTCGACGGCATCGACTTGTACGACTATATCGAACGCAAGGGCCGGCTGGCGCCGGAAGAATCGCGCCGCATCCTCGTGCAGGCCGTCAAGGCGCTCGATCACGCCTTCGGGCAGGGCATCACCCACCGCGACATCAAGCCGTCGAACTTTCTGCTGACCCGCGACAGCGACCGCATGCGCGTCAAGTTGACCGATCTCGGTCTGGCCCGCAAGGCCGACGAGGAGGATTTTCGCGTCACCCGCGCCGGCAGCACGGTCGGCACCATCGACTACCTGGCGCCCGAGCAGGCGCGCGACAGCGCCTCGGCCGACATCCGCAGCGACATTTATTCGCTCGGCTGCACCCTCTACCACATGCTGAGCGGCAAGCCGCCCTTCTCGGAAGGCGGGTTGGGCGAGCGCGTGCTGAAGCATCTCCAAGAAGATCCGCCCGACGTCCGCTTGTTCAACCCGCAGGTGTCGGACGAGATGTGGGCGGTGCTGAAGCGCATGCTGGCGAAGAAGCCGGAAGACCGCCACCAGACGCCGGCCGAGCTTTTGGCTGCGCTCAAGGCGTTGCCGCCGCAGGCGTCCGACGGAGAAACGGTTCGGCTGCCGCGCTCCAAGGCCTCGACTCCTCCGCCGTTCTCGCCGGTCGGCCGCAGCAGCGACGAGGCGACGATTCAGTTTGAGGAGGTGCCCACCGAGAAGACCGAGGCGACCCGGCCGCGCGCCCGGCAAATCGAGGACGACCCTTCGTTGCTCGGCTTGCGTACCGAACACCTGCAAACGGCGGCGCGGCAATATCAACGCGCTGAGGAAGCCCGCTCCAACGGCAACCTCGATTATGCGATCGAACTACTGCTCAAATGCACCAAGTTCGACCCGGTGAGCATCGTCTATCGTCAGTCGCTGCGCGAGACGGGCCGGGCCGCTGCCCAGCAACGTCGGCTGCGAAGCTGGCTGTCCTCGTTGACCACGCTGACGACCCGCGCGCGTCTGAACGCCGCCAAGCGGGCCGGTCAGTTCCGCAAGGTGCTCGAAGACGGCGAGGAAGTGCTGGTGCGGCAACCCAGCGATGTGAAAACGCAGATGGCTATGGCTGAGTCCGCCGAGGAACTCGGCCTCGTGCATCTGGCCGCGTGGATGTTCGACGAGATCCGCCAGCGCGATCCCCGTTACTTGCCCGCTCACCGCGCCCTGGCCAATCTCTACGCCAAACAGCAGCAATTCAGCGAGGCCATTGCCGTCTGGGAGTCGGTGCGCAAGCTCGCGCCCCACGACGGCGAGGCGCTCCGCAAGATCCAGGATCTCGCCGCCAGCGACACCATCGCGCGCGGCAATTATCGGCGCTAACCGGTCTCACCTCCAACGCGGGACAGGCTGAACTCAGCCGCGATTGCGGCAGGCTAATACGTGTGGGTCGCCGCTCTGCACACGCTTTCAATGGCGATGGACGTCACCGCCGCTCCGTAATCCAGATCAATGTTCGCCATCGTGTCGTGCGTGTCGTGGTAGCCGGTGCGGTTGATGTCGTAGTTTTCCATGAACAGCACCACCGGAACGCCGGCGTCGGAAAAGATTTGGCCGTCGGTGTTGTAGAGCGTGCTGCGTGGATTCTGCGGCAGACGAACCTCGCCGCTGAGCGGCAGATGAGCGGCGGTCGCGGGAACGTGGCTGCCGTCGCGACTGCGTTTGCCGCGCCCCAGTCCGCGACGGCCCGAGCGCCGGTTCAACCGCTCGCAAGCGGCGTTCCACGACTCGTTCGCCAGATGCGCCTGCTCCGCCAGCCACAGCGAACGCGGCCCGGTGCCCGGCGAGATCTGAAACACGTCCTGCTCGCGATCGTTGTTGTGGGCCACCATGTCCAGCACGTACACGCCCTGAATCCGCACGCGCGAAAGATCGCGCCAACGATCCTTTTCCAGCCGCACCTTCAGACGCCCCTCGACAAGGAGTTGCGTCAGGTGGCGAGCGCCTAGGCAGTCGGCGGGGAACTCCTCGCCGGTCAGGTGGATCAGCCAAACGTCGCAGCCGAGTTGACGCTTGCGGCTCATGTCCAGAAAGATCGGCGCGGCCTGCATCAGGGCGGCCGTCGCCGAGTGATTGTCGTCGGCCCCCGCGGCGGCGAGACGGGCGCCGGTGCCGCCGTAATCGGGATCATAGCGATCCAGCATGTACGCCGTATCGTAGTGGTCGGCCATGATGACGGCGCGGCCGCGGTCGCGGCCGGGGATGACGACGATCAGGTCGCGCTCGTGCAGCAGACGTTCCTGGTTTTTCAGCCAGCCGTCCATCCACTCGAACGCGAAATCGGTCCGCCACTGAAACGGCAGCTCGCCGACCAGCGCCTTGCCCGCCAGGCCGGAGTGGGCCACGATGCGCCGATAGTAGCGCAGCAGGTAATCGCCCAGCGGTTCGAGGTCGCGCGACTGGTGGTCGAGCAGTTTCTCGGTCGGCTTGTCGCGCACGAAATCGGCGTTGCACTTGTTGACGAAACGGCCCTCGGAAAGCAGGGCGATCTTTTTCCAGTAGCTCACCTCGAAGGAACGCCGAGCGGTGAAGTCGAATGTTCGATTGTCGGGAACGACCGTGTTTTCCGGGTCGGCCGGTTCCAGGCAGCGCTCCAGGGTTTCGACCAACCGCTGACCGCGCAGCGCGTCGGTCGCGCGGTCCGGCAAGGAAACGAGCCACGCTTCCAGTGTGTGCTCGCCTTCCGGCACGAGAATTTGCCTCGCCAGGGAGCGCGGCAGCGGACGCTCGCCGCGCAGGTGCCAGGCGTCGAGCAGCAAGCGGACGTTCAGCGCCGTTTGATGATGACGGTGATCGTGGGCCTGCTGGAACAATTCCAGCGCTTCGAGATACGGCTCCCGGTGCAACAGGCGCGGCCACAACTCCACCGGCTTGCCGAGGTTGGGCTGGTCCTCCGGGTACGCGGTCAGGTAGCCCAGCGGGGCGTCGGGCAGCACGACGGGTTTGTTTTCGGCATGGTCCAGGTAAGCCACCAACGGACGATGCCAGTAGACCTCGTGGCGACCCAGGCGCATCGGCGGAAACTGGAAGCGATAGCCGAACAGTCCGCCTTCCAGAACACGCTGTCCCACGCGCAGGATGTCGTCACGGGCGGCGCGGGGACCGTCGAGCAGCAGGTGATGGTCCTTGGTCCACATCTGCACGTTGCGGGCCATCGGTTTGCCGTACAGCCCGATATCGTCCTCGGCGGTGCTGAACAGGACGTGAATCAGCTTGTCCTCGCGGCCGGGTTTTTCCTTGTGCATCAGCACGGATAGCTCGTCTTCGTGACGATGCAGCTTGGCCCAGCGGTGCGTGCGCAGATAGGTATTGCGGACGGCGAGTTGGGGGTCGTCGGGGGCCGGTTCGTCGGGGTGGGGTTCGTGCAGCCAGCCCGATTGAGGAACGCGAAGTCCGTGTAGCTCCTCGCGTCGCGGCAACAGGTGCAGCAGCGGCAACTGGACGGCGAAGGGCCATTCGTGCTGCAAACGCAGATCGCCCGGTGTGCCCCAGAACAACAGGCTCGCCGGGCACGGCAGCAAGTGCAATTGTTCGTTCAGATAGGCTTGCTGAATGGCCGCCGGCAGCGTGGCGAACGGCCGGAACGTGAGCAGAAAGCGCACGTCGCGCACCGATTGGTTCTTCGCCCACAGGTACGGCTCGGTCCAGCGCGGCAGCGGCTCCTCGCGCCAGTGGGGCCAGGCCGCATGTTCTTCCATCGGCAGAATGCGGAACCCGGCTTTGCGCAGGTCGGTCAGCTCTTCCAGGGGGATGCCGTAAACGGCGTGCAGCAGACGGCGGATGAATCCTTCGCCCAGCTGCGCCGAGGACTGCCGGCGTGGGGCGGTGAAGAAGCCGCGCCAGAAGGCGCGAGCCGGACCCTGCTCGCTGGAGCCAAAGACGGTCCAGCGAACGCGGCCCTTATCGTCCAGCGTCCGCGACAATGCCAGGGGCAGCAGCGTCACGTAGCGCTCGTGGGCGAGATGGCCGTGCTGCACCAACGCGGGCGGCCAGGCGGGGTTACCCGCCAGTTTCAGCTTCGACAGGCCATGAATCGGCCGGCCGTGCGCCAGTTCGGCGAAGGCGTGGACGACCAGTTCGGCGATATGCACCAAACCGGGACGGAGTTGATTCGCCTCATCCCATTCCGTCACCGGCCAGCCGAAAGGATCGTCCTCGTTCAGTTCGACGACGGCGTACCCCTGGTAGGGTTTGCGGAACTCGCGCGGCGGCGGCATGAACTCCGAGTACGCCGCGATCGGATAGCTCTCCGCGCTGCGGAACCACGCTACGCCCTCCACCAACGCTTGCCATCCCGATCGAGTCATGATGTTTCCTCAGAAGGGTGGTACGAGCAGCCGTCCAAACGGCACAGTTTACCATGACGGCACGACCGTCAACAAACGGCGTTCGCGGCGAAACCACAACTTCAGCGGCATCCCTCCAACATGGCTGTTTTTCCTCTGAGAAGATGGGTATTTCCGTGAGGGATGGGACGGAAGCTTCCGATCCTGTAAGGAAACGCGCATGCGCGCCGGACTCGGCACCTAAGCGGGCAGGATTCGCTCCATGACGACACATCGCACGGACCGCGCGGGACGCCGCGGATTGGGCCGGTATTGCTGGTGGCTGGCGGGATTGGCGCTCCTGACCGGGTCGCAAACATCGCCGGGTCAGGTGGGCGGATGCACGCCGAAGGACGCCGACTCCAGCCGCTACCGGGTGCTGACGCGGCAACTCCTATGCGATACCGCGGGCGAGATCACCCATCATCCGCTCCGCGCGGGCGCCACCGTTCTACACGATAAGGCCGGCTGGTTCGGCTCCGTGGGCCGCGGACTGATCGGCAAACGTATCGCCATGCATCTACATCGGACACCCTCGACGATGCCCGGTTGCCCGGTCGATCTCGATCCCGCGCTGGTGGAGACCGACTTGCAACCGGCTTCGGTGCGACTGTATCGCGACGGCGGCGAAGCCCTGGCCGTGCTGGAGAAAATGATCGACTCCGCCGCCTGCCGCATCGACGTGCTCATGTACCTATGGGAAGACGATGCGGTCGGCTGGAGCCTGGCTCGCCACCTGGCCGCGGGGGCCGGGCCGGATCGCCGTGTGCGCATCTTGATCGACGGCGGCGCAAATCTGATCTTTGTGCCGAGTCCCACGGACGAGTCGCCGGCCGGTCAGCGCTATCCGGTATCGACGCAGCAGCGATCCGTCACGGCCGGACAGGCCAACCGCGTCGTCTGCTGGCTGGCTCAGCAGCCCTACATCGAACTGGTCCGTATCCGCAATCCTTTCGGCCACTTCGACCATCGCAAATTAGTGCTGATCGACGGCCAGGCCGCGTGGGCGGGTGGGCGGAATTTCTCGTATCCCTCGTTCTTCGTGCGGCACGATGTCTCGTTCACGATGGAAGGACCGCTCGTGTCCGAGTGGCAAGTTGGATTTGAGCGCTACTGGCGCGGACAGGGGGGCAGTCCGGCGTGCATCGAGGAAAACACGCCTCCGTTCGCGGCCAACGCGGCCGGCCGGCTCGTCGAGAACACGCCGACCCAGCATGGTCTGCGGCACGCGCTGTATCACGCCATCGACCATGCGCGCTCGTTCGTGTGGCTGGAAAACCCCTACCTGTGCGATAATGGCGTCATTACTAAGCTGGCCCGCGCGCGTCGGCGCGGCGTGGATGCGCGCGTCGTCCTCACCATCCAGTCCGATAGCGATTCGATCAACCGCACCAATCGCGTGACGGCCAATCGTCTCCTCGCCGCTGGGGTGCGCGTGTACCTGTATCCGGGTCGCATTCACACCAAGGCCGCCGAGGTTGATGGCTGCTGGGCTTACCTCGGCAGCGGCAATTTCGATCTGCTCAGCCTGCGGCGCAATCACGAACTGGGCGTCGTCTTCGGCCCAGGACCGATCGTCGCGGAACTGGACGGCATCCTGTTCCAGCCCGATTTCAATCCGGCGTGGGAATTGCGCGAACCACTGCCGTTGACGATTCACGACTACACCGCCGAAATGCTCGCCGCCTTCTTCCTGTGAGGCGATGCCCCGGCTTTGCACTTGAAAAAATCCCTTCTTCCCACGACCATCATCCGATCGTCTCAAGGTGGTAATTCCGGAAGAGGGCTGCGGCCATGAGCGATTACGACGGGACGGAGCGATTTCCCTACCTGCGCCCTGTCCGCAAAGTCCTGACCGCGATGCGGATCAACGGCGTCGGCTTCGCCCTGATTCTGCTGGCTGGTCTGTGCATCGCCGCGACGATCGGCTGGAAAAAACACACCCACTCGCCCAAGGACGCGGCGCGTCAGAAGTTCGCCGAAGCCGACAACCGCGCCGCCGGAGGACAGAGCGTTCGCGCGGGGCATCCGGCCGAGGACTGCGAACCCCACGACCGGGATGGCGTCAGCCATCAGGAAAGGCGCAAGCAATTCGACGAATCGCTCCCGGCCCAGGACCGTAGTTATGACACGCTGATGTTCCTCGCTCGCCAACTGCGTGAGCTAGGCGAGCGGACGCAAGCCTGCGCGCTGCTGGAGGAAGCGTACGACAAGGAAAAGGATCGCGACAAGAAGTTCCAGGCCGCTCTGTCGCGCGCCGTGATGGCCGTCGAGCTGGACGAGAAGATCACCTGGTTGGAGCGCTGCAACGCGGACAACGCCGACGTGAAGGCCAATCTCTGCACGGCGCGGGCGACGAAGGCGTTTCGCGACGGCAAATCGGCGGAGGCCGAGACGAACTTGCGCCAGGCCATCGATCTGTACGCTCACATGCCCGAGGACGCGGCGTCGCTGAACAACGGCGCCCTGGCCCATCTCTCGCTGTATCACGTCACGGGCGAGCGCCGTTTGCTCGAAAAAGCCGGTACGATGCTGGATCGGGCCGTCGCGCTGTCGCCGCGCGACAGCATCTTGCTGGGCAATGCCGCGTCCGCGCTCCTCGACGCCGCTGTGCGCGATGTCATCGGCGAAGCCATCGATCTGAAGGCGCTCAAGCATTCGGGCGACAACTCGCTGCTGGCCTACCTGTACCCCGACCAGGCGGGCAAACGCCGTCTGAGCGAACGATTGAACGCGCATCCGGCGACCGTCAAGGCGATGTCGTTTCTGGAGCGTTTGCTGATTCTGGCGCCGAAAAACCCCGAAGTGTACCGCAGGCTCCGTTCGTTGTACGAGGGGCAGCGCAGCGCGGCGAAACTGCGCGATCTGACGACCGCTTTGGAAAAAGGGCAGCCGGACCTGTCCACGGAAAAGAAACTCACGCTCGATTACTTCGCCGGCAAACAGGACGAGAAGGTCCGCAAAGAAACGGAAAATCAAATCGCTCGCTACGCCCAACTGGTGAAGGAGACGAAAGCGGATCGTCGCGGCGTCACCTACGCCGTGGCGGCGGCGGAGATGGCCGTCCTGAAAATGCACCTGGAGTCGGTTGGGGTCGCGGTGGATGCCGGCGAGGTCGTCAGGCTGGCGGAGTCGGCCCACTCGGTCGCGCCGTCGGACGGCACGCGCCGGCGCCTCGAAATGGCGCTGCTCTTCCGGGCCAGCCATACCCTGGCGCGAAAAGATCCGGCTTATGCCGCGCTGGTTGCCCGCACGCGCCGCTCGTTGGAGTCCAAGGACCAAATCGCTTTCATTCTGATGCGCGAGGGCAAAACGCGGCAGGCCGCCTTGGACGATGCCGACGTGAAGAGGGTCGTCGAGTTGGTCCGCGACTCCCGTCGGCAGTTCCCCGACGATCCGAGCAAGTGGGCCTGGGTGGTGCTGCGGGCCGTGGATGCCGGCGAAGCGGAACAACTCGCCAAGGTCATCCGCGAAGATCCGCTCGAATCGCTGACGCAGGCCCTCGACTTGAAACTCTCCCCGTTCAACGTCGGAACCGCACTTCGCGGCTGCTGGTCGCGGCAAGTCGCCGGCAAGGATGCGGAAGGAGAGGCGATCCTCAAGCAATGTGCCGCTCGCGGCGTGCCGATGCCGGAACTCCGTTGATCGACGTTTCCTTGTTGCCGCACACGGTCTGTTACAATGGCGGAGTGGCGATCACCGCCCGTCTGCCTTGCCGAGTCGCGCATGGATCTCGATGCGAAAGTGTGTTACTGCTTCCAGGTCACGCAGCGCAAACTGCTGAATTTCCTGCGCGTGGAGAAACCGCGCGTGGCCAGCCAGCTGTCCGAGTGCGGCGGCGCCGGCACCGGCTGCGGCTGGTGCATCCCATTCCTCAAACAACTTTTCCACCAGGCCCGTGAGGGAGGCCCGACGGAACTGGCGCAACTGGACCCCGCCGAGTATGAGCGGCAACGGGCCGTCTACATTCGTATGGGCAAAGGTACGCCGCCCCCCGGCGCCACGCCCTTGCCGCCGGATACGGATGTGACGGAGTCGGCCGACAGTTAGCGAACTCCGTCCCACAGCTCGGCGGGGCCGGGCAGGCTCATGCCGGGCACTTCGAGATTGTGTTTGTGTGCGAGTTCGAGAACGCGCTTGGGATACTCCGGCCATTTACCTTCCGTATCGCGCAGTCTCTTCCCCTCTTGACGATTGATCTTGTTTTTGAGTGTGGTTCCGATGAACTTCTGAACAGCCGGCGCGAACTCACGCGGGCGGCTCGCCCCGAGTGGCGGCATCGTCTTACGCTGTTCGGGGGTCAGCGCGCGCAGGAACGCTTCGGCCCATTCCGGCCAAACCCCTTCGACCTGCTGCAACTTCTTCCACGTCTCCTCTCGTCTCTCCCAAAGCGGCTTGGCTCCGGCGATTCGCTTGCCTTCGTCGGGCAGATCCTCATAACGCTTGACCGCCCGGTGGGGTGGCGGCAAAGGCGGCAACACCGGATGCAGATCCGCCAGGCGCTTCACCGTTCGCACAAACTCCGGCTGGCCTTTCGCTCGCTCGAATTCCGTCTTCTCCTCCATGCTCAGACGCGGCCAGATGTTTTTCGTCCAGAACGCTTGCACCTCATCCGGGAGTTCTTGCAATTGCACCCTCGGCTTCGCCGGACGCGGACGCTGCCACGCTTTTCGACGCTGCCGCTCCTGCTCGTGGAGCCGTTTCGTCTGACTGGGACGCTCACCAGCGGGCAATTTCTCCAAATGTTCGCGGAGCTTCCGCGGCAAGTTTTCGATCCATTGGCGCTCGCGGATGTCCTTGATGAGCTGCAAACGCTCGTTGAAATCGCTGGTTCCCTCGATCTTGCGTCGATCTTCCTCCGGCAATCGCTCCAGCCAGGCGCGATAGCGTTCCGCGACCTTCCACAAGCGTTTCTGTGTTTTGGCGTCGAGTTCGTGCAATTCCTTGTCGAGTTGGCGAAGGCGTTCGCGCTTCGGCTTGGGCAATGCCCAGAAGTCGCGCAGGTCGCGCTGGAGGCGGGCCTGATGTTCCGGATCGGCCTGCCACTTGAGCAGCAGTTGGCGGTTGCGTTCGAGATCGCGCGGTGCGGACGCTTCCTCGTGGGCGGGCGTTGCCGCCATGACGAAAATCAGCAAGAACACCAGCAATCCCGCGTAGCGCGCGATGAACACACTCGCCTCCCTCACGAACTCGCTTGCTCGTCGCCAAAAAGCTCCGGCGTGTCGAGCGCTCGCCAGAATTCGAGATCCTCGACCAGATCGTAATAGCGCTTGTTCTCGATCAGGCGCAGATCGTGGATGAGTTCCTTGTCACCGGGTTCGCGCGGCACGAACCAGTTGTAACCGGCATACCCGGCCCAGGCGGCCAGAACCAGCGCCGCGACCCAACCCAGAGCGAGGCAGCCGCTTCGCCAGCGCCGTCCCCGCCGCTGCTCGCCGGACCGCACCGGCGACAGCCGCTCCAAGGTGCGATGCGTGAATCGCGCCGACGGCTGCGGTCGCGGCAGGTAATCGAGCAGTTCCCAGGTTCGGCGCAGGGCGTCGGCTTCGGCGCGGGCCTGGGGATCGAGGCTCAACTTCGCTTCGAGCGTGCGGGCCGCCTCGCCGCTCAATTCGCCGTCGAGATAGGCAACCAAGTCGGCCTGGTCCTGTTCGTTGTGGGGTGATGGTTCGGTCATGTCACAAATCCCTCGTCCGTAGGTCAGGCTTTCCAGCCTGACACTTCCGCAAGGCGTGTCAGGCTGGAAAGCCTGACCTACGGTTCCTCCGCGTCTTCCGGGACGGGTTCGCCGTCCATGTAGATGTAGCCGGCCAGGGCGACGCGCAGGTTCATGCGTGCCCGGCTCAGCAGCGACTTGACCGCCTTGGTCGTCAATCCCATGACCTCGGCGATTTCGGCGTAATTCATGTCCTCGAACTTGTTGAGGACGACGGCCATGCGCTGACGTTCGTTGAGTCCCTCCAGCGCTTGCCGGACGATGTCGGCCAACTCTTGCTGCTGCATGCGCTTCATGGGTCCGCTGTGGTGATCGCGGACAAGCTGCTCGGCAGGGCGCGGTCCCAGGGGGCCGGAGTCCTGGAGGGGCAGCGGCACCACGGGTTTGCGTTGCCGCGCGCGCAGGGCGTTGAGAGCCAGGTTGTTGGCGATGGTAAACAGCCAGGTGGAGAACTTCGAGCGTGGCCGATATTTCTTGCGCGCCCGATAGACGCGCAGGAAAACCTCCTGGGCCAAGTCCTCCGCCTCCTCGGCGTTGCCGACCAGGTGATTCATCACGGCGACGAGGCGGCGCTGATACAGCTCGACCAGTTCCTCGAACGCGCCCGGCTGGTCCTCGCGCACGCGCAGCATGAGGCGGATGTCCGGATCGCGGAGGGCCAGTTGCGTGCTGCTCTCGCCGGTCGCACTCACAACAGAGCCTCCAAAAAACTAACCACAGAGTCACAGAGAGCACAGAGAAGAAAACACAGAGAAAATAAAAACAATTTCCAAGATCACCAGACCATGAAAGCAATCTCCTCTCTCTGTCTATTATTGTCGTCTCTGTGTTTTCTCCTCTGTGCTCTCTGTGACTCTGTGGTTAGTTCTTCTTTATTCAACCCTGACCGGCGAAACTGGTTTCGCTTCCGCCAGGGCCGCGCGGCGGAGCTGGCCACAGGCGGCGTCGATGTCCGCTCCCTTGCGTTTGCGCACCTTGACGCTGATGCCGCCGCCGCGCAGGATGGCGAGAAAGTCCGTCAACGCCTGCTCGGTCAGTCGATGGTAGGGCAGGCCGGCCACGTCGTTGAACGGGATCAGATTGATGTGGGCATGGCGCCCGCGCAGCAGTTTCGCCAGTTCGGCGGCGTGGGCCGGCTGGTCGTTGATGTCGCGCAGCAGGACATATTCATACGTCACCTGCCGCCCCGTCGCGGCGTGGAAATAATCCGCCGCTTCGAGGATCGCCGGTAGGCCGGTCTTGTCGTTGGTCGGCACGATGCGCGTACGCAACTCGTCATTGGGCGCGTGCAGCGATACGGCCAGGTGATACTGTTTGCCGAGGTCCGCGAGCCGCCGCATCTTCGCCGGCAGCCCCACCGTCGAAATAGTGATGTGCCGCGCTCCGATGCCCAATCCCTGCGGAGACGTGGCGACCGCCAGCGCTTCGAGCAGCGCATCGAGGTTGGCCAGCGGTTCGCCCATGCCCATGACGACGATGTGCGTCAGCCGTTCCTCGGCCGGCAACAGGTTGCGCGCGTGGAGCAGCTGTTCGAGGATTTCGCCGGCCGTCAGGTTGCGGACGACGCCTCCCAGGCCGCTGGCGCAGAAGACACAGCCCATGCCGCAGCCGACCTGCGTGCTGATGCAAACCGTCCGCCGATCCGCCTCCTTGAGCAGCACGCACTCGATCACCTGCCCATCGCGCAGACGCAGCAGCAGTTTGTTGGTGCCGTCGCAGGAGATGAGATGGCGAGCAGTATCGCTCCCCAGAGGACAAAATGCCGTGGTCAGTTCTTCGCGCAGTCGCTTGGGCAGGTCGCTCATCTGCTCGAAGGATGTGGCTCGACCGCCGAGCATCCAGCGGCGCATCTGGCGGGCGCGCAGCGGCGCTTGTCCGCGCGCTTGCAGCCAGGCGAGCAGCTCCTCGGACGGTACATCGAGCAGAGGGCGGCGCGGATCGGCCGCCTGTTGGGGAGTCAGTTCCAGTGCGTGCATGGGAGTATTGTAAACGACGACCGGGGTGAATGCCACGACGGACGCCGCGCTCGCCGGGGTTGAGTTTTCCTGATATAGTAACGGCGTCGCCTCCGCGACAAGCCAACCGTGGCCGCCTTACAGCATGATGGGAAAGACCATGAGTGAGCCGGAATTTCGACCGGGTTTGGCCGACGTGCCCGTCGCGGAGTCGGCGATCAGTTTTATTGACGGCAAACGCGCTCGCCTGGAATATCGCGGCATCGCCGTGGAAACGCTGGCCCGCGAGAGCAATTTCGAGGAGACATCCTGGCTGCTGCTCAAGGGCGAGTTGCCGACTCAGCGCGAACTGGCCGGCTTCGACCACGCCCTGCGCCACCACCGCCGCATCAAGTACAAACTGATCGACCTCATCAAGTGCTTGCCGGAGACCGGGCATCCGATGGATGCCTTGCAAGCGGGGGTCGCCGCGATGGGCATGTTCTATCCGGCCCGCGATGTTCACAACGAGCAGAGCAACTGGGACTCCGTCGTGCGCCTGATCGCCAAGCTGCCGACCATCGTCGCCGCCTTTCATCGTCTGCGCCACGGCGACGCCCCCATCGGCCCCCGCGACGATCTCGGTCACGCCGCGAACTTCTATTACATGCTGACCGAGCAGGAGCCGTCGCCGGCCGTCGCCAAGGTGCTGGACGCCTGCCTGATTCTGCACGCCGAGCACACCATGAACGCCTCGACGTTCAGCGGCCGCGTCACCGGCTCGACCCTGGCGAACCCGTACACGGTCATCAGCTCCGCCATCGGCACGCTGACCGGCCCGCTGCACGGCGGCGCCAACGAGCAAGTGCTGGACATGCTCGACGAGGTCGGATCGCCGGAGAACGCCCGCGCCTGGCTCGACGACGCCATCGCGCACAAGAAGAAGATCATGGGCATGGGCCATCGCGTCTACAAAGTCAAGGATCCCCGCGCGACGGTGCTGCAAGAGTTGGCCGAGAACGCCTTCGTCGAGACGGGGCGTCCCAAGTTGTATCAGCTGGCCCTCGAAGTCGAGCGCGTCGCCGCCGGTCTGTTGGGTCCGAAAGGCATTTATCCCAACGTCGATTTCTATTCCGGCATCGTCTACCTGAGCATCGGCATCCCGCGCGACTTGTTCACACCCATCTTCGCCATCGCGCGCGTCGCCGGCTGGCTGGCGCACTGGTTGGAACAGCTGAAGCACAATCGAATCTTCCGGCCGGAGCAAATCTACGTCGGCAAGCACGACGTGCATTATGAACCGCTTGAGAAGCGGCCATGATAACGCATTTCCAGCATACGGAGCCAGGGGGGCACGAGGAGAACCAGGATCACGTCGAGATCAGAGCTGTCCCTGGCCCTTCTCCTTGCTACGTCTGTGCGGTCGCGGATGGGCAAGGCGGTCAAGCGGGCGCGGCGCTGGCGTCAGCCATCGCCTGTCGGAGTTGCCTGGATAGGGCATCCTCATTCCGAACCGATCGACTCCTCTCCCCCTTCATCTGGTCTGACATTCTGCGGCACAGCGACGAAGCCGTGGCAGATGCCGAGAAGGCCGGGTTCACCACCTTGATCGGTTTTTGTCTGACGGAGAACGCCTTGTGCGGCGCTTCCAGCGGAGATAGCGCCGTTGCTCTGCTGAACGCGGGCGAACCGCCTCGCATCCTCACCAAGCATCAGATGAAAAATCCACCCGTCGGGTCGCGAGGGGCCATTTTCGTGCCTTTTTCCGTGCGTCTCGTTCACCCGTGGACCGTACTGGCGATGACCGATGGCGTCTGGAAGTACGCCGGCTGGGACACCATCTTCGCCGTCTCCTCCGAAGGTGCCGGAGAAGCCATCCTCCAGAAGGTGCGCGAAAAGGCCGCCTTGCCTCGCACGGGCCAACTCCAAGACGATTTCACTCTGGTAGTCTTTCAAGGATGAACGCCTATAACGCTGAGGGAACCATCAGGAGAGTATCGCAAGGAATCAGACCATGCTGGACGCCGCCTATATTCGTGAGCACCTGGACGACGTCAAGACGAACTGCCGTAATCGCAACGTCAAGGCCGATGTGGATCGCGTCGTGCAACTGGACGACGAACGCAAGCGGCTCATCCAGCAAACACAGGTAATTCAACAGCGCCAGAACGAAGTCTCCAAGCTCATTCCCAAGGAGAAAGATCCGCCCAGCAAGCAAGCACTTATCGCCGAGGGTAAGCGACTCCGCGAGGAAGTCACCGGGATGGAGAAGCAACTGAAAGAGGTTCAGGAGAAGTTGCACTGCGCGTTGCTGACCATCCCCAACATGACGCACCCGGAGGCGCCGGTCGGCACCACGGCGGACGACAACAAGATCCTCCGACAATGGGGCGAGCCGCGCAAGTTCGACTTCGGCGCGAAGGATCACGTCGCTCTCGCCGAGGCGCTGCAACTCGTCGATTTCGAGGCGGGAGCATCGGTGGCGGGGCAGAAGTTCTATTACCTCACGAACGAGGCGGTGCTGCTGGAACTGGCGCTGGTGCAGTACGCCATGCAGACGCTAATCCGCGAGGGCTACACGCCGATTATTACGCCGGACGTGGCACGCGTCGAGGTACTGGAGGGCATCGGCTTCATCCCACGCGATCCCGACCCGGAGAAGCGACAGATTTATTCGCTCAGCGATACGGATTTGTGTCTGATCGCCACGGCGGAAATTACGCTCGGCGGGATGCATCGCGATCGCATTTTTGACGAACTCGATTTGCCGAAGAAGTACGTCGGCCTGTCGCACTGCTTCCGCACCGAGGCCGGCGCACCCGGCCGCGACACGCGCGGCCTGTATCGCGTCCACCAATTCACCAAGGTCGAGATGTTCGTCTTCTGCACGCCCGACCAGAGCGAGCGTCACCACCAGGAATTGCTGGAGATCGAAGAGAAGGTCTTTCAGGGACTTGGCCTGCCGTATCACGTTATCGACACCTGCACCGGCGATCTGGGCGGGCCGGCGTATCGCAAGTACGACCTGGAGGCGTGGATGCCGGGCCGCGGTCAGGGCGGCGAATTCGGCGAAGTTACCAGCACGTCCAACTGCACCGACTACCAGGCCCGCCGACTCAACATCCGTTACAAGACCCACAAACAGAAGGGCACACGCTTCGTCCACACGCTCAACGGGACCGCCGTGGCCGTCACGCGCGCCCTTCTCGCCATCCTCGAAAACAATCAGCAGGCGGACGGCTCCGTCGTCGTGCCGGAAGTGCTGCGACCGTGGGTGGGGAAAGAGCGCATCGGACCTCGCACCAACTCCTGAGCCGCGAATTCTCCTCCGTCCTCCCCTCGAACGCGCGCTGCGTGAACGATTGTGTATCATGAAGGGAGGGCGCGCGACGGAAAGCGAGGCTCTGGGAGTTCGCGTTTGGGAGGAGACGTCATGTCCACCACGGAACCGCCGGCCGATTCGGCCGCACTGCCACCCGCGGAGAAGGTCAAGCAGTTTCCGGCCGCGCCCGGCGTCTACATCATGAAGGATGCCCAGGGCGTCGTTCTCTACGTCGGCAAGGCCAAGAACCTGCGCAATCGCGCCGGGCACTATTTCACCAAGGCCGCCGCCGAGGACGCGCGCACTTCCGATCTGGTGCCGCTCATCGCCGACATCGACTATCTGACCGCCGACAGCGAAGTCGATGCGCTGCTGTTGGAGGCCCGGCTGGTCAAGGACATCCAACCGCGCTTCAACGTCGAGCTGAAGGACGACAAGACATTTCCCTATTTACAAATTCGCATTCGTGAGGACTTTCCGCGCGTCGAGTTCACGCGCCAGCCGCGCCGCCGCGGCGTTCGGCTATATGGGCCGTTCACCAGCGCGCGCACGCTGCGGCACGCCATCCGCGTCTTGCAGCGCATCTTTCAATTCCGCACCTGCTCGCTGGACATCAAGGCCGACGACAGCCGTTGGCGCTGGTTTCGGCCGTGCCTGCTGCACAGCATTCGCCAATGCACGGCCCCGTGCAATTTCCGCGTGACGAAGGAGGAGTACCGCAAACAGATCCGCGCCCTGCGGATGGTGCTGGAAGGCAAGAAGGACCGTCTGATCCGCGAGATGGAGAAGGAGATGGAGGACGCGAGCAAGTCGCTCCTCTTCGAGAAGGCGGCGCGTTTGCGCGACGACATCGCGGCCCTACGGGGACTGGGGCAGCGCGGCGACGTGGAGCGCGATGTGCAGCCGGAAGTGTTTCCCATCGATCCGAAAAAGGGACTCATCGGATTGCGGAAAGTGCTGGGCCTGTCGCAGACGCCGCGAACGATCGAGGGCGTGGACATCGCGCATCTGGGCGGCAGCGATACGGTGGCGTCTCTGGTCAGCTTCATCGACGGCCTGCCGTTCAAGCCCGGTTATCGGCGCTACCGCATCAAATCGGTGCAGGGCATCGACGATTTCGCGTCGATCCGCGAGGTCGTGACGCGCCGCTTCCGTAACGCGGGGGCGCGGCGGCACGGCGACGAAGAGCGGGTCTTTCCCGACATTCTGCTGATCGACGGCGGCAAGGGACAACTTAACGCGGCGCTGGACGCCTTCGCGCTTTTGGGCGTCGAGCCGCCGTGTCTGATTTCGTTGGCGAAACGCGAGGAAGAGATTTATCGTCCCGGCGAGGACGAACCGCTGCGTCTGAGCCGACACGCCGCGGCGTTGCGGCTGTGCCAGTACGTCCGCGATGAGGCGCATCGCTTCGCCCAGCACTATCACCACATCCTGCGGCGCAAAAAACTGGACGAATGAACGGAGGCATGTGTGCGTATTCTGTTGACCAACGACGACGGCATTTACGCTCCCGGCCTGCGTGCCCTGCGCCCGGAGTTGCGGAAGCTGGGCGAGGTGGTCGTGGTCGCCCCCGCGACGGAGCAGAGCGCCGTCGGGCATTCGGTGACATTGACGACGCCGCTAGTCGTGCAAGAAGTGCTCGACGAGGAGCGCCAGCCGATGGGGTGGGCGGTGGAGGGCCGGCCCGCCGACTGCGTGAAGCTGGCCCTGCGCGAACTGCTGCCGGACGCGCCGGACGCGATCGTCAGCGGACTCAACGCCGGCTCGAACGCGGGCATCAACGTGCTCTATTCCGGCACGGTCGCGGCCGCCATCGAAGGCGCGTTCTTCCGCCGCACCAGCATCGCCTGTTCGTTGGAATACACGAAATTGCGGCCGCTCGATTTCGCTCGCGGCGCCGACCTCGCCCGCCGCGTCATCGAGCAGATCCTGGCGCACGAGCCGGAGCAAGGAACCTTGTTCAACGTCAACATCCCCAGCCCGGAGCGCGGTCCGATCCGAGGTATCCGAACCGTACCGCAGAACCTCGCCGCCTATGTCGAAACCTACGACCGCCGCATCGACCCGCGCGGCCGTATGTATTTCTGGTCGAACCCCGATTTTAGCTGTCCCGATCCGCATCCCGACTCGGACGTGACGGCCCTCGCCGACGGCTACATCACCGTGACGCCGCTGCGCTTTAACCTCACCGACGCGGCGGCGCTGGAGCAGATGAGCACATGGGAGTGGCGGTTGTGACCGTGTCCGGCTCCCCCGCCTCCGCGAAAGAAAACGGGACTGCTTCTCGGCCTGCGAGCACTATTATCGCGGAAGGGCCTCCTGGAGGGCTGATGCGATGACGACGGGGCAGGCCGGCACCATTCTTCGGCACATTCGCCATCTGGTAGAGTCCGAGCCGACCAAGAGCTTGACCGACGCGCAGCTGCTCCAGCGCTTCGCCGTGCGCCGGGAAGAGGCGGCGTTCGCCGCTCTCGTGCAGCGTCACGGCGGACTGGTTTGGAGCGTTTGCCAACACCTTCTCCATCAGGAACAGGATGCGGAAGACGCTTTCCAGGCCTCATTCCTGGTTCTAGCCCGTCGGGCCGGTTCCATCCGCAAAACCGAGGCGCTGGGCAGTTTCCTCTACGGTGTCGCCTATCGGATCGCCCTGCGGGTCAAGCAGAGCGCGCGGCGGCGCCAAGCCCGCGAACGCGAGGCGGCCGGCCGCTCGCCCGTGCAACCTCCGGCCGACCTTGCTTGGCGCGAATTGCAGGCCGTACTCGATGAGGAAGTGGGACGGCTGCCGGAGAAATACCGGAGGCCTTTTGTCCTTTGTTGTCTGGAAGGCAAGTCCCGCGAAGAAGCTGCCCGTGAACTCGGCTGTAAGGTGGGAACGCTATCCAGCCGCATCGCCCGCGCGCGCCGGTTGTTGCAGCAGCGGCTGGCACGACGCGGGGTGATGCTGTCGGCAGCGATGTGCGCCGCGGTGCTTTGGAAGCAGACTGCCGCGGCGGCGGTGCCCGCGGGGCTGGCAACGAACACGGCACGAGCGGCAACCGGGGCCGCCGAGGGCGTTTCCCCCGCGGCGATGACACTGGCGGAAGGAGTGTTGCGCGTCATGGGATTTGCCAGATGGAAATTGGGAGGCGTGCTCATCCTGGGATTGAGCCTTCTGGCCGTTGCAGTGGGCGTGGGGAGTCGTCCGGCTGCCGTCCCGCCGCCGGAGTCCAGTCCGAAAGACGATCCGGCAGCTGCCGCGACGTCAGGCCAGGACTTGCACGGCGACCCGTTGCCGCCCGGAGCACTGGCCCGTCTGGGCACGGTGCGCCAGCGGGCCCCGGATTCGCACCTGGCCGTCACCGCCGACAGCAAGGAAATCGTCGCGATCAGTAATGATCTGAACGTGCGTCGCTTCGATGCGCGAACCGGCGAATTGCGCTCGATTCGTCAACTGTCCAAGGCGAACAACTTTCGGCTCCCGAACTGGTTGTCGCCACATGGAAGATTCGCACTTACAGCGGACATCAATGAGAAGGGTAAATATTATCTGGACTTGTGGGATCTGGAGAAGGGAAAGTTCCGGCAGACGCTTCATCTCCCCGGAACCCCTTGGGGAGCAGCGTTGTCGGCGAACGAGCGCCGCGCGGCGGTGGCCGTCTCTTCCAATGACCAGGATCACCGAATCCTCGTCTGGGATCTGCAAACCTCCAAATCACGAGTATTGTGGTCCGAAGAGAGACATATTCAGCGGCACTATTTCGAGCCGATCGTGGTCTTGTCGCCCGATGGAAAACGGCTAGTCGCCTGCCATCTCGATCAAATCCTTCGGTGCTGGGAGTTGGAAAGCGGAAAACTCTTATGGCAGTCGGAAAAGAAAATCTGGTCCCCGTTCATATTCTTCAGCCCGGACAGCCGCACAGTGGTGACCGTGGTCAACAGAGGCATCGCTGGTATTCACCTATGCGATGCCGCAACTGGAAAACTGCTCGGGGGAAAGAAGACACCGCCCAAGGAGGCTGTCTACCCGATCAGCTTCTCCCCCGATGGCCGGTTTCTAGCGTTCCTAACGGGACAGGAGGAGGTCGTACTGTGGAAGCCAGGAGAGGAGAAAATCGCTTTTCGCTTCCCCCGGCCGTCGCATCGACGTGACGCCATAGACCTCAATCCGAACCGGCTGCCAACCAACTTCGCCTTCACGCCGGACGGCAAGGGGTTCATCCGCCGCACGGGCGCGCTTCAGCGCTGGGATCTGACTACCGGCAAACCCGTCTACACGGACACGGAAAGCTGGGGCCACACGGAAGACGTGTCTCGACTCCTCTTCTCGTCCGACGGCCGGCTGCTGGCCTCTTCGTCGAAGGACCAAACCGTTCGCCTCTGGGACGTGTCCACGGCCCGCACGCTCCATGTCTTCCCCAAGGGAGGAAGCGATCACCTGGCATTCACGCCCGATGGCCGGTTTCTGTTGACCGTGCCTTATTCCATATTCGACAAGACCGTCCTCCGAGCGACGGACGTAACCACCGGGCGCCCCGGCCGCGGCTTCGAGTTGGCCGACCGCCGCGAGTTCATGGCCGGCAGTCGGGACAAGGAAATCCGCATTACGGCGGACGGCAAGAAGATCATGATGCTGACCTGGAAGAACGGCCGTCGAAACGACGAAAGCGTGCTCACCGTATGGGACACGGCAACCGGCGAGTGCCTCGTTCACAAGCGCGTTCCCTGGGGGGAAGAAAGTCTGCTGACACCCGACGGTCAAAGTGTGCTGGCGCCGGATTCCGCAACGGCGGCGGTGCGGCTCCTGGCACTCGACACCGGTGAGCCGCGCTGGCAGCTGCGGTCGGACTCGGTTGCCAACCCACAGCGGCGAACATTTGGGGGCGACTTGGCCCTGTCGCCGGACGGTCGGCTAATGGCCGCGCGCAGCCGATTTCTCAACCTCGCCAACTACCGAATGGAAGACGAGCCTATCCTTCTTGGCGAGATGGCTACGGGACGGCGGTTGGGGAAATTGCTGATCGAAGGGCCGGCCGTCTTCGTCTTCTCGGCGGACAACCGCTTGCTCGCCGTCGCTGCACCAGATGGAATCCGTCTCTGGGAAACGGCGACGTGGAAAGAGATCGGTTCCATCCCGATCCCTAACCGAGATGCCCGACCGCGAGACCGCGCCTGCGCCAGTTCGCTCGCCTTCGCGCCCCACAGCCGCACTCTAGCCACCGGCCACGCCGACGGTGCCATCCTGCTCTGGGATGCGACGCTCCGCGGCGGCAGGCGCGGCGAACAACTTAGCGCCGCCCGGCGCGAAGCCCTCTGGACCGACTTGGCCGGTGCCGATGCAGCCAAGGCTTATGCCGCTGTCTGGCAGTTCGCCGACGATCCCCGGCCGGCCGTCTCTTTCCTGAAAGAACGGCTTCGGCCCGTGCCTCCGGTCCCGACGGAAGTGGTTCGGTCGCTGCTGAACGAGTTGGATAGCGATCAATTCGCCGTGCGCGAAACGGCTGAGCGGAAGTTGCGCGACCTGGGCGAGCGCGTCATTTCGCCCCTGCGCGAGGCGCTGAAAACAAAACCGTCGCTGGAGAAGCGGCGGCGAATGGAGAGCTTACTAGCCGTGCTGGAATCTCCGGGTCCATTGTCAGGTGAGTCGCTACGTGCGGCGCGAACGGTGCAGACCTTGGAGCGGATCGATTCCGTGGCGGCGCGAAAGTTCCTCGAAGAGTTGAGCCACGGGGCCGAATCGGCCGGTCTGACGCGGGCGGCGAAAGAATCCCTGACGCGGCTGAAGAACCGATGATACGGCCTACCTGTCTTTCGTGTTTCAACCGCTTGCGGCACGGCGGACGTTCGCGGTAAGATGTTCGCATCGCCGGCTCAACCCCACGATGGAAACTCTTGAGAGCCTTCCGCCATCATGCGTGAACTCCTGGCCGAACTGACAACGGCGCTCGATCGGCGCTGCCCCTGTGTTTACTGCGCCGTGGTCGAGACGCGCGGCTCCACGCCGCAGAAAGCAGGCGCGGCCATGCTCGTCTTCGCCGACGGCGGCCAGCGCGGCACGCTTGGCGGCGGCTGCGTCGAGGCGGAAGTGAAACAACGCGCCCTGCGCGTGCTGGCCGGCGGCAGCGGCCGACCGGAAGTGCTGACGTTTTGCCTCGACGACAATTATGGCTGGGACGATGGGCTTATCTGCGGCGGGCGAATGACCATCCTGGCCGATCCGCTCACCTCCGCCCGCGCCGCGGAGTATTATCGTTGTCTGCATCGACGCGTGGAGGACGGTGGCGGTTGTACGCAGGTCGTTGCCATCGCCCCGGCGTTCGGTTTGGCGGCGGGTGATCGCTTCCTGTTTGACGCCGCTGGGCAACCCATCTCCCAGACAACCGATTCCGCCGTTCCCACCGAGGTTTTGCAAGCGCTGCCGTCGTTGGCGGATCGGCCCGCCCCGGCGAGCCGTCACGGGATCGCGTATCTGCCGATCCTGCCGCGTATCACGTTGTTCATCGTTGGCGGCGGCCACGTCGGACAGGCTGTCGCCCGCCTGGCGTCCGAGGTCGATTTCGATGTCTGGGCGCTCGACGATCGCGCTTCCTACGTCAGCCGAGAGCGTTTCCCGTCGGCCGAGCGCCTGCTGGTCGGCGAGGTCGGTCCAACGCTTCAGCAACTCGTGCCACAGCTGACGGCCTCGACGTATTGCCTGATCGTCACGCGAGGCCACAGTCACGATGAGGAGGCACTGTATCACCTGGCGGATAGCCGAGCGGGCTACGTCGGCATGATCGGCAGCAAGCGGAAAATTAAACTGATTTTCGAGGATCTGCTCGCCAAGGGCGTCCCGATGGAGGCGCTGGACCGCGTGCATGCGCCGCTGGGGTTCGACATCGGTTCGCAGACGGTGCCGGAGATCGCCGTCAGTATCGTGGCCGAGTTGATTGCCAATCGCAACCTGGGCACGACGGAACCGCCGCCGCGCGGTCGCGTGCGGATGGAAACGGCGCGGTCATGAGGTTCGCCGTCCTTCCCGCCGCCGGCAAAAGCGTTCGCATGGGCCGGCCCAAGCTCGCCCTGCCGCTGGGCGAACGCACCATCCTCGAACAGGTTATCGCCGTCCTTCACCAGGCCCAGATAGAGCACGTCCTCGTCGTGGTCGGCCCGCACGTCCCGGAGTTGGTCGGGTTGGCCGTGGGAGCGGGAGCGAACGTATGCCGGCTCGCCGAGCAGACCGCGGACATGCGCGCGACCGTCGAGCATGGCCTGAATTGGCTGGAGGAACAGTTCCGGCCCCATCCGCACGACGCCTGGTTGCTCGTTCCCGCCGATCATCCGACGCTTGTACCCTCGACAATCCAAGAGTTGGAACGAGTGCGCCTGGCCGAGTCCGGTAGATCGATTTTCGTGCCGACGTGGGAAGGACGGCGAGGACACCCCATCGTTCTCGCCTGGAAGCATGTGGAAGGGATTCGGCGTCACCCACCAGGCGAAGGCTTGAACGGCTACGTCCGGCGACATGCCGCGGAGACGATCAAGGTGCCCGTCGCCGACCCGGACATCCTTTGCGATCTCGACACGCCGGAAGAGTATGAGCGTCTTCGACGACGTTGGCAGGGTTGACGGATACCGATCAGAAGACTGCAACCGTGGTGTGGACTCAGGCGCGGGCGCGATGGCGAGTCACGGCGACACGGTTGCCGCGCTCACTGAAAGAAACTTGCGTGGCGTAGCGACGCATCAAGAGCAGGCCGCGCCCGGAAGTTCGCTCGCGGTTTTCCACCGTGAGGGGATCGGGGACGAGCCGTGGGTCAAATCCCTCTCCCTCATCCTCGATTTCCGACTCGACCCGATCGAACGCGACGTGACAGCGAACGTGGACTTTCTTCGTGGGGTCGTGGCGGTTGCCATGCTTGATGGCGTTGCAGATGGCCTCGTCCAGTATCAGACGCATACCAAAGATGTCTTCGGAGGAGTAACCCGCGGCGATCATGGCGTCGCTGACCGCGGCGACCACGGCGCCGATCTCCGTTGTCTCGCGCAGGGTCACGTCGAGACGCCACTCCAGAGGCCGTTGCCCGTCTGTCAGGGACTCCGAATTCACCGACAGGCTCCTCATTTGGGGAACGCGAGCGACACCGACATCCCTGTTCGTGTGCCCATCGACTTCCTGTTGAGCCGGAGTGGACGATGGCTGAATGGATGCTTATGTATTCAAAACGCGGAGTTCTGTCAAACGAAGAATCCAAGAAAACGCCGTTCACCCTCGAATCAGGATCGAGACCGTCGGCCGCGCACCGAATGCGGGAACAACCTTTCCTGCGTCAGCGTGCCGCTTGGGTCGAAAGGCAGCGCTCGCGGTTCGCCGGTGACTTCCAGGTGCGGATGCTGCCGAGCTTCCTCGATCAGAGGGGCTGACACCCACAACTCCTCGACTTCGAGCGTGTTGGGAATGAGAGCCATGCGCACGGCCGGGCGATTGGGCTGCCAGCAAGTATCGAGGCCCGCCTCGATGCAGGCGCGATCGGTGGGGAAAGCGAATGGCAGTTGCGAACGCCTCAAGAAACAAGCCGTCAGATTGTTCATTCGGAAGGGAACCGGATCGATGGCGGCGAGCAGGCGTTCGGTGGTCAAGTCGGCGATGCCGCAGCCGGTGGCGTTGCCGTGACTCTCCGGCGATACGTCGAGCGCGCAGATGCGCGTGATCCGGGGCGACTCGAACTCCGGTTGCGTTTCGATCAGCAGCCGGCCGACGACGTTGGGATCGATGCCCGCCCCGCTGTAGTTTTTGCCGATCTCACCGATGACCAGCAAATCGAGCTGCTCGAAAGGCAGCCGGCCCATCAGCCCGCGCGCCTCGTCCAACAGGCGCGGCTCAACATCGAATAACTCGTCGCGATCGACCACCTGCAATCGGGCCGTCTGCTCGCGGGCGTTCTCCAGGACGGCCAGGCCTCCAAGAAAGGGCGTCTTCTCGACGATGACGCGGGCCGTCTCCGGGAGCATGTCGCGCAGGCCGCGGAAGCCCCAGCGATGGTGCTGCGATGCGCCGTCGCGCTTGCCCAGGCCGATGACGAGCATCTTGGCGATGCCGCTCTCGAAACGACCGCGAAAATCGGTGTGCGGCTTGACGCGCGACACGGTGACGACGGCGTCGGACTCCAGGGCGTTCTTGTCCCACCAGACCGGCTCGCCCCAGCTGTTGGCGCCGACGCGCACGGCGGTCATGTCGGTCTTGACCGGCACGCCCAGGGCTTGCTCGCTGATGCCGTACTCGGCGAGCAATTCGCGCTGCCCGGCCGCGGTGGCGCCGCCGTGGCTGCCCATCGCGGCGACGACGAACGGGCTGGCACCGAGGTCGCGCAGGGCGCCGAGCGTGGCGCGGACGATGGCCGAGATGTTGGCGATGCCGCGACTGCCCACGCCGACGGCGACCTTCGCCCCGCG
>DATBGU010000049.1:0-12390 GCA_036557825.1 Gemmataceae bacterium
ACGCCGAGGTCGTGCGGGATGGCGTGCTGATTGCTGTTGTCGAGGTTCAACCGCACGCCGCCGACCGCGCCGCCGGGCCGGTGCGTGAAACGCTCATACGTTCGCGGCGTCGCCGCCTCGCGGACGACGGCACGCGCTCCCAGGTTCGGATAGACGCGCCGCCCCAGCGCGATCAACCGTGCGCTCATTTCCTCCTTCCGTTGTCGATATTCCTCCGGGCCGCACGCGCACCATTCGGCCAGTTCGCAGTGCGTCGAGATCATCACGGCGCGATGGCCGGGCGGAGCGCTCTCGGTGTCGCCGGGGGCGGACACGGAGATGAACATGTTGTTGCCGTCGCCGAGCGGGCGGTCATAATCGTGCATCAACTGGTGATGCGTGAATGACTGGCCGGCAACCTCGTCCTCCGGCACGCCCAGGAAAACGACGAGCGCGCCGCCGCGCGCGTCGGCGTCGCGGCGGAGGTAGGGTTGCAGCGCCTCGGCAATCTGCGGCGGAGCGATGCGAGCGGTGAGGTCGGCGGGCAGGGCGCTGACGACTTGCCGGGCGAGGAAGACGCCGCGGCGCGTGTGCAGACGAAAACCGCCGCCCTCGGCAGCGCTCCGGCGGTCGATGTGCCGCACGGGACAGCCGACACGCAGCACGCCGCCGAGATGACGGTAATGAGCGACAAAGCGCCGCCAGAAGCCGTACATGCCGCCGCGCGCTCGCGTCAGACCCGCGCCGCGGATGGTGATGCCGAGCGCGCCGTTGAGCAGCGGAGCGTCGTCGATGGCGGCGTGAACAGTGTCCTCCAGGAGCATACCGAGCAGCCCGATCAGGGGGCGGTCGTCGCGCAGACCGCAGCGGCGCAGGGCGTCGCCCATTGTCCAGCGCAGATAGCGGACCAGCGGCAAATGCGGCAAGCCGACGCAGCGGACGGCGCGCAGCGCATCGGCAAGAGTGCGGATCGGCAAGCGGACGCCGGCGCGGCTGGCGCGCCAAAAGACCTCAGCCAAACGATCCATCCAGCGCCAGAAACGGCGATGCGCCGGCGAATCGCCCAGCATCCGCAGGCGCTCGGCATGCCAGGCGGAGGAATCGCGATACAGCGTCACGGTGCGGTCCGGCAGCCAGGCGACGTATCCGGGCAGCGCTTCGCCGTCGGGCGGTGACATGCCGATGTCAGTCAGCAGGTCGCCGCCGACGCCGTCGGGTTCAAAGTCCACCAGCGTTGTGGCGCCGACGTCGAAGGCGAAGCCGCGGCGGCGGAAGAAGCCGGCGCAGCCGCCCACCTGACCGTGCGCCTCGAAGACAAGGGTGCTGAGTCCGTGCGCCTGCAAACGCGCCGCCGTCGCCAGGCCGGCGACGCCGGCGCCGACGATGGCCGCGTCGTACATGACTGGTCTCCGCGAGAAGATCGCTGCGGATGGGTCTTTCCGTCGAACCGCAACCGCACACTGCGGATAACCGATTTCTTGAGAATGGCTCGTCGATTTGGCGCGACCGGCGGAGTCGGTGGGACAATCCGAGAAAAAACGTCCTATGTTGTTTGACGCGAGAGTGCCGAGGGGCAGAATAGAAATGTCCTTGGCGGGAACACGGGTGCGGGCGATAGGCCACGGACCGATAGGTCACGGGATTGCCACCCAACCGGCATGATGCCGGCGCTTTCCCGATTATCCTAAAGGGCACCGCCAGTGGCCCGCCAGGGACACTTTAAGGAGAGTAACGAGTCATGCACGGACGATCAAGACTATCTCTGGCCGACACCCTCAAACAAGCCGTCGCCGCCACTGGCATGAGCGTCAACGCCGTCGCTACCCAATCCGGCGTCCCTCAAGCGGGCTTGCAACGCTTCCTGAAGGGACAGCGCGGAATGACGCTCGGCACGGCGGAGCGCTTGTGCGCCTATCTCCAGCTCGAACTGCACTCCGCCTCGAACGGCCACGAGCCCAACGACGAAGGGCCGGGTCACGCCGGCCGATAGACACCAGCCGTTCGCCAAAAGTTCCTTTCTTCATGCACGCCGCCTCAGCGGATCGTATGATGGGACATCGGGAATCGTTCCACCGTGGGGAAGGAAAGTAACTCATGGGCGACGCACACAGCCTGGCGGCGATGGACTTGACGGACGAGCGGCTGCACGACTTCGTTCGGCTCGTCGAATCGCACAATCCGTTCCTCGACAATCGCATCAACGGGCCGTCGGCGCACGACGTGGACGTGGACGCGATCCATCAGGCGGCGTTTCTGCGCTTGACGCGGTTGGCGCGCGAGGCGTGCGCGGGCCGGCGCGGCGTCGGCGCGGTGCTGTGGGGCGAAGCCGGTATCGGCAAAAGTCATCTACTGTCGCGGCTCGGCCGCTGGGCCAACGACGGCCAACGGGCGTACTTCGTCTACCTGCACAATTTACAGGCCGCTCCCGAACATCTGCCGCGTTCGCTGCTGCACGCCGTCGTCAGCATTCTGACGCGCGGCCGCGATCGCAACTTCCTCGGCACGCCGCTGTTGGAGTTGGTCCACGCCAGCCTCGTTGATGCGGTGGGCGGTAAACTGGGACACCACAGTTGGCTGCATCTGGAACGCGCCTACGGCCGGCTCCTCGAAGGCATTGCGGGGAGCGATCTGCCCGGCGCGACTCTGATCGACCGGAATGTCTGGAACGTGCTGTTCCACTTCTATCGTTCGGCCTACCGCGCCAGCCAGGGTAAAGATGACGCAGCCATCGCGGCTGCGGCGGTGCGCTGGCTGGCCGGACAGGCGCTCGATCCGGAAGAGGCACGCACGCTCGGACTGCCGCCGGCGACGCGGGGCGATGAGCCGGTTGCGCTGCTCGACAATCAGCAGATCAAGCAAGTGCTCGTCGCGCTGACGCGATTGGCGGCGAGCATGAATCGGCCGTTTCTGCTCGTCTTCGATCAGGTCGATAATCTCGACGAAGAGCAGGCCGCGGCCCTGGCTCGTTTCCTCGAAGCCTTGATCGACAGCTCGCCGAACCTGCTCGTCGTCACAACCGGAGTCAAGGACACGCTGCTGCGCTGGCACGCTAACCGAGTCATCCAGGAATCGGCGTGGGACCGTCTGGCGCAGGAGAGCATCACGATTCAGCGCGTCAATCCGGCGCAGGCGGAAGCAATCATCGAGGCGCGTCTGCACGAATTCCTTGAGCCGTTCGCCGACATCGAATTGGTTCAGCAGCGGCGGCGCGAGGATGCGTTGTTCCCGCTCGGCGAGACATGGCGCGAGCGGTCTTTTCGGGATCGCTCGGAGGTCCGGCCGCGCGACGCCATCAACTGGGCGCGCGAGGGTTGGAGACAACAGCTAGAGTCCCTGTCCCGACACGATCCGCTCGATTGGCTGATGCGCTGGCCGCGCGACGGCGAGAGCGGAGCCGGCCTGCCCGATGAGCCGACCACCGAGGAGCTCCGCGAAGCGATTGACCGCAAGATCGCCGAGAAGCTGGCGGCGATCCGCGAGCAGCTGGAGCGCGAGCCGCATACCCTGCCGCTCAACGCCGATCACCTGGCGGAAGTCGTTCGTATCCTGTTGGGGCAGTGCCGCGATGAGCGCCATCGTCACGGCGTTTGGGAGGTGGAGCGCGTGCCGCCGCCGAAGAACGCTCGGCCCACTTATCACCTGTCGATTCGCTGCCGCGATCGCGAAGCATCGGCCGACACGCGCACCGGCGTTTTGTTCCTGACGGAACGAAGTCCCACGGCGGTGGCCGGTTTTCTGCGCCGTCTGCTCGGCGATTGGGGAGCGTTCGATCGCGTGGCGCTGGTGACGGTGAAGGACGTGGGTTTGCCGCTGGGGAAGGCGGGAGAGGAATATCTCGATGACCTGGAACGGCGAGGGCTGCGGCACTTTCAGCGGCTGGAACTATCGTTCGCCGAGTTCGCCGAGTTGGAGGCGATGCGGCGCGTCGTCGGATTGGCAAAGTCGGCCGATTTGGAGATCGAGTCGCGGGCCGGTCAGGTGCGCCCGCTCACCGAGCGGGAAGTGATCGAGACCTATCACCGGCACGATCGCTACCTGGCGTCCGACTTGCTGCGTGCGCTGATGGGCGCGACGAGCGAAAGCGGCGAGCGGGGGGTCTCAGCCCCCGAGGCATCCAGTGAAGCGGCTCTGTAGCCGAATTCGTGAGAATTCGGTCGAGGGGCAAAACCGAATTCTCACGAATTCGGCTACGAACGGGGAAACGCCTCCGCTTAATCGTGATGCCCAGGTGGTGACGCCCCGCTCGCCCGTTCACTACAGTTCGTTGGCGGTGAAAAATCGGTCGAGTCGCTCCTTCGAGCAGTCCCCGCTCTCGAACCCGCTCGTGAAAGCGCGAACGCGCTGCGCCGAGGTGCCGTGCGTGAACGAATCGGGCACGACCGTGCCCCGCGCCCGCTTCTGCAACCTGTCGTCGCCGATGGACTTGGCGGCCGTCAGCGCCGTCTCAATATCGCCCTTCTCAAGAATGTTCTTGGTCTTCTGGATGTGGTGCGCCCACACGCCGGCCAGGTAGTCGGCCTGCAATTCCAGACGAACCGAATCGCTCATTTCGCCCTTGCGCGACCGCACCTGCTCGGAATAACGGAGGAGTTTTTGCACGTGATGGCCGACTTCATGGGCAATGACGTAGGCCTGGGCGAACTCGACCGGAGCATTGGGGCGGACCTCCATGAGTTTTCTCAGTTCGGCGAAGAACGATAAATCGAGGTACACCTGCTTGTCGCCCGGACAGTAGAACGGCCCGACAGCGGCGCCGGCCAGGCCGCACGCCGACTCGACCTGGCCGGTGAACAGCACCAGCTTGGGCTTGACATACTCGCGGCTGTAGACCCTGCGGAACTGCTCGCTCCAAACGTCCTCGGTGTCCTTGAGGACCACACCGACGAAGTGTTTCGATTCTTCCTGGGCCGGGTCGGCGGCGACCTGTCCGTCCTGGTCGGGGTTCGGCGCGCCTTGCTGGTTCAAGAGCGGCCGAAGATCGACGCCGAAATACTGCCCCACGAGGACGGCGATGACGAGGAGAATGGTTCCTCCGCCGCCCACGACCAAACCCGTCTTGCCGAGGGAACGACGATCCTCGACGTTTTCACTCTCGGCCCGATCTTTCCATTTCATGATGACTCTCCTGCTGAGGCACCCCCAAATCAGCCGCCATCTACCATCATTAGGCAGCCGGCATGCACCGGACAAGTCGCCGCCGCCGATTCCGTGTATGCTGAAGGGAGGCGATTTCGCGAACAGCGGCAACCTTGAGGAATCAGCATGGCGGCACGGGTCGTCCTGGCGATGAGCGGCGGCGTGGACAGTTCGGTGGCGGCGTACCTGCTGCGCCGGCAGGGATACGAGGTCATCGGTCTGTTCATGCGTACCGGCGTCCACGGCGACGACGGCCGGGCCGACCGCAAGAAAGGCTGTTGCAGCGCCGTCGATGCCGGCGACGCCCGCCGCGTCGCCGACCGCCTCGACATCCCCTTTTACGCGCTCGATTTCGAGAACGAATTCAACCGCATCATCGACTACTTCGCCGACGAGTATCTGGCCGGACGGACGCCGAACCCGTGCGTGGTGTGTAACAACTGGCTGAAGTTCGGCCAACTGTGGAGCTACGGCCGCCAGCTCAACGCCGACTTCATCGCGACCGGCCATTATGTCCGGGCCGTCCGCGGCGATCACGGCGTCGAGCTGCATCGCGCCGCCGACCCGGACAAGGACCAATCGTACGTGCTGTACGGTCTGCGCCGCGAGGTGCTGCCGCACTTGCTGTTCCCCATCGGCGGTCATCGCAAGAACGAGGTGCGCGCCCTGGCGCGCGAAGCGGGTTTGGGCGTGGCCGACAAGCCGGACAGCGTCGAAATCTGTTTCGTTCCCGACGGCGATCACGCGGCGCTGATCCGGTCGCGACGGCCGGAGCACGCCACGGCGGGGCGCCTCGTCGATACGTCTGGCAAGGTGCTGGCCGAGCACGACGGTATCGAGCGGTTCACGATCGGCCAGCGCAAAGGGCTGGGCTTCGCGGCCGGCGAGCGGCGTTATGTGTTGCGCATTGTGCCGGGCGATAATGACGTGGTGATCGGCCAACGCGAGGAATTGCTGGCGTCGGCTCTGGAAGCGTCGCAAGTCAACTGGCTGTTCGACGCGCCGCCGGAGGAAACGCTGGCATGTCAGGCGAAGATCCGCTATCGGCACGCGGCGGCGGCGGCGCGGGTGACGGCGCTGCCGGACGGGCGGGCGAAAGTGGAGTTCGACGATCCGCAAAGTGCGGTGACGCCGGGACAGGCGGTGGTGTTTTACGACGGTCCGCGCGTGCTGGGCGGCGGCTGGATTGAGTCGCCCCGATAAGCGAAGTCATTCGCCGCCGCGTCCGAACAGTCGTCCCATCAACCCTTCCTTGCGCGGCGTCGCGGTCGGTGTCGCGCCCTGGGACGTGGGGCCGGCCGGCTTGGAACCCGGCGCGGCGCCGCGTCGAGCGGTGGCGTCCTGCAACCGCGATTTCAGGGCGTCGATCTTGCTCTGCACGGCGCCGTTGCGTTCCAGTCGCTCCAGTTCGTGGCGAATTTCGCTCTGCAAACGCTGTAGATCGTTGCGCTGGCGGGCCATCTCGGCGCGCTCGCGGGCCATGCCGACTTCCATCTCGCGCATCTGCTCCATCAGCGTCTGCTCGTCTTCCTGCAATTGCTTGCGCTCGCGCTCCAGATCCTCGCTGAGCGCCAGCAGCTCATCCTCGCAGGGAGGAGCGCCCTTGTTTTGCCGCGGCGGCGAAGCGGCGCGGGCGGCGCTCGACTCGGCCTCCTCCAGGGCAGTCTGAGCATCTTGCAGCCGCTGGTGCAGCTGGCGGATCATCTCGTTCTTCTCTTCCAGAACCGCGTCGTACTCGCGGATCTGCTGCTCCAGGTCGGGATTGATCTGCTGAGAGGCTTCTTGCAGCGCCTGCTCCAATTCGTGACACAGGGCGCGCAGCTGGTTGTTCTCCGAGCGCAGATGCTCCAATTCGGCCGTCTGCCCCCGCGCTCGGTCGTCGTCCAGTGGATTCAGAGCGTCGGCGAGGTCCACCGCGCCGCGTCCATCCTCGGCCAGCAATTCCAGGTTGTCGATCGAACCCTGGATGTCTTCCGAAGGAGTGGGGTGCAATTGCAGCGGGCCGGCCGTGGCCGAGCGCGCGGGATGATTGCCGTTGGACCCACTCCGATGTGGGTCGGGGAGGGGGAGCGGTCTGGCCATGTTCCCTGTTCTCCGGTATGGTTCTGCTACCATCGTGGCGCTCCGTCCCGGACCGCCGAGGAGGCCGCTGGGACAGCCCACGGCAACTATAGCTCGAAAATTGGATCGAGAACGCCGATTGCAGCATCTTTATGGCCGGAGGTTAAATCGCCGCGGCGCGAACGGTTGAATGGGTAGTCGCTGCGGACAGTGCCGAGATGTTCACCAGCCGCCGAACCCTGGAAAACGGACCGCTCGGCTCGTAGCATGTCGGCACGGACCGCGAGCCGTGATTTTCTCGAAGCAGGACGAGACATGATCCAAGTTCTTTCCGATGCCCGCCTGGCCGCCATCCGCGAAAAGATCGAGGCCGGACAGCGCCTGTCGTTCGAGGACGGCGTCTTCCTCTACGACCGCACCGACCTGTTCGCGCTCGGCGAATTGGCCAACCTCGTCCGCGAACGCAAGAACGGCCGCTTCACCTACTACAACGTCAATACGCACCTCAACCCGACGAACGTCTGCGTTTATCGCTGCACGTTCTGCGCGTTCCGAGCGGACCTGAAGAGCCAAAAGGGCTACGTCATGTCCGACGAGCAGATCGAGGAGCGCGCCGCCGAGGCGGAGCGGCGCGGAGCGACCGAACTGCACATCGTCGGCGGCCTGCACCATCAGTTGCCCTATGAATGGTATCTGAACGTGGTGCGCCTCATTCATCAGACGCACCCGCGCCTGCACCTGAAGGCGTACACGGCGGTCGAGTGGGACTGGTTCGCGCGGCTGACCGGCCGATCGACGCGCGATCTGCTCGCCGAGTTCAAGGAAGCGGGACTCGGCAGTCTGCCCGGCGGCGGGGCCGAGATTTTTCACCCGGAAGTGCGCGACAAGATTTGCGAACACAAGGCCGGCGCCGACGACTGGATTCGCATCCACCGCGAAGCCCACGAACTGGGCCTGCGCTCCAACGCCACCATGCTCTACGGCCACATCGAAGAGACGCGCCATCGCATCGATCATCTGTGCAGGTTGCGCGATCTGCAAGACGAGACGGGCGGCTTTCAGACGTTCATTCCGCTGGCCTTCCACCCCGACAACACGCGGCTGGCGCACATTCCCAAAGCGAGCGGCTTGGTGGATCTCAAAACGATGGCCGTCAGCCGGCTGATGCTCGACAACTTCCCGCACATCAAGGCGTACTGGGTGATGCTCGGCATCAAGACGGCGCAGCTGGCGCTGAGCTTCGGCGCCGACGACCTGGACGGCACCGTGGTCCACGAGAAGATTTATCACGATGCCGGCTCGGATTCGCCGCAGGAATTGAGCGTCGCCGAGATTCGCCGTCTGATCGAGGAGGCCGGCCGCATCCCGGTCGAGCGCGATACGCTTTACAACGAGGTGATCCGTACTACCGATCGCTGGCAGACGGGGCGCGCGCTGCAAATGGTGACGTCGTGAGAAGCACTGACGCGGGAAATGAATTTAACCAGCCCGCAGCGCCAGCAAGGGTTGCCCTTGCTGGCGCTGCGGGCTGGTGAGGAAGGATAGCCGCACCTTTACGGCAGCGGCACGTCCTTCAGGGTGAACGGCACATCGACCGTGACGCGCTTGCGGCCGAGGTAGACGACCTTGGCGGGATCGCCCTGGTCCTTGCCCGGCTCGCAGGTGAGCGTGTAGGTGAGGAGGAAAGTGTTGACGTTGCCAGCCCCCTGGATCACGCGAGCCTGCATCGGTCCCATCTGAATCGGGAGAGCCTTGCCCTTGTCATCCTGAACGCTCAGACCGTTCATGGGTCCGACGAAGGCGGGTGCGGCGCCGCCACCGCCGATCGCGATGGCTCCCGGACCGCCCTGGATCTGGACTTGCACCTGCACCTGGGCGGCCCGCTGCTGGGCCCGCTGCTGGGCCTGTTGCCGCCGGATTGCCTCCTCCTTGATCTTGGCATCCCTCGCCTCCTTGGCGGCAGCCTCTGCCTTGGCGGCCTTCGCCTTGGCTTCCTCATCCTTGGCGGCCTCCTCCCGCGCCGCGGGAGCCGGCGCCTTCGCGGCGGGCGGAGCGGGCGGAGCTGGAGCCGGCGGAGGGGGAGCGGGCGCGGCCGGCAGAACGCGGACCCCTGGAACAGCCACGCCGATGGGTCCGCCCATCATTCCCATGCCCGGCATCTGCGGCGTCGCCGCGACGGTGTCCGGCGGTTGCTCGAACTCGAAGCGAATCGTCGTCTTCTTCTCCTCGGTTTTGACCTCGATAATCTTGATCGAGCCGCCCTCGTCGCCCTTGTACAGCTTCTTTTCGAGCTTGGCCGTTATCATCGGCTTGGTCTCGGAAAGCACCTGGGCCGTGAGAGTCCCCTTGAGTTCCTTCAGCGACTTGGCCGCCTTCTCGCCCTTCTTGAGTTGGACGGCGATCGGCGGATTCATCCCGCCCCAGGGACCGACCGGCATGACGGCGGGCCGGGCCACGGGCAGCGGCACGGGGCCGCCGCCGGGGACGCCGATGCCGACGCCGGGAGGAGCGGCCGGGACTTGCGGCATGATCTGCGTCAGGGTCTGGTCTTGATCGTCCAGTGCTTTTTCGATGCGGATCGACTGGAAATTCTGCCACTGTAGTTTCGGTTCGGGAGTCGCTTCCAGAGCCAGAATCAGTTCGCCCTCGGGGGCCGGGCCGAACATGTTGGCCTTGGGCAGCGCGCGAACGCGCACCGCGCCGCGGTCATCGGTCGGCAGTTTCTTGGCCTTGCCGTCCTTGAGCAGCAGCTGTCCGGGCATACCGGGCATGAACGGCATCATCGGAGCCGCGACACCGGGCGCGGGCTTCTGCGGCGGGGCAGGGGGAGCCGGCTTAACTGCTGGACGAGGAGCGGGCGTATCAGCCACTTGGAGCGTCAGTTCAAATTTCGCTTGGGCCGGAGGTGCCGGCGGAGCGGCTGGCGGTGCCGGCTTTGCCGGGGGCGGAGGCGGAGGGGCGTCCTGCGCCGGCTGGACGCGCTGCGGAGGGAGCGGCCGGACACCCGGCGCGGGGGCGCCTGGAGCCGGCACTGCATTTCGCATCACGTCCTGCATGGTCGCCTCGGTCAGACCGGCCTTTTCACAGAACAGATCGTAAGCGTGCCAGAACGTCGTCTCACCCGTGTCGAGGGTGATCGTGCGCTTCTTCAGTTTGCCTTCCGGGTCGTGCAAGTGAATGGCGTAGCCGCTCTTCTTTTGAAAATCGGCCAGCGCCTCGGGCACCGGCGTGTCCTTGTAGACAAGGTGAACGCGCTTGGGAGCGAGGATTTTGGCGCTGGCAGCTTCCTTCTCGATCTTCTTGACCAGTTCTTCGGCCTGCTTGCGCACTTCGGCGTCTTCGCTTTTGGCCGCTTTGCGAAGCCCTTCCAGGGCGGGCGGGCCGATGGCCGCCAACTCCTTCACCGCTTTTTTCCGCTGGGCGAAGCTGTCGCTGCCCAGCTGGTCGATGAGCTTGTCGATTTTTTCCTTGTCGGCGGATTCGCCGGCCGGACTTGGCAGCGAAATCAGCAGCGCCAGGCCCAGACCGATCAGCAGGGCCAGCAACAGATAAGGACTGCGCATCACGTCGATCTCCTTGCAAAGGATCCAGGAGCGAGGTGCTCGCCGCGAGGGGTATCCTACCATCCCCGCGCCACACCGGCCATCCATTTCGGGTCCGGGCGGGGCGAGAGGCAGGGCGAGTCTTGATAAGACTCCGACGAGGATGCCCCCCTCACGGATTGCGCGCGTGGTCAAAAAAAATGAAAAAAAATCAGCCCGAAGCGCCAGCGAGGGCAACCCCTCGCTGGCGCTTCGGGCTGATAAGAGAGATACGCGGATCACGCGAGCAGTTTCTCGACGACGCGGCCCTCGCGGAACAGTTGGATGGGCCGGCCCGTGGCCGTAGTCAGCTCGCGGTGCGGGTCGATGCCCAGGCAGTGGAAGATGGTGGCGGCCAGATCGTCGGGCGTACACGGCTCGCTGGCCGGGGCCATGCCCTGCGTGTCGGTGGTGCCGTGCGCGTAACCGCGCTTGAAACCGCCGCCGGCCAGGGCCACCGCCATCGACCGCGCCCAGTGATCGCGGCCGGCGTTCTTGTTGATCTTCGGCGTTCGCCCGAACTCGCCGGCGCAGTAGACGATGCTCGAATCCAACATGCCACGGTCACTCAAATCGCCGACCAGCGCCGACAATGTTTGATCGAGCTGCGGCAGCAGGCGCTTCGACAGGGCATCGAAGTTCTTGCCGTGCGTGTCCCAGCCGCCGAGGCTGATGGTGACGAAGCGGACGCCGACCTCCACCAACCGCCGCGCGGCCAACGCGCCCTGGCCGAACGCCGTGGAGCCGTAGCGGTCGCGCAACTCCTGCTTCTCCTGGTTCAGCTCGAACGCTTTCTTCGTTTTGTCCGAGCGCAGGATCTCCAGCGCCTGCTTGTGGAAGGTGTCCAACCCCTCGACGAGATCGGCGGAGCGATCGAGCGAGCGGAAGGTGTCGTCGAAGCCCTTGTACAGCTTGTCGCGGTCGGCCAACTCGTCGAGGCTGAAGCCGTTGGGCAGCTGAATGCCGCGGACGCGGAACGAGTTGCCGCCCTTGCCGCCGGCGCCGCCCTCAATGATGAACGGATTGTAGGCGGTGCCGAGATAGCCAGCCGAACCGGAGCGGCGGTTGTCGCCGAAGTTGACGTAGGGCGGCACGCCCTTCTCGGCCGTCATCAGCTTGGCCGTCAGCGAGCCGAGCGACGGATACGACACGGCCGGCGTCGGCTTGTTGCCGGTGGTCATGAACACGCTGGCCGGGCCGTGCGACGGGATGGTGTGATACAGTGAGCGGACAATCGAGATTTTGTCGGCCACTTGCGCCGTTTTCGGCATGTGCTCGCTGATCTGCACGCCGTCGGCCTTGGTCGGGATCTGTTTGAAGAGACTGCGGATGCCCTCCGGCGCATTGGGTTTCAGATCCCAGATGTCCTGATGGGAGGGACCGCCGCCCAGCCAGAGGAGGATGACCGCGTTGGCCCGTCGTTTCCGCGTGGCAGCGGCGGGAGCGGCCTGCGCCTCCAGACGCAGCAATTGCGGCAGCGTCAGCCCGAACAGGCCGCCGGCGCCGATTTTGAGGAAGTCGCGACGATGGAACCCCTCGCAGTCCGTGACGTACGATCGTGCCATGGTGTTGCCCCCCGTTTCGCCGCGCCTGGGAGCGCGGGCGTCCCGCCCGCATTCCTCTGCGGGCGGGA
>DATBGU010000050.1:0-32665 GCA_036557825.1 Gemmataceae bacterium
ACGACGAAGGCTTGTGAAGTACCCTCATCGTGTTCGGGGAGTCGGCTTGTGTCCACCCTCTTGCCCTGCTCATGCTTCGTTCCCTGCTTACACTCGGTCAGGACGTACTGTTAGAAAATCGCGGAAAGTACAGTTAAAAAGTCAATTGACATAATTCCTTCCTCGCCTTCCAGATTTTGAGCCAATCAGCGGCACTCGAAGTCAAGGCTGATGAGATAGATAGCAACCCTTCATCCTTTCTCGTCCGGCTCTACCCCATCAGCCTATCCGCTACCCGTCACAATGCAAAGAGAAAAACGACTTACCCACAGGGAGTGTAATGAGCCACAACACGAGCGCGTTATGACCGCTTGAAGCGGCGACGATGAAGGCGCGCTTGGCGAATTCCTTGTCCCCTCGACGAAATCGACGTTATAGTGAGCCGGAAAAGGTTCGTGAAACCCGATTCGACGCCGGCCTTGTCGGTGTGGGCGGGGCGGATGCGACAATCGTAGACGGCGAACTCCTCGAAGTCGGTGAGGATCGACAGCGGCAGCTTGCCGGTCCAGGCGTAGCGACGTAACTGGTAGGCGGGGGCGGGGTCGTCCTTGATATTGACGGAAGGCCGCTTGGCTTCAAGGAAGAACTTGGCCGCGCCGCCGATGCGGAAACAGTAATTGGGCGCCTTGGTGGCGCCGCCGATTTTGATGGCGGCTTCGTGAATCACGTCCTTGTAGGCTTCGGCGTAGCCCTGCTCGTTGTCCATGTCCCAACCGAGCGCCTTGAACAAGGGGTTGATGAATTCCTGGCGGACCATCGCCTCGTTGTACTGCGGCGAGTGGTAGGCGTCGGTGTTGCGGCGGAAGAGATCGATCAGTTCGAGCACTTTCTGGGGAGCATTCATCGCTGGCAGCCTGACCCTGAGACGAAAAACAAGCTGGCACTCGGCAAGCATCACTGTGCCGTAACGGGCGAGGTTTGGCAAGATAAATCGTGCTTGGCTTGATGACCAGGATCGGACACCGGAGCAATCGCACCATACGACATCGGAAGGGATGTTGCGTCCCATAAGCGTATCTGCGATGGGTAGGAGCAGTCATGGCGATACAGGGCGAATGCGATGCACGGTTCCGGGACGTGGGCGACGAGTTTGAACGCAACTTCGCCGAGCGCGGCGAGGTCGGCGCGTCCGTCTGCGTCATCCTCGACGGACGCACCGTCATCGATCTGTGGGGCGGATTGGCCGAGCGGCGCACACATCGGCCGTGGGAGAAGGACACCATCGGACTGGTGTGGTCGTCCACCAAGGGAGCGACGGCCCTGTGCGCTCATATGCTCGTTTCGCGTGGCTTGCTCGATCTCGATCGCCCCGTGGCCGCGTATTGGCCGGAATTCGGACAAGCCGGCAAAGAGTCCATCACCGTGCGGATGTTGCTCGATCATCAGGCGGGACTGCCGGCCATTCGGCAACCGCTCGCCGCCGGTGGACTGTACGACTGGCAATACATGACCGCGATGCTCGCCGCCGAGACGCCGTTCTGGGAGCCGGGCACGCGGCAGGGCTATCACGCCACCACGTTCGGTCATCTCGTCGGCGAAGTGGTGCGGCGTGTGGCGGAGCGGCCGTTCGACGTGTTTTTCCGCGACGAAATTGCGCGGCCGCTCGCACTCGATTTTCACATCGGCTTGCCGGACGAACACGAGCCGCGCGTCGCGCCGACCATCCGCGCCGATCCGCCGCCGCCGGGTGAGCCGCACTCACGCTTCCTCACGCTCATGGCCTCGGACCCGGACAGCATTCAAGCGTTGACGGTGAAGAACAGCGGCCGGCGCGCGGCGGCCGGCGATCACGATTCGCGCGAGGCGCATCGGGCCGTGCTCCCCAGTCAGGGCGGCATCACCAACGCGCGCGGCCTCGCCGGCATGTACGCCCCGCTCGCCAACGGCGGCGGTGGACTCGTCGATGGCGATACGCTCAAACAAATCAGCGCCGTCAGCTCGGCGATCGGTGTCGATGCGACGCTGTGTATCGGGTTGCGCATCGCCCTGGGGTTCTGGAAGTCGTCGGACAATCGGCCGGGGCCGCCGGGAGCGCGCGACAGCATTATTCTGTCGGAAGAGGCGTTCGGGCATCCGGGCATGGGCGGCTCGCTCGGTTTCGCCGATCCGGCAGCGCGGCTGGCGTTCGGCTACACCATGAACAAGCAAGGGCGCGGCGTGTGTCTGAACGAACGCGGACAGAGCCTGGTCGATGCCGTGTATCGTTCGCTCGGCTATCGCACGGATTGGCTGGGAAGGTGGATGTGAGACGCGTTTGAGGCGAACGGCCGGCGTCAGCCGGCTGGTAAACAATACGGAAATGCGGAGCGGGGCCGGCCGTCGCCTGACGGGAGGTGAGCGTCAGGAGACGGACGGCCCGTCCACCTTGGCCGCCGGCGGCGCGGTGCGCCTCCGCTAGCGGCCCTCATGCAATTTTCACAATATGCCGGCGCCGAAGCTATCGGAGCGCTTCTCGTCGCGGCCGGCCACCGGGCTTGGCTGGCTGCGGCCGGCGCCGTGCGTGCGGTAGCCGCGCGCCGGGTTCATCTCACTGACGATCTGCGTATAACTGGCGGCGGCGCCGTCGTAATCGCTGTCGAAATCGTCGTAGGTGCAGACGTAGCCGGGCTGCTTGGAGCGTTCGCGCTCGGCGTGGTACGCCTTCAGCACGGCCGTCTGAATAACTTCGCGGCAGGCCGAGTTGATCGGATGAGCGATGTCGGCGTGCAGCTTGACGCGGCCGTCGGCGTCGCGGGTGGCGCGGTCCTCGTCGAGCTTGCCGCCGCAAGAGTTGCAGAAGCGGGCGCGTAGATGGTTTTTGCAGCCGCAACCGGGGCAGCGGTCGGTCAGCTTCCGGCTGGGCATGGCCACGAACGAGCCTTTGGTGCCTTCGATGATCTTCAGGTCGCGGACGACGAAGGCGTCATCGAACGTCACCGAGCAGAATGCCTGTAAGCGCTCGTTCTCGTTGCTGTCTTCCATGAGCTTGATACGGACTTCGGTGATGACCACAGTTGTTCTCCTTTTTTCTGTGGCACACTCAATCGCAACTTCTCACAACAAAAACACGCGCGCCGCCCAGCTCATCCCGTGCTGAGTGCAGGGCGCGTGCGAGGGTCAGGGCCTCGCCGGGGTCGCGGCAGAGGGCGAACACGGTGCTGCCGCTGCCGGTCATCAGCTGTCCCGCAGGCCCCAGGCCGGCCAGGCGAGCAATCAGGCCAGCCACGTCGGGACATAGCTTCTCGGCCGCCGGCTGCAACCGATTGTGCAGCTGTCGGCCAAGTTCTCTCACGTCTCCCACCGTCGCGGCCTCGCGGACGGCCGCGCCGGATCGCGGCTCGGCCGGGACCGTCACGCCGCGAAACACCTCCGCCGTGGACAAACCCACACGGGGAGACACCAGTACCAGATCGAGCGTTCGGCCCAACCGGAGCGGCTCGATCCGCTCGCCGCGGCCGGTACACCAGGCGGCCGGCGCGGCGAAGAAGAAGGACACATCGCTCCCCAGTTCCGCGCCGAGCCGCGACAGTTGATCGCGGTCCCAGCCCAGCCGCCACAAGCGGTTCAGCCCGGCGAGCGTGGCGGCCGCATCACTGGAACCGCCGGCCAGGCCGGCCTGCATCGGGATGCGCTTCCACAGCCGAATGGCCACTCCATCGGATCGACCGGACTGCCGCCGCGCCAGTTCGACGGCGCGGCAAATCAGGTTATCAGGTCCGGTCGAGAGAAAGGGCTGATCGCAGTGGAGCGTCGTTGCTCCCGAGAGTTCCTCCTTGAACTCCAGAGTGTCGTACAGGCTGACGGCCGTCATGAGGGTCGCCAGCTCGTGGTAGCCGTCCGGCCGCCGGGCCAACACTTCCAGAAACAGGTTCACCTTGGCCGGCGTCCACACGCGGACGCCGAACGCCGAGCGTCGAATCATCATGGGAGTCGAGTCGGGAAGGGTGCCCGTCCATGGGTGGTGGCGAGTCCAGAGACATAAGGTTGTCAGTTCAAGTGTCCGCCGATTTGGGGAAGAGCGATCGGCTACGGTGGTTGTCGCACTCCCTCAAACCGGGGTCGATAATACCCACGCTCATTCGCAGCGTCAAGCCGGCTCTTTGGCGGGATTCGGTGGATCAAAAAAACGGCCCCCAGCGTCGTCGCCGGGACAGGCGGGACGCTGGGGGCCGGATGCGAAAACAGCGTCAAATATGCCCTGGTGGTTATGCTATGGGCCCTTTCTTTGTACGGGTTTTTGCCGCCGGCTGATTTCCTTGGTCAGGGCTTCGCTCTCCGCCCGCACCTTGTCCAGCTCCTCCTGCAAGCGGGCATTTTCGCGTTTCAGGCGCTCCAGCCGCGGATCGTCTTTTTTATCGTTGCGGTCCATTTGCTCGCGCTGGAGGGACCGTTCCGCCCTCAGCAGCCGGAGGTTTTCGCGCGCGCGATCGAGTTCGTGCCGCAGGTTTTCGTTCTTCTGCCACCACGCTTCGACGGCGGCGTCCTCGTCGGCCGGCGGCCTGGCGCGGCCGCGACGCGGCGCCAGGATTTGCTCCATGTCGATCACCTCACCGCCGTTGCTGGTAATGGCGGCGCGCAAGTTCGTCTCGTCGTATTTCTTCGTCAAAACCACGACATCACCGCTGGCGAAGGCGGCCTGGAAGACATTGGGGAACAGGCCGCCGAGTTTGGGCAGCGGCTCGTCGGCGGCGTAATGCAGATCTTCCGGCTTCGTCCACGGCACGGCGTTGCCGGCCTCGACGATGAGCAGAGTGTTGGCGGTGCCGTCCACGATGTGAGCGGGGAAGCGCAAACTCTGTCCCTTCACGAACGCCGCCGTGATGCCTGTGAAGGCCGGCGCGTCGGCTCCCCCCGATCCGCCGGCCGGCCCGCCTCCGCCGCCTTTGGCCCTCGGCGCGGAACTTACAAACACCTGATAAAAGGTGTGTGAACGCGGAACGTCCGGTTTCCCGACCGGAGCGTACACCTTGACGACCGTCTCCTGTAATTGCTTGTTGTGCTCGCTGTCCCACGGCTCATCCAAGTGGAACAGCTTGTACAGATTGTTCTGCTCGAGATACGGCAGCAGGGCCACGCGCCAACTCAGCAGCGCCTTACCCTTCTTGTCGTAGATGGCCGGCGGCGGCAGATGACCATTCTTCTCGGCATAAGCGTGCATGGCCAGCACCAGCTTCCGTAGGTTGAGCCGGCTTTGCGCCATGTCGCGCGTGAGTTTGTCCGCGTCTTCCGGTTGGTCCGCTTTGTCGCCCTCCACGGCGGCGGCTTCGGCGCGCGGGGCGCGTTTACTCGGCGGTTCCGCGGCGCTTCGCGGCGTGCCCCAGAACGTCGCGCCGACCCCGCCGACACCGGCGATCAGCACAACCGCCGTCACGATTTTCACCCGTGTCCAGTACATCGCGTTCAACACTCCTTCCGCCAGGACGGCGGCGCGCGGCGAGAGGCCGACGCTCCCCGCCATCGGTTTCACCGTTTGCAGGGTGACATGGATCAATCCCGTCAGCGCCGTCGCCGACGCTTGCGAGGCGAGAGCACTGGTGAGAGCGGCCCCCGTCAGGGCCACGCCGCGACGGACGAGCCGGCGGCGCAGCAATTCCCGGCCGCGCGCCACCCGGCTGGCGACCGTGCCGCGCGGCCAACCGAGTTGGTTCGCCGTTTCCTCGTGCGTCTTGCCCTCGAAGAAACAAGCCACGATCGGCGTGCGATACCGTGCCGGCAGGCGGTTGACTTCCTCACAGATCATTTGCCGTAGCTCACGAAGATCGGCGTCGGCTTCATCCGGCGCGGCGGACAGGTCGAGGTTCCCCGTCGTTTGCTCCAGCGATTTTCGTTTGGCGATCTGCTCGCGCGCCTTCAGCGCAACGCGGTAAGCGACGCGATGGAGCCAGCCGCCGAGCAGTTCGCTGCGGCTGATGGAGCCGGCCTTGCGGACGAACACGAGAAAGGTGGCCTGAAACGCATCCTCGACCGCGTCGGTGTCGCGCAGCACCTGCCGGCAGACGTGCAGGACCGTCGCCGCGTGGCGCCACAGCAGCAACTCGAACGCCGCCTCATCGCGCTCGGCGACGAAGCGGCGCAGCAACTCGGCGTCGGTCAGTCCGCCGGTCGGTGCGCCGAGAACTCGGCGAAGATAGTTCAGGATGGGGTGGTGTCGCGTGTCGGCCATCGGATGCTCGTTGCTCCGCTCGTCTCCACTCTATATTGATCCGAGGGAGGAACGGACGCATCCGCTATTTTGCCGATTTTCTTGGTTAAGGGGTACGAACAGAATGAGCGGCTAGCTCGGAGCGCCAGCGATGGGCCGTAGCCGCCCGTCGCTGGCGCTCCGAGCTAGTCGCCAAAAAGTGAGTGCTTCTTACCTGGCTTTCTCGCGTTCAAAGGCGATTTCGGCATCGAGGCGATTGTACTCGGCCAGAGCTAATTGTTCCTCGCCAACCCGGCCGACGCTGTATTTGAGTTTGTCGATCTCCGCAAGTTCCTTCATCAGCCGGACGTGTCTTTCGTGCGCCACGAGACGATCCGCCTTCTTCGCGCTCAACTCCAACTCCGCTTTCAGCAGGCGTTTGGAGCTTTCGATTAGCAGATCAAGGCGAGCATCTTGTGCCCCGGCTCTGTATTTCTCGTAGCGAACGGTCGCCTCCCGCTCGGCTCGCTCGCGGCGTTCTTTCAGCATTTTTTGCAGCGCCGCGGCGGGCTTGGCCGGGCCGATTTTGTCCGGCGTGGTCTTCTCCGGCAACTTGACCGGACGAATCTCCGCCTCTTGCTGTTGTCCGTGCAGATAGTAAACCCCGACTCCGGCGCCGCCGATCATAGACAGCGCTAGGACGAACACGATCGTCGTTTTCAATTTGGTCAGGAACATGGCGTGCAACACTCCTTCCGTCAGGGTGGCGATGGAAACCGACGCCGCGCCGGTCACGACGACCTTCGCTGCCTGCGCGCTCAGGATCTCCGACACCGCTGCTGACATGGCATTGTCAGTCAACAGGGCGGCGAATGTCGCTCCCGATAGAGTTAATCCACGACGAACCAGACGCGACCGCAGCCGTTCGCGCGCCCGCGCCAGCCGCGTGGCGATGGTGCCACGTGGGCAGTTCAGCAGCCGGGCCGCCGCGTCGTTGGTCTGGCCCTCCAGGTAGCAGAGGATGAGCGGCAGACGATATTTCTCCGGCAAGCGGTGGATTTCCTCATCGAGGATCGGCCGCACGTCCTGCCATGCGCCCTCTGTGCTTGTTTCGCTGGTATGCCGTACGGGAGCGGCTTGTTCGCGGAGCCGGCGCAGCGCTTCCCGCTGGCGAGCGCGCACGGCGACCCGCAGGGCGACGCCGTACAACCAACTGCGCACCGACGCTTGCTTGCTTACCGAACCGGCCTTGCGAACCAGCACGAGAAACGTGGCCTGGAAGGCGTCCTCGGCCGCTTGCTCCTCGGCGAGGACGCGCCGGCACACGCTCCAGACCAGCGGTCCATGCCGTAACAGCAGCGAATTAAAGGCGGATTCATCGCGCTGTTCGGCGAAGCGTCCCAGCAGGTCAGCGTCGCTGCTCTCCGCTGAAGGGGACCGCGCGAGCCGGCGCAGGTAAGCGAGGAGCGTCGGCCGCTGTCCTTCGGACATGCGAACTCCTCCTCAAGCACTCCACCTTGGTAGTGCGGTCAGTCCGAGCGCTGCTTTCACTTTTCCCGGCCGTTTGGCACTTTTTCGCGCCGGAACGTCCGGCCCAGAAAACGCAGCGATGTGATGTCCGGCCCTTCGTCCATCTCGAACAGGATGGTTGCCTCGCGGAGCGCCTCCGGCAGTCGCTCCTTCCTCGGCTGCGGCAGAAACGTCTCGTAATGGAAGTGCTCCAACGGAAACTCAAAACTGCTCCATTTCAGAATAAGCTTTTCATCATCGAGGCGAACCTTCACGGTGCCATAGGCCGGTTCGCAGTACGTCCCCGCATACGCCTCATACTCGCGCTTCGGCTTTGTGCCACGAACGCGCTCCCGACGTCGCTTCTCCAGACGATCTCGACGAGCGGTTTCGGTCTTCTTGTGTTCCTCGGTGAAAAAAGCGTTCCAGTCCTTTTTCTCCAGGCCAAGGAGGTGATCCAGCAGATTGTTGCCGGCCGCGTTGACGATTTCCATGTCCTCTAGGTTCGTCAGCACGACGAGTCCCAGTTTTTCTCTCGGCACAAGGACGATGCGCGCCCGGAAGCCATCGACGGCGCCGCCGTGTTCCAGGATGCCGTGTCCGCGATACTCGCTGATGTACCATCCCAGACCGTAATTCACCTGGATCGCCTCGGCGGCGCGGGCGGCGGCGCTCATCTTCTCGACGGTTTTTTGGCCCGTGTGCGTCTCCTCCAGGGCGTTGGCGGAAACCACGCGCTCGCCGTCGAACTTGCCGCCGGCCAGTTGGAAGCGCAACCAGTGGCTCAGGTCGGAGACGCTCGCCTTGATCGAGCCGGAGGCGCGGATCTGTTTGTCGTCGTTGTACCAGGGGATGGCGATGACCTTGCCGCCGCCGTGTCCATGCGGGCTGGCGTGGTCGGGAGCTTTCCGGGCCTCGCCGCTGGTGAAGACGACGTGATTCATCTTCAACGGTTTGAACAGGCGTTCATGCACAAATTCATGCCAGGGTTGTTTGGCGATCGCGGCGATGGACAGGCCGGCAGCGAGATAAGCGAGGTTGTTGTACTCGAAGGTCGAGCGGAAGGAGGTGCTTCGTTCGAGGTACGCCATGCGGCGGACGCTCTCCTCAATGCTCCAGGGCGCGCGATACCAGAGCAGATCGTGCCGCGCCAGACCGATGCGATGGCAAAGCAGATCGCGCAAGCGGACATCGCGATCGGCGAGGGGATCGTCGAGGCGGAAACCCGGCAGGTGCTTGCGCACCGGATCGTCCCAGTCGGCCTTGCCGTCATCGACCAATACCGCCAGGGCCGTCGCTGTGAACGCCTTGGTGCAGGAGCCGATCGGGAACAGCGTGTTCGCCGTCACCGGCGCGTCGTCGCCCAGCTCGCGCACGCCGACGCCGCCGAGATAGAACACCTTGTCGTCGCGGACCACGGCGGCGGCGATGCCCGGAGCGTGCCAGGCGTCGCGCGCCGCGCCGAGGATCGCTTTGATCGAGTCCGTATCCGGCGCCGCCGCCAGCGCCGGCGTTCCCATCAGCAGGGCGAAGACGGTGACAATCCAGGCTCTCATGGCTCACAGCCGCAAACGGCGCCCCTTGTCTCGATCTTGTAGAATACAGACATGATAACGTATTCTACGATGCGCATGACCGAACCGCTCGTGACATTCTGGGGGGCCGCTCAATCGGTGACTGGCTCCATGCATCTGGTCGAAGTCGGCTCGCGTCGTCTGCTGCTCGATTGCGGCCTGATGCGCGGCCGGCGCGATGAGGCACGGCAACGCAACCAGCGCTTCCCTTTCGACCCCGCGACGGTGGATGCGGTCGTCCTCAGCCACGCCCACGTCGATCACTGCGGCAACCTGCCCAACCTGATCCGTCAAGGCTTCCACGGTCCCATCTACTGCACTCCGGCCACTCGCGATTTGACGGCGATCATGCTGGCCGACGCCGGCCGCATCCACGAAGAGGACGCCGCCGTCGCCGGCATCGTTGAGAAACCGCGAACCACCGAGACGCCGCTTTACACGCGGGGCGACGCCTTGCGAACCGTCGAGCAATGTATCCCCGTTCCCTACGACACCGATTTCGCCATCAGGGACGAGATTCAGCTGCGCTTCCTCGACGCGGGGCACATTCTCGGCTCGGCCATCACCTTGCTGACCTTCCACCAGGAGGGGCGGACGCGACGGCTGACGTTCACCGGCGATCTGGGCCGGCGCGGTTTGCCGTTTTTGCGTCCGCCGTCGCCGGTGCCCGCTGCCGACCTCATCATCTGCGAAAGCACCTACGGCGGCCGGCGGCACGATACGCTGGAAGTCATGGCCGCGAAGATGAGCCAGGTCGTCCGCACCACGATGGCGCGCGGCGGCAAGGTGCTGATCCCCGCCTTCAGTCTCGGCCGCACGCAGCTCGTGCTGCACTTCCTCCAGCGCTGGATGCGCGACGGCGTACTGCCGCGGCTGCCGATCTACGTCGATAGCCCGTTGGCCGCCGAGATCGCGAAGGTGTACCAGCACCACGTCGAGGCGTTCGAGTCGCTGCCCGCCGCCGGGCTGCCGCCGCTGCATTACTTCCGCTCGCCGGAAGAGGCGCGCGAGGTCAGCATGATGGCCGAGCCGTGCGTTCTCGTCGCTTCCGGCGGCATGTGCGAGGGCGGCCGTATTATGCAGCACCTCCGCCTGCATCTCGACGACCCGCGCACCAGTATCGTGCTGGTCAGCTACCAGGCGCCGCAGTCGCTGGGGGCGCAACTGCTGCAACTGCGGCCGACGGTGCGCATCCACGGCCGCAACTGGAACAAGTGGGCCGAGGTCTTCTCGATCAACGGTTTTTCCGGCCACGCCGACGCCGACGACTTCCTCGCCTTGCTCGGTCCTGCCCTGGGCGAGACGGGCAAGATTCGCCTCGTTCACGGCGAGCCGCCGCAGGCCGAGGCGCTGGCCGCCGATCTGCGACGATTCGGTTTCGGCGATGTGGCCGTGCCGCACCGCGAGGACCACGTCAGCGTGGCTTGACCGCTCCGGCGAGATAACGCGGATTGGCAACCTCCAGCTTGCGAACGACGAGCCGGCGCAGCATCGCCGCGAGAGCGCGGAAGCGCTCCGCACCCTCGAAGTCGCCGCCGCGGATTCGCTCGCATAACTGCCGGTTGGCCTCACGCACCGCCTCACGCAGCTCCGCGAGCCGCTGGGGTGGAGGGTCGGTCTTCGCCAGGATCGCCGTCAGCAATTCATGCTCCTCTCGCAGCAAATCTTCCTCGGAGGACAACTCCCGTCCGGCGATGGCCAGCACGTTCGCCGCGATCAGCGTTTGGAAACGCAGGCGCGGATCGGTCAGAGTCGGCAGCAGGTCCGCCTCCAAAAAACGCCGCACGCCCTCCACCAACTCCGCCGCGGTCGGTCGATCGTTCATACGTCCTCCGATGGCGTTTCCTCCGCCTCGATCGACTCCAGCAGTTCCAGTTCCATCTCCGCCGTGCGCCGGCCGAGGCTGGCCAACTCAATGCTCGCGGCCTGGCCGGACAGATGGCGATTGGCCTGGGCGATGCAGCCGACCGCCCAGCGCAGATTGCCGAACACCTCCCAGTAATGCAGTGCGCGGCGATCGATCGTTCGGCCGCTGAGCTGCTCATAAACGTGCAGGAATTCATCCGTCGAACCGATGCCGCCCAGCCGCAACGCATCCTGTCCGAAGCGCCAGGAGCGCACGCACGGCCAGGCGAGATCCTCCGCCGGATCGCCGACGTGCGCGAACTCCCAATCGAAGACACCGATCAATCCCTCCAGCCCGACCATCAGATTGCCGATGCGGAAATCGCCGTGAATCAGCACGGGTTCGCGGCACTCTGGGGCGCGCTCGCGCAGCCAGCGGATAGCAAGCTCTAGGACCGGATGCGGTTCACCCAGACCTCGAAGCTGGCACTCGGCATTGTCCACCGCCGTTCGTGCCGGCGATTGCCCCCGTGCCGGACGCGGGAGGAATGCGAGGCGCGGATCGTCGAAGGGAAGTCGATGAATGCGCGCGAGTTGCTCCGCCATTTGTCGCGGCAATCGCCGTCGCGCCTCGGTCAAACTCGGCTCACGCACGATCCGCCGACCGACCGATTCGCCCTCCAGCCGGCCCATGAGGAAGAACGGCACGCCGAGCGCTCCGGCATCCGCGCAGAGCCAATAAGGGCGCGGCACCCGCACGCCGGCGGCATGGGCGACCTCCAGCAGACGAAATTCCTGCTCGCGGCTGAGCGCCGTCTCGGCGATTGTGCCGCCCAGATCGCGGCGCAGCACGAGAGCGTGCCGGCCGGCGAACGTGCCCTCCGCGACCTCGATTTCCACCGCCCAGGTGTCCCGGCTGGCGCCGCCGGTCAACTGGCGAGCTTGCACGATCCGCACCGGCGCATGCGTTTGTTCGGACAGAAATGCTTCCAGCCGCGGCGTGAAATCCGGTAACGTGGTCATGGAAGGCAACCATCCTTGAGGACCGGCAGGGCACATCCCCGCCGCATGACAGGATCGTGGGCAGACCATGAGTGAAAACGCAACGGAAAAATGGGGCGTGGAGCATCGCCGCCGTATCTACCTGATGCGGCACGGTGAGGTGGATTACTTCGATCCGCAGGGAAGGGCTTTCCGTCCCGAAGGTGTATCGCTCAACGCGGAGGGCCGGCGGCAGGCGGAGGCGGCCGCCCGCGCCCTCGCCGACGTGCCGCTCGACCGCGCCGTCAGCAGCGGTCTGCCGCGCAGCACGGAGACGGCCTCCCTCGTCCTCGCCTCCCGATCGCTACCCATCGAAAGCCGTCCCGACCTGCGCGAGATTGAGACCGGCCGACTCCGCGAATGGGCGGCGGCGACCGAGCAAGAGGTGGAGCGCCTTTTTCGGAGCGCTTTGACCGCGAATGTGGACGAGACGACGCGCTTTCTCGCCGGAGAGACGTTCGGCTCGCTGCGCGATCGCGTCGTGCCGTGCCTTCAGGCGCTCTTGGTCGAGAGGGGTTGGCGTCACCTGCTGATCGTCGCTCACGGCGTCGTCAATCGCGTCCTGCTGAGTTGGGTGCTGCACGGTGGGCTTGCCGGCCTGGGAGCGCTGGAACAGGAGGCCGGCTGCATCAATCTGCTCGACGTGGACGAAACCGGCCGCTGTCTGGTGCGCACGGTCAATTACACGCCGGCCAACCCGCTGAAGGCCGGCGTGCATCTGACGACGATGGAACAGCTCTATCTGCAATACTGTCGCGGCCGTCGCTCGCCGCGATGACATCGGGCTACTTGGCGATGTAGCTGCGGCGCAGCAAGACATCCTTCTTGTCGCGATCGCACGTCTCGAACAGGATGCTCTTGTCGTTCTCCTGTTCGATCTGCCGCAGACGGTCGGTGATCTTCTTTTCCGACTTCTTGCCCTTCTCGGCGGCGGCGAGGAACGCCTCGACCGTTTCCACCTTCACCGGCTCGAACTTCTTGTCGTTCTTCGCCGCGAGGGCTTCGACAGCGCTGGCCTTGAGCAGTTTCAGCCACAATTTTGTGAACAGAGCGCTGGAGGCGTACACGTCGGCATTGTTGACCTTGCCGTTGATGACCACGGCATAGCCGATCACATCTTTCTTGCACTGGGGGCTGAATTGCAGTTTCAGCTGGTAGGCACGCACCGCCTCGACGACCTTCTTGTGTTCCAGCGTCAATTCCAGGCTCGACTTCGATTCACCCGCCTGCACCTCGTCCTTGACGCTCTTTTTCAAATCCATCTGGGCCTTGGAGACTTTGTCCCAGACATCTTTTTGCGATGCGCCCTTGCGGGCCGCCAGTTTGAGCCCGTTGCTGGCAAGTTGGTTGGTCGAGGCGCTGAAGGACAAATGGCCCTCCTTGCCGCGCTGCGTCCAGCGGCCGGACTCGACGCAGAACGCGCCGAGCGGAACTTTGCCGGACTTCGGCGGCACGATCATGTCGAAGGCGATGGTGCGGTCCTGTTGCCCGCCGCGGACGATGTCGCCGGCCTGTACGAATACCTCGTCGGTGGACACGTTCTCGATAGCCAATTGATTGACGTTCTTTGTCTCATGCACGACGACCTTCTTTTGTTTCAGCGCTTCGTCGAGGGTGAGGATGTCGTTGTTCTTGATCTGGTCGTCGCCGTGGATGAGAAAGATGGTCAGATTGTCGTGGGTGTACGGCCCGGACAAACGATAGGAGACAGCCGGCTTGTCGCGGACCCTGTCCGTCGCCGGCTTTTGCGGCGGCTCGGCGGCGATGACGAAAGCAAGCCCCATAACGAACAGCGGAACGGCCGATCTGCGAACGAGAGTTGCCACGAGGATTCCTCCTGTCTGAGAGATGTGATGCGAAACATCCACAAGGATGCGACAGTAGAGGCACCGGAATGGTCGCCCTGGAGAATAGAAGAACGAAGGCGAGCGTTACAACCGAAAGGCTCTGTAACATATGTGTAACGATCTCGGACTCACAATCGCTGTCCTTGCAGCCGGCGGAAGGTCGTCTCGTCGATGCGCACGAAGCGCACGCAGTCGCCGGTGCGCAGGGGGAAATACCCGTCGGCAACGTGGACGAGTTCCAGCGGCGTGCGTCCGATGAGGTTCCAGCCGCCCGGCCGCGCCTCGGTGTAGATGCCGGTCTGCCGACCCGTCAGGCCGACGCTGCCCGGCTCGACGCGAAGGCGCGGCGACGGCAGCCGCGGCACGCCGCACAGAGGCGCCGGCAGATAACCGAGATAGGGGAAGCCGGGACAGAAGCCGATGGCGTAAACCGTGTACTCGCCGGCAAGGTGCAGACGGACCACCTCTTCGCCCGTCAGTCCGGTCGCCTCGGCGACGTGCGGCAGGTCGAGTTGCAACTCGTAGCAGCAGGGAATGTGATGCACGCGCGATTCCGCCGCGATGTCCGGCACGCCCGCGCGCGTGAGCGCATCCAGCGTCCGCGTGACGTCGGCGAGCGTCGCCTTATCAAGATCGAAGTAGACGGCGACGGTGCTGTACGCCTGGACGACCTCGACGAGCCACACCGGCGCGAGGCGGCGCACGGCGGCGGCCCAGCGCGTCGCGTCGCTCTCGACGGAGAAGGACGCCAGCACGGCTTGATCGCCCAGCGGTCGCAACGACTGCATCAACAATCTCCTGAAACCGCACGGCGCGAACGCGGGTAATGCACGATACCTCGGACCCGACGCCCTCGCCCTTCACGGAGGCCCTCGCATGACGATCCAACTCACTCCCTTTCGCGTCCGTTTCGCCCTGCTGGCCCTGCTCGGCGTCTTGCCCCTGTTCGCGTTCGCGCCGCAAGCGCCCAGGGCTGCCACGGCCGACAAGTTGCCTGCTCCGAGCAAACATGCCTGGACGCGCGAGGAGGCGCTGGCCCAACTGAAACTCTATCCGCACGATCCGTACCTGCAATACGTCTCCCTGCAACTGGCTCGCCGCGAGGACCGCCTGCAACGCACCGTCACCGAGGTCGAACGCATCGCGCCCGTCACGCCGCGCGAACGAGTCGATCTATTCAGCATTTTCACGGGCGCCCTCGCCGTGCAGGAGAGCCTGCAACTCGACCGCATGCGCGTGCCCTCCACCCTTCGTCCCGGTGAGGAACCGACTCGACGCGAGATCATCGACATCGCCAGACTTCGCGGCCCGCAAATCAAGAGCCACCCCTGGAAGGAGATGCTCGGCGACAAGAAACCCGACATTTCGGCGCTTTCCCGCATGGTGCCGGAGGACTTTTATTTCGTCGAGTTTCGTTCGCTCAACAAGATGCTCGATGTGCTGGAGAGCGGCGATCTGTGGAGCCTGCATCTGTTCAACCAGGCCCGCCGCGACGCGCGCACCCAGCAGGTCGGCGAACGTCTGCGCCGGCAGCTCGTCCTCAAAACCAATCGCCTGCTGCGGCCGTTCTACGATACGGTCGTCGAGGAGGTGGCGCTGACCGGCAGCGATCTGTTCGCCGCCGAAGGCAGCGATGTGACCCTGCTCTTCCGCGCCAAGCAAGCCGACGTGCTGCGCAAGCGCATGGACGGCTTCCTTGAGGAAGCGATCAAGGCGCGGCGTGATGCCAAGCGGCGCGAGGGCGAGTATCTCGGTGTTCCCTACGTCCACGTCAGCACTCCGGAGCGCGACCTCCACGTTTTCAGCGCCTACCCGGAGCCGGGGTTGCACGTGCGCAGCAACTCGAAGACGGGCTTGCAGCGCGTGCTGGAAACGATCAAGGGCAAGTCGCTCGACGGCAAGCCGGTCCATCGTCTCGGCGACAGCACGGAGTTCGCCTACATCCGCACGCTGATGCCGCGCGGGGCGAAGGAGGAGGACGGTTTCATCTACCTGTCCGATCCGTTTATCCGTCACCTTGTCGGTCCCACACTCAAGCTGACCGAGCGGCGCCGTATAACCTGCTGCAATCATCTGCGCATGATCGGCCACGCCGCCCTGATGTATCGCACCGAGTACGGCCAGGCTCCGAAGTGGCTGGCGGACCTGGAACGGGCCGAGTGCTGTCCCGGTACATTCAACAAGGACGACCTCGTTTGCATGGACGGCGGCACCTACACGCTCTCGGCCGACGGCCTGCACGGCGTCTGCTCGCATCACGGACACGCTGATCGGCTCGTGCCCTGCTGCGAGACGCCGCTGGCCTGGGTCTATCCCGATGAGGCCAAGGAGTACGAGCGTTTTCGCGGCGAGTACAACAATTATTGGCGTTCGTACTTCGATCCCATCGCCCTGCGCATCCAGGTGACGCCGGAGCGCTATCGGCTGGAAACGATCGTCCTGCCGCTCATCAACAACTCGATCTACACCGGCTTGGAACGAGCGCTGCGCGGCAAACCGGAACCGCTCGACGCCCTGCCGGTGCCGAAGCGGAACATTGCCAGCATCGCGGCGCGCATTGACAAGGACGCCGTGCTCAAGGAACTGAACGTGGACGGTTGGCTGCCGTTTCCGCTCGATAAAGATCTGGTTTCACGCGGGCTGGGCGATCAGGTCGGCTTGCACGTCTATGATAGCGCCCCAGCGTTCGACCTCGATTTGATGCAGTCGCTCAACTCGTTCCTCGGCGTCGGCAACGTCAATGGCATGAGCCTAAATAATGCAGACTTTCGGATCGGTTATCTCCTGGCATCTTTCAACGCGCCGGTCTATCTGTCCTTCCCTGTGCGGGACGCCAAGGTTGTCGATCGCGCTTTGGCCGCATTTGAAAAAGCGCTGACCGAGCGGGCACGCAAGGCGCCGAAGGGAGGCTGGTTTGCGTTAACGGAAGACTTTTTCAAATCGGAACTCAAGCCGGGCGTGCCCATGTGGAGCTACACCTTCCGTCTGGAAATCGTGAAGTGGCGGCTGCACTGGGCGCGGATCGGCAAGGGGCTGTACGTGGCCAGCAAACCGGACATCCTCAAGGATCTCGTCGAAGCCGAGGGCAAAGACGAAGGCAAGCCGGAGCCGGACACGACGGCTAACGCGCTCGTCCGGCTGCGAGCGCGGAATTGGAATCAGGTACTCGCCGATTATCGCCTCGGCTGGGCGGAGAACAATCGGCAAGCGTGTCTGCGCAACCTCGGCCCGCTCGCCAGCGCCGGCCGGGCCGTCATGGCCGCGGCCGAGAACAGACCGCCGCGCGAGGGAGACGCCCTGAACGAAGAGATGCGACGACTCGCCGATGGGATGTACGGCGTGCATTTCTTCTGTCCCGAAGGCGGTCGTTACGTGCTGGCGGCGGACGGACGGTCCTGTTCGTGCAGCGTCCACGGCACCGCCGGCGAGCAGAAGCAGCCGCTCGCCGCCAGCAATGCGACCGGACCTGGAAAAATGCTGCAACACTTCGGCGGCTTGACCGCCAGCTTGACTTTTCTCGAAGATGGCTTACATGCGGTTGTGATCGTCGAACGACAGAAATAGGAGAGCGTCATATCCTCGGATGCCGGTGCCGTGGGGTGGAAAGACTGCGGTTCTGTACGGTCCTCGATTTGCTAGAATGAATCTCTCTTCGGAATGGTCCCAGGGTAGGGACCGCCGCGAGAGGACGAGGCCCGTATGAGAACGTGATGGCGGAAGCGCGTACCTTCACCTTCCTCGGCACCGGCACCTCGGTTGGGGTGCCCATGATCGGTTGCGACTGCGCCGTCTGCCGGTCGGCCGACCCACACAATCACCGTTATCGCTGCTCCGCGCTCATTCGCACGCCCCAGGGCAACCTGCTCATCGACACGTCGCCGGAGCTGCGCCTGCAATTGCTCCGCGAAAATGTGCGCCTCATCCACGCCACGCTGTACACGCACTACCACGCCGACCACCTGTTCGGACTCGACGACCTGCGGCCGCTGGCCCGCGCACTGGGCGGTCCCATCCCGCTGTACTGCACCGCCGAGGTCGAGGGCAAGATCCGCACCGCCTTCGCCTACGCCTTCGGACCGGAGGCCGACTCGCTGCCCGCCGGCATGATTCCCAAGCTCTGCTTCGAGCGCATCGACGCCGAACCGTTTTTCGTCCTCGGCCAACGTGTGACGCCGATCCCTCTCATCCACGCCCATTTCGACGTGCTGGGTTTTCGGATCGGCGATGTCGCTTATTGCACCGACGTCAGCCAGATCCCGCGCGAGAGCTGGCCGCGCCTGGAAGGCCTGCGGGTGCTGGTGCTCGACGCCCTGCGCTTCAAACCGCATCCCGCCCACTTCGGGCTGGAACAGGCCCTCGATGTCATACGGCAGTTCGAGCCGGAGCGCGCCTACCTGACGCACATGAGTCACGAGATGGAGCACGAGACGGTCAACCGCACGTTGCCGCCCAACGTGCGGCTCGCCTACGATGGTTTGTCTTTCGAGTTTTAGTTTTTCGCGAGAGATCCAGATGGCAGCGCCCTCAATGACCGTACCCGACGACCTGCGGCAGCAACTACAGCGCCACCGGCAGGAGCACGTGCTGGCCTTTTGGGATCGGCTCAACGACGCCGAGCGCCGAGATCTGATCGAACAACTCCAGGCCATCGACCTCGAACGACTGGCCCAACTCTACGCCGAACGCGAGCGGACCTATCAGGTTCCCGACACGTCGCGCATCAAGCCGCTGTCGATTGTGCCGGCCGACGCGCCGGACAACGCCGCCATGCGTACGGAAGGCGAGGAAGCGCTGCGGCGCGGCGAGGTGGCCGTTCTTATCGTCGCCGGCGGGCAGGGCAGCCGGCTCGGTTTCGATCACCCCAAGGGCATGTTCGCGGTGGGGCCGGTCAGCCGCAAAAGCCTCTTTCAGATTCACGCCGAAAAAGTGTTGGCTCTCGGTCGTCGCTACGGCAAACAGCCGCCCTTTCTCGTCATGACCAGCCCGGCCACCGATGCCGAGACACGGGAGTTCTTCGAGCAACAGCGATATTTCAGATTCCCGAAGGAGGAGTTGTTTTTCTTCTGTCAGGGCACCATGCCCGCCCTCGATTTGGAGACGGGCAAGTTACTTCGGGAAGGACCGGGCCGGCTGTTTCTTGGACCCGATGGGCACGGCGGGACGCTGACCGCCCTGGCGAAAAGCGGTCTGCTCGCCCGTCTGCGGCAGCGCGGCATCCGCCACCTGTTCTACTTCCAGGTCGATAATCCGCTGGTGAAGGTGGCCGATCCGATCTTCCTGGGCCGGCACATCGCCCAGCGCGCCGAGGCATCGTCGAAAATCGTGCCCAAGCAGGGACCGAAGGACCGGCTCGGCAACCTCGTGCTGGTCGATGGCCGCTGCACCATGATCGAATATTCCGACCTGCCCGACAGCCTCGCCCACGAAACCGATCCGAACGGCCGGCTGCGCCTGTGGGCCGGCAGCCCGGCGATCCACATTTTCGATGTGGCTTTCCTGACCCGCGTGACCGAAGGCGCCGGACTGCTGCCGTTTCATATCGCGCGCAAGAAGGTGCCGTATCTCGATGACAAGGGCCAAACCGTGCAGCCGCAGAAGGAGAACGCCCTGAAGTTCGAGCGTTTCATCTTCGATGTACTGCCGTTGGCCGATCGTTGGCTGGTGCTGGAGACCTCGCACCGCGAGGAGTTCGCCCCACTGAAAAACGCGGACGGGGCCGATTCGCCGAAGACCGTCGAGGCGGCGCTGTCGAACCTCGCCGCCGACTGGCTCGACCGCGCCGGCGTCGAGGTGCCGCGCACGGCGAACGGCGAACCAGCGCTCCTGTTGGAAATCAGCCCCCTGCTCGCGCTAGACGCCGACGAATTGGCGCTCCGCGTCGAGCACGGCAAACGGATCAACGAACCAACGTATTTTGGTTAGACAAAAACTAACCACAGAGTCACAGAGAACACAGAGAAGAAAACACAGAGCAGAAGAAATACAACAATAGCAAACAATAGTGCTTTTCCATGTCTCTTTATTCTTTTTTTCTGTGTTTTTCTCTGTGTTCTCTGTGACTCTGTGGTTAGCTCTTTTCGGAGGGCAAGGAATGCTTCACGCGATGATTATGGCGGGCGGCGGTGGCACGCGGTTCTGGCCGCGCAGCCGTCAGCAGCGACCGAAACAATTCCTCGCGCTGGGCGGCGAACGCACGCTGTTGCAGCAAGCGATGGACCGTATCGAGGGGCTGCTGCCGGCCGATCACGCCTGGGTTATCACCGGACGGACCTATCAGGAGGAGACGGGCCGGCAACTGCCGCAGCTGCCGGGCGATCACATCGTCGGTGAACCGTGCGGACGCGATACGGCTCCCTGTATTGGCCTGGGAGCGGCCCTGATCGCGCGGAGCGATCCGTCGGCGGTCATGTTGGTGACGCCGGCCGATCACGTCATCGAGCCGGTGCGCGAGTTCGAGCGCGCGGCGCGGGTCGCCGCCCAGATGGCCGAGGAGCATATTTCCGCTCTCATCACGTTCGGCATTCCGCCGACGTTCCCCTCCACCGGCTACGGCTATATTCAACGAGGGCCGGAAGCCGGGCAGCGACAGGGCGTCAGCGTGTTCCGCGTCCGGAAGTTCGAGGAGAAGCCGCCCGCCGATCGCGCCGAGCGCTTTGTCGTTTCCGGTGAGTATTATTGGAACAGCGGCATCTTCGTCTGGCGGGCGAACACAGTGCTGGAAGAACTGCGGCGACAACAGCCGAAACTGCACGACGCCGTGCGTCGCGTTGCCGACGCCTGGGACACGCCGCGCCGCGACGCGGTGCTTCGTCAGGAATACGAGGCGATGCCGAAAATCAGCATCGACTACGCGGTCATGGAGCACGCCCGTGAGGTACTGGTCGTGAAGGCTCCCTATCGCTGGGACGACGTCGGCAGTTGGCTGGCGCTGGAACGCATGAACCCACAGGATGCCGAACACAATACGGTCCTCGCCACGCACTGCGGATTGAACACGAAGCATTGCATCCTTGTCGGCGAGGTCGGGAAACTCATCACGACAATTGGCGTGGAGGATCTGGTGATCGTGCAGGACGGCGACGCCACTCTGGTGGCCCATCGCCGCGATGAAGGCACCGTCAAGCAACTCGTCGAACTGCTGAAAAAGAAAGGGCTGGAAAAATACCTGTGAGCGCGTCCGCCCGTCTGCTCGGTGTGGACTACGGGTCCGTCCGCATCGGCCTGGCTGTCAGCGATCCGGAGCGCCGTTTGGCGTCGCCGCTCGCGGTGTACGAACGGCGCGGCCGAGAACGAGATGCCGAGTATTTCCGTGCCCTGGCGGCCGCGGAGGAAATCGCCGGTTTCGTCGTCGGCCTCCCGGTCCACCTCGACGGACGCGAGGGACAGAAGGCAGTCGAGTGCCGCGCCTTCGGAGCGTGGTTGGCCGGGACGACGGGGTTGCCGGTGGCGTTGTGGGACGAGCGTTTCAGCACGGTGGAGGCCGAGTCGGCGCTGTGGCAGGCGGGGCTGACGCACAAGAAGCGCAAGGCTCGTCGCGATCGCGTGGCGGCGCAGATTCTCTTGCAGGCGTATCTCGACGCCGGCTGTCCCGACGAATCCGCCGCCGGGCCGCTGGAAGGATGAACCTACAATCCTTTTTCTGGGAGGGCGCCATGAACCGACTTCTGATTGTGGGAATCGCCGTCGTGATGTTATCGCCGCATACGCTGTGGGCGCGGCAAGCAAAGAAGGAGTGGAAGACCTTGCTCGACAAGCGGACCTTCACCGGCGAGAAGGGGGGCAAACTGCCGTATCGCCTGCTTAAGCCGGACGACTACGACGCGAAAAAAAGTTACCCCTTGGTCGTGTTCCTGCACGGCGCCGGGGAGCGCGGCAGCGACAACGAAAAGCAACTCATCCACGGCGTCGCCGAGTTCGCCAAGGACGAGAACCGCAAGAAATATCCGTGTTTTCTCATCGCTCCGCAGTGCCCGGAGGGCAAGAAGTGGGTCGAGGTGGACTGGGGCGCCGCGTCGCATCGTATGCCGGCCGAGCCATCGCCGTCGGAGACGCTGGTCCTGGAATTGATCGCGGCGCTGCAAAAAGAATACAGCATCGACGCGAAGCGCCTTTACGTCACCGGCCTGTCGATGGGCGGCTTCGGCACCTGGGATTTGATTCAGCGGAAGCCGGATCTGTTCGCGGCGGCGGTGCCGATCTGCGGCGGCGGCGACGAGACGCAGGCGGCGAAGATCGCTCGCACACCGATCTGGGCGTTTCACGGAACGAAGGACGGGGCCGTGAAGGTCAGCCGCTCGCGCAACATGATCGCGGCGATCGAGAAGGCGGGCGGACATCCGAAGTACACGGAGTATCCGGAGGAAGGGCACGCTTCCTGGGTGCCGGCGTACAAGGATGCGGAGATGATGAAGTGGCTGTTTGAACAGAAGCGGAAATAGATACGAGCGGTCTTACAAGCCCGGGTCGCCGGCGACGGGCGCATTCACCCGTCGCCGGCGACCCGGGCTAGTCGGTCCGTCAAAGAGTGTCTCCGAGGAGCGATCATGCAATTGTGTAAGGTGCGCCGAACGACAGGCGAAATCGAAATTGGGATTGTCGGCGAGGGACGAGTGCGCTTCCTTCGCCGAGAAGGGGCGGGCGGACCAAACACGCTCAGCGACTTGCTTCACGCCGACGATCCGGCGTCGCTGATCGCGTCGCGTCTCGATGCGAGTGCCACAGGGGTGGCGCTGGACAGCGTTCAACTGTTGCCGCCGCTGGACGAACAGGAAGTGTGGGCGGCGGGCGTCACCTACAAGCGCAGCCGCGAAGCGCGCGAGCGCGAGTCGGCCGGGGCGGCGCGGTTCTACGATCTCGTGTACAACGCCGAGCGACCGGAATTGTTTCTCAAGGCGACGCCGCGGCGCGTCGTCGGGCCGGGAGCAGCGGTGCGCATCCGCGGCGATAGTCGCTGGAACGTGCCGGAGCCGGAACTGGCCCTCGTCGTATCGCCGGCGCTGAAGATCGTCGGCTACACGATCGGCAACGACATGAGTTCGCGCGACATCGAGGGCGAGAATCCGTTGTATTTGCCGCAGGCGAAGCTGTACGACGGCTCGTGCGCGCTGGGTCCGGTCGTCACGCTGGCCGGCGCTCTGCCGCCCGCCGAGCGCGTCGCCATTCGCTTGACCATCACGCGCGGCGGCAGCGTGGCGTTCGACGGCTCGACCAGCCTGGCAGCGATGAAGCGCTCGTTCGAGGATCTCGTATCGTGGCTGGGGCGAGACAACACTTTTCCCGCTGGCGTCATTCTGCTGACCGGCACCGGCATCGTGCCGCCGGACCACTTCACGCTGGAACGCGGCGACGAGATCGCCATCGACATAACGGACATAGGATGTCTGAGAAACCGGGTCGAGTAATCGACACGGAATCACTCCGATTCAAACAGATCGTGCGCCGGCCAGTTGTCGATCTTCTCGATGGCCGCGCGGAGACGCGGCCAGGGTTTCTTGACGGCGGGCTTGCGCGGGCGTTCGTCGTCCTTCTCGCTCGCGCTCTTGAGGTTGCCGTTGAAAAAGACCGCCCAGCTGACGCCGCTGGGCAAATGCTCCACCCAGGTGGCGATGCCGGCGACGCCGCCGTTCTTGGAGTACAGCGTTCCCGCCGAGGAGCGCTCGACGATGTCCCAGCCCAGGCCGTTGTGCCGTTCGTCGGCCTTCTTGCCCAACGACGGCAGCGGCGCGAGCATCTGCTGATAGGCGCGCTTCGACAGGACGCGCTCGCCGCGCGTGCCGTCCAGAGAGGTCATGAAGCGCATCATGTCCACTGTGGACAGCACCCAAGAACCGCCGCCCTTCAACTCGCCGTGTCCTCCCGCGAGGCGCTTGCCGCCCACGCCGTAGCGATGGACCTCGCGCGGTCGATACCCCTCCATCCGGTCCAGGTGGGCGCCCGGAACGCCCATCGGTTGGAGAACGCGCTGGGCGGTGAACGTCTCGTAATCCTGGCCGGAGGCGCGCTCGACCACCAGGCGCAGCACCAGGAAGCCGAGATTGGAATATTTCGCCTCAGTGCCGGGGTCGAACTGAAGCGGTTTGCCGAGGTTGAAGGCCGCCGCCTGCGAGAGGGTGATCGGCAGTTCGACCCGGAGACGGCGCGCGATTCCCGGAATAGGACCGCGATCTCGGACGAGGCCGCTGGCGTGGTGCAGCATCTGCCGGATGGTGACGGCGCGAAGGCGAGGATCGCGCTTCATCCCGGCCAGCGGCTTCAGGTCGTCCAGAAGCGCGAAGACCTTGTCATCGAGGCGGAGCTTGCCCTGGTCCACCAACTTCAGGACGGCGGCGGCGGTGATAGGCTTGCTGCAACTGGCGAGATTGAAACGCGAGCCAGGACGAACCGGCTTTTTGTTCTCCACATCGGCCCAGCCGTAGCCGCGCGCGAAGACCAGACGGCCCTCGACCGCGATCGCCAGCGAAGCGCCGGGGACGTTGTAGTCGCGGAGGAACTCCAGCATCAACGCATCGAGGGGTTGCAGACGGGGGACGGATTTGCCGGTGATCGGCGGACGTTCCTTGCCGGGAGGCTGCGCCTGCGCGATCGGCGCGGCGAGCGCACCGAACAAGGCGATCAGGGAGAGCGAGCGGCGAAGGCGAGGCAACATGGGGTCTTACTCCGGGGGAGGGAGATGTTCGGACGATGCTATCCCAACAACAGACGTCGGACGTTCGAGATCCGGCAACAATCGCACTCGTGGAGGTAACAGCGGCGCGTGTCCCTTGCCGTCGTGATCGAGTTGCCACATCCGCACCCAGTCCGCCCAGTAGATCGGCGTCGCCGAAAAGAGCGCCGCGTCCGCCGTGAGTATCGGCAGAGACATCGGCGGCGGAGTTCCGTGCGGGCGCGGCGACAACTCGCCGCCGTCGTCGAGGTCGTAGACCACCTCCCTCTCGCCGTCGAGGACCGGCCAGACGACCAGTCCTTCCGCGGTCAGATCGTAGGCCGCGCCGGCCGGCAGCAACGCCTCGATCTGTTCGCGCACCACATCGACGCCGGCCAGTTTGTAGAAGCCGGCTAGAGCGTCGCGGAAGACCGTTCGCTGCTCCGGCGTCAGACGGCCCAGCCACGTCTGGCCGCAGTCCCCGAGACAGGTGAGTCCCGCGACCAGCCAACCGCCATGCTCCTCGAAATCGACGTGGACGCTCGACGCTGAGCCGCGCAGTTCGAGACGGATGCGGTCGGTGGCGATCTTGATTTCGCCGGGCGTCAGGGGCGTGGAACACCCCCAGCTTTTGCTGCCGGCCAGGACGGCGAGCAGGTTGCGCTCGAGGAACTGATGGAGGCGGTCGCGGAGGTGGTGCAGCGCCTCGTACTGCTTGCGCGGCGAGCGGCCCTTGCCGTGGCGCAGGCGGGCGTACAACTTGGGCAGCGTACCGGAGTGCAGGCCGGGACGCATCAGACGAAGCACGGTTTCGCCGTGATGGCCGACAATCTCCGGCTGCAAGGTCGGCGATTGGTTGGCGCGGTAGAGACGCCAGTTCTCCTTGAACTCCCAGACCAGGAAGCCGGCCAGACCGGGCAAGAGGAAGATGGACGTCGCCGCCACGGTGCCGCCCAGCGCCTTGCCCAGCACCGGCTCGATGGGGGCGGAGAAAAACAGATATAGCTCGCGATAGATCGGCACGATCAGCTTGGCCGTCACCGTCACCACGGGGAAGTGCTTGATGGGGTTGAACGTCGGCTCGACGAAGACGTTAAAGATCAGGCGGAAAACGTAGGTGAAACAGAACCACGCCAGGCCGAGCGCGGGCTTGACGACGAGTGACAGTCGGCTGTCACCGGGGCGGAAGCGCAGCCATTCGTCCACCGTGTAGATGAGGCGTTCGACCTCCTCCTGCAAACGGCGGAAGAGATAGATCACCCAGCGGACGAGGCCGGGCACGATGTCGGCGCGAATCAGCTGCCAGGTACGGACCAGGCTGTCGGTCCATACCTCCTCGACGTAGCGGCCGAGGCGCGAGTTCAGCAGAAAGCTGGCGGCGAGGAAGACGCCGGCTCCGACGCTCAGCGCCCGCGTCGGGCTTATACCGAAGTAAAGGAGTCCGAGTGTGCAAAGGGCGGCCCAGGGCAGCGGCTTGAAGATGAATTGGTAGAAGAACAGCCACGTCCGGCTTTGCAGGAGGCGCACCACCCACGGCCGGCGCAGAAACCAGGCGGGCAGGTCGGCGAACAGCCAGCGCAGGCCGTGCCACAGTTTCACACACGAGAACAGCAGAGCGCGGCGGAAAGGCGCGACGTGGAACAGGGCGAGAAAAAACAGGCCCAGTCCCAGGAAAGCGTAGGGGTTGATGTGTCCGGCAGCTTTCGCAACCGACTCGGCGTCCTCCGGCTCGGCATGAGGAAGCAGGTCCATCACCTCCTCCCACATCTTGAGCAGCGCGAGGGAGCAGCCGAACGGCAGGGCGACGTAGAGCGTCAGGATTCGGCCGATGCGGGTGCCGAAGGCGGCGGCGGTGAGGCGTTGCAGCCAACGCAAGTAAATCTCGCCGCGATGATACACGCCGTCGAGGTCGGCGGCGAGCTGGCGATTGGCGCGGAGGAGCGGATCGCCCAGGAAGAACGTCTTGATAGCGCCGGCGATGCTCCTCACCAGCCCGAAGCTCCGGCCAGGGCGGCCCTCGCTAGCGCTTCGGGCTGGTTCCTCCTCTCCGGTAAGGTCAGGGAGTTTCAGGCGGTTGCGCGCGACGGCGTCGCGCAGATCGCCCATGCCGAGGAAGCCATGCTCGATCACGCGGTCGATCAGCTCCTCGACGACCTTGTCGCGCGCCACCTGCTCGGCGATGTTGCGCGGCGCCAGGCCGACGCGCTCCAGGGCGGCGCGGACGACCGGCCGCTGGCGCTCGCGCAGGCCGTGTTCGCAGCGATGGCTGGACTCGATCAGCAGGACAAGGAGACGACGGCGGATCGGCTCGTCGATGCGGACGGCGGTCAGGCGGTGCAGGGCGCGGCGCAGGTGCTTGACCATCAGGACGGCGCCCTGGAACGGCAGCAGCCGCTTGATCGGCCGGCGGCCCCAGGTCGCGAACCACTCGACGAGGTCCACGGCGTAGATGGGCCGCTCCCGATCGAGACACACCTTTTGCAAATCGTAGAGCATCCGGCTCTCGCTGGGCCAGATGCCCAGCGCCGCCGGCTCCAGCAAAGCGAGCAGAGCTTGACGCCACTCGCCGGCGACCTCGTCGGAGTAGGCAAGCGCCTTCTGCAAGCGGACGCTGAATTGCTCGATGTCGCGGCGCGCGGCGGCGCGCGTGGGATTAGCCTGACCGAGCGGCGCGAGGGACACCGCCCGCATGCGGAAGATGGCGGCGCGGACCAGGTTGCCACGCGCGCCGGCGCGGTCGGCGCGGTTCAGCAAACGACGATAGCGCCTGGGTTCATTACCAGCCCGAAGCGCCAGCGAGGGCTGGATAGATCCGCCCTCGCTGGCGCTTCGGGCTGGTAGTTCCTGCTCCTCTTCCGTCGCGGGGATCTCCGGGGGAACAGGGTCCGGGGCTCCTTCGAGGCGCGTGGCGGCGAACAAGGCGGCGGCGTCCACGTCCAGGGCCAACGTCGCGTCGAACGAGGCGAAATCGGAGCAGGCCGGAAAGTACACCGGCAACTGGTGCGGAGCGAAGTAGCGCAGCTCCAAATAGACGGCGGCGAACTCCTCGTAAACCGTGCGGACGTCTCCGGGCGGCAGCAGGAAATGCTCCTGCCGCAGCACCGCCGTCGCCTCGTCGAACTCGGTCCGGCCGATCCGCCGGATGCGGTCGTGGATCCAACCGGCGGACCCGTCGCCGGCGCGGCTGGCTCGTAAGGCGAGGTGAACCCGAGCGTGGAAGAGGAGGCGCCAGTATTTGAGCAGTGTCGTCTCCCGATCGCGCCTCGCCACATGCTGCGCATCGGGACGGGGGAACAGCAGCAGCGCCGGCGGCAGGTCGCGATCCGGTTCGACGCCCAGATCGGCGCGGTCGGCGATGCGGAGGAGACGATCGCGGTCGAGGACGTAGCTCTTGCGATGCGGCACCTGCAAGCCCGCCCCGGTCAGGCCGCCGTCGCGCTTGATGACGCGGCGGAGGATGCGCGGCGCGATCAGCAGGGCGGCCGGCTCCGTTCGCGTCAAAATCCGCTGGAGATCGGCGACCGTGAAGACGGGGAAGGGCGTGCCGTTCATGCGCCAAACCTTTGTTGCTCGCCGCTCCCCCTCACCCCCACCCCTCTCCCCCGAAGCGGGGGAGAGGGGAGTCGGACTACGTCGTCATGGTATCGTCGGGCCGGCACGATCGCTACAGGTCATAGATTTTCTCCCTTCGGTAGACTTCTCCGCCGGCGCCCCCTATCCTTACCGTGTTCCACCGTGCTTGCCGACTCACCCCGACTCGACTCCAGCGGGGGCCGGTTGGACGAAGATAGGAAATCATTCCAAGGGAGACTTCACCGCTCATGTTCGCACAATACTTCTCTCGACGGCCGCGACTGTCGAGCCTGAAAATGGTCCTCGGCGCGCTGGCGCTGCTGCTCCTGTCGGCAACTTCAGTCCGGGCCAGCGAGGCCGACCTCGCCATCCCGAATTTGGACCACGGTCGCTTCTTTACCACGCCCGGCGACCCCAACAGCGGTATCAGCGCCTGGACGCTGTTGTTCGCGGGCGCCTGGGTCATCGTCGGCACCCTCAGCATCAGTCTGTTTCTCCGCAGGCAGATCCACCAGCTGCCCGCCCATCGCTCGATGCTCAGCGTCGCCGACACCATCTACGCCACCTGCAAAACGTACCTGATCCAGCAGGGCAAGTTCCTGCTGTGGCTCTTCGTCCTCATCGGGGCCGCCATCACTTATTACCTCGTCGGCTTCGGCGAGGAAACGAAGTTGCAGGTGACCGACCGCACGATGCAGGAACTCCGCCTGGCGGGTGTCCCCGACGATGTACTCAAGGAACTGCGGCCGCTGGAGAAGGAGCCGCCCGCGGAAAAGGCCGAGTTCGTCTCGATGCTCTCCAAACAAGTCACCAAGGAGCAGTGGGACAAGCATGGGGCGACGATCACGGAGATCGCCGCGCCGGAGCCGATCCCGCAGGCGCTGAAGGTGCTGTACGTCCTGCTCTTCGCCATCGTCGGCATGGCGGGTTCGTACAGCGTGGCGTGGTACGGCATCCGCGTCAACACCTACGCCAACTGCCGCACCGCCTTCGCCTCGCTGCGCGGCAAACCCTGGGACGTCGTCAACATCCCACTGCGGGCCGGCATGTCGGTCGGCCTGTTCCTGATCTCGCTTGAGCTGGTGATGATGGTCGTCATCTTGCTGTTCGTGCCGCGACAGATCGTCGGTATCTGCTTCCTCGGCTTCGCCATCGGCGAATCGCTGGGGGCGTCTGCCCTGCGCATCGCCGGCGGCATCTTCACCAAGATCGCCGACATCGGCAGCGATCTTATGAAGATCGTCTTCAAGGTCAAGGAAGACGACCCGCGCAACCCCGGCGTCATCGCCGACTGCACCGGCGACAACGCCGGCGACTCGGTCGGACCCACCGCCGACGGCTTCGAGACTTACGGCGTCACCGGCGTCGCCCTGATCGCCTTCATCACCCTGGCCGTTCCCAGCATCGAGATCCAGGCCATGCTGATTGTCTGGATCTTCGCCATGCGTTTCCTGATGGACTTCATGTCCGGTGTGTCGTACTTCATCAACCAGGCCATCTCGGAAAAGCAGTACGCCGGCCGCACCGAGTTCGATTTCGAGCAACCGCTGACGCGCCTCATCTGGATCGCGGCCATCCTGTGCATCAGCACGTCGTTCTTCATGAGCTGGCTGCTCATCCGCGGCCTGACCGTGCCGGGCGTCGATGCCACCAAGACCGAGCATCTGTGGTGGCAGCTGGCCACCATCATCAGTTGCGGCACCCTCGCCGCCGTGCTGATCCCGGAGTTCACCAAGATCTTCACCAGCTCGCACTCCAAGCACGTCCACGAGATCGTCACCGCGTCGCGCGAGGGCGGCGCGTCGCTGACGATCCTGTCCGGCATCGTGGCCGGCAACTTCAGCGCCTTCTGGAAGGGCATTCTCATCGCCGCCCTGATGGCCGGCGCCTTCGGCGTCAGCCAGCTTGGACTCGACGAGGTCATGAAGGTGAACCTCGATCCGGACAACCCGGCGAAGCTGGTGGGGGTCGGCTCCATTTTCGCGTTCGGCCTGGTGGCGTTCGGCTTTTTGTGCATGGGGCCGGTCAACATCGCCGTGGACAGCTACGGACCCGTGACCGACAACGCCCAGTCCGTCTTCGAGTTGGCCCAGACTGAGCAGATCCCCGGCATCCACGAGGAGATCCAGCGCGACTTCGGCTTCACCCCGAATTTCGAGCGCGGCAAACATTACCTGGAGGCCAACGACTCGGCCGGCAACACCTTCAAGGCCACGGCCAAGCCGGTGCTGATCGGCACCGCCGTCGTCGGCGCCACGACGATGATCTTCTCGATCATCCTGCTGCTGGCGCGGGCCGGCATTCTTCACCTGGAGCTGACGCAAGCGCCGGTGCTGCTCGGTTTCATCTGCGGCGGCGCCGTCGTCTTCTGGTTCTCCGGCGCTTCGATGCAGGCGGTCGTTACCGGCGCGTACCGGGCCGTCGAGTTCATCAAGAAGAACATGAACCTCGACAAGAAGGAGGCCGACATCGAGGATTCCAAGACGGTCGTCCGTATCTGCACGCAGTACGCCCAGAGCGGCATGTGGAACATCTTCATCGCGCTGATGACCGTCACGCTCGCCTTCGCCTTCTTTGATCCGAACTTCTTCGTGGCCTATCTGATCTCGATCGCGGTGTTCGGCTTGTTCCAGGCGATCTACATGGCCAACGCCGGCGGCGCCTGGGACAACGCCAAGAAGCTCGTCGAGGTCGATCTGAAGGAGAAGGGCACGCAGCTGCACGCGGCCACGGTCGTCGGCGACACCGTCGGCGATCCGTTCAAGGACACGACGTCGGTGGCGCTGAATCCGATCATCAAGTTCTCGACGCTGTTCGGCCTCTTGGCCGTCGAGATTGCCATCCATCTTCGGCGGGCGGCCACGGAGCACAACACCTCGAACTACACTCCGATCGTGGGCGTGGTGATGCTGCTGATTTCGCTGGTGTTCGTGTGGCGTTCGTTCTACGCGATGCGCATTCCGCGCGAGGAGCAAGCACTGCCGGAGAAGGAGTCAGCGTCGGCGACGACAGCCGGCGATCACACGCCGGTCGGCCATCACTAAGACGCATCCTACAAACCCCTTCGGTTGGCCCCGACGCGCTCCGACGCGCATCGCGGCCAACCGTTTTTTTGCGGTGACGCTGCCTCAAGGAACCGCACCGTTGACTGCATGGAAACACGCTGCCCGCGTCCCCTCGTCTCTGCGCCGTCGAGTCAACCTTGTCCGTGCCGATCGGCCGTTGCCTCGCAACCTCGCCATCGCCACAATAGGGAGACGAAAGGAGCACCAGTGCTTTTTCCAGTACTGCAAAAATGGGTATGACAACATGAAGCGTCTCCTCCTGACCTTCTCGGTGGTCACCTGCTTGTTGGCGGCCGACAAGAAAGACAACTCGCCAGCAGAGACGGCGGCCGGCTGGCGGAAATACCCGAGGAATCCGGTCCTCGGCGGCTCGCTGGGCACCTGCTTCGACGTCTTGGTGCTTCGCGAGGATGACCACTATCGCATGTGGTTCTCCTGGCGTCCCAAGAAGAGCATTGCTCTGGTCACGAGCAAGGATGGCTTCAGCTGGAGCGAGCCGAGCATCGTCCTCGGTCCCAACAAATCGTCCGGCTGGGAGGAGGACATTAATCGCCCCGTCATCCTCAAACACGCGGGTCAGTATCGGATGTGGTACACCGGCCAGGCCAAGGGAAAGTCGTGGATCGGCTATGCCACGAGTGAGGACGGCAAGAACTGGAAGCGGGACAGCGATAAACCCGTGCTGTCGCCGGAGCGGCCGTGGGAGCGAGAGGCGATCATGTGCCCGCACGTCCTTTACGACGAGAAGCAGAAATTCTATCGCATGTGGTATTCGGGCGGCGAGCAGTACGAACCGAACGCCATCGGCTACGCCACGAGCGAGGACGGACGGAAGTGGATCAAGCACGAGAAGAACCCCATCTTCCGCCCCGAGGCGAAGAACGCTTGGGAGAAGGACCGGGTGACGGCCTGTCAAGTGGTCAAGCAGGGCGACTGGCATGTGATGCTTTACATCGGCTTCCGTGACAGGGACCATGCTCAGATCGGCCTGGCCCGGTCGAAGGACGGGATCACCGGTTGGGAGCGGCACTCGGCCAATCCCATCATCCGGGCCGGCAAGGGTCGGTGGGACGCGGACGCCGTTTACAAACCGTATGCGATCTTCGACGGCAAGCGTTGGTTGTTGTGGTACAACGGGCGGCGAGGCGGCGTGGAGCAGATCGGAGCGGCGATCCACGATGGAGAAGACCTCGGCTTCTCACCCTGAGGACGGAAAACATTTGAGGCTGGGAAAATAAGCCAAGCAGAACTCGCGGCAATGGAGGCGAGGCAAGATTTACGAGTCCCGACCCGAATGGCATTCGGTTAAGCGTAGGTTCTTTTGCAACTTGAGTTTCGGTCAATCTTGGCAAGGTGGCGGCCTCCTGCGATGATGGAGTTGTTCACCCACCATCACCACCAGGAGGCCGCCATGCTCAGTATGTCGCAAG
>DATBGU010000051.1:0-6561 GCA_036557825.1 Gemmataceae bacterium
GTCCAGCGCCTGCCGCAGTCCGTCGGCCTCGGCGCGGACGCGCTGATACTGCTCGAAGCGCAACACCGCCAGGCGGATCGCCGCCTGCAAGTCGGCCGGCTTCACCGGCTTGACCAGGTAGGCCATGATGTGCTCCGCGCCCGAGCGGAGCAGCAGTTCGCTTTCCTGATGGGCCGACACCAACACGACAGGAACTTCGCGCCCGCGATTCACTTCGGCGACGGCGTCGATGCCGTCCATGTCCGGCATCTTGATGTCGGTGATTATCAGGTCGGGACAGGTGGACCGGCACTGTTCGATGAGTTGCCGGCCGGTGTCGGCGACGGCCACCACCTGATGGCCCATCTCAGGCAGCCATTCGGCAAAGAACTGCCGCATATCGCGCTCGTCGTCGGCGACCGCGATACGAAGCATGGTTGCCGGCACGTTCATGGCCTCCTCCGTGGAAGAGTGATAAGAACTTCCGCACCCGGACCTGCTCCTTCATTGGTCTCGATCCGTCCGCCATGCGACTCGACGATGCGCTTGCAGATCGCCAGGCCCAGGCCGGTGCCTTTGAACTTGGTGGTGAAAAACGGCTCGAACAATCGTTGCCGGTCCGTCGGCGCGAAACCGGGCCCGTTGTCGCGCACGCTCAATTGGATCGCGTCGTCCTCGCCCAAACGGGCCGAACAACAGCGGATGACGATGCGAACCGCGGCCACTCCCGTCGTCAAGGAATTCTCCAGGATGTTGCGAAAGACTTGCCGAAGATAGAACGGATCGGCGAAGCAGAACAAATCCACGCCCTCGGCGTCCTCGCGCAGTTCCGCCGACGCATGGCCGGGAGAGGAGCGGAGGTTCTCCCATGCCTCGCGCCAGATTTGCCGCACCTCGCAGCGCTGAAACCGCAGCGGCAGAGCGGCCGCGTAGGTGCGCACGTCCTCAAACAGACGCCGCACGTCGTCCTGGGCTTTCTGGGCGCGATCCAATAATTCGAGGAGTTCCGGCTCGTTCTTCAGACGCAGCATGAGGATGGACAGGCACGCCTGAATGCGCTGCAAGGCGTTGCGGCTCTCGTGTGCCAGGCCGGTCGCCATCTGACCGATGGCCGCCAACCGCTCCGCTTGCAGGGCGTGCCGTTGGGAATCTTGAAGCTGCGTGACATCGTGGCCCACGAGGATGCGCGTCTCGTCCAGTTGACGGGCGGACCAGGCGACGTAGCGCCGAGTCCCTCGGCGCGGCGCCAGCCCCAGAATGCCGCTCTTGGCCGAGCCGTGCAGCGCGATCCGCTCCATCAAGAGCTGGCCCGCGTCGCGGTCCTCTTCGCACAAAAGCGCCTCGCACCAATCGCGGCCAAGCAGCTCGTCGCCGTTACGGCCGGAGACCGACTGCAAAAATGAATTCCAGCGGCAGATGCGGCCCTGGGCATCGACGATCAGGATGAGGATCTCCGACAGATCGAGCAGGCAATCGGCCAGGCCTTTCTCGGCGTGCAGGGCGTCCTCGACGCGGCGGGCGACGCTGACATCGCGCAGCGTCCAGCGCAGGCCGGACGCTTGGCCGTCGGCGGCGACCAGAACAGTCATGGTCAGCAGCACGCGGCGCGGCTCGCCGCGCGGCATGCCCACGAGCATCTCGCGCGCTTGTCCGTCGCTGTTGGAAGGCCGACCCAGCATCGCGTAGAAGACGGCCCGGCTTTTTTCCGCCAGGTACAAACCGAGCGGCTTGCCGATCAAGAACTCCTTGCGGGCGTTGAGCAGGAGCGCCGCCGCGTAGTTCGTCTCGCGAATCATGCCGCGCAGGTCCGTCACCAGGTAGCCGTCCGCGGCGAAGTCGAACAACTCCTGATAGCGCATCCGCAGGGTCTGCGCCTCCCAGAACGCCGCCTCCATCTGTTCCGACGCGGCAGGATCGCGGGTCGAATTCATACGGAATTCCTCACGAGGACGGCTCGCTCTCCTCCGGCTCCGTTGCGGCGCCCTTCTCCTTGGCGGGCAGCGGCGCGCCGTTGAGGACGTAGCGCTTGATCAACTCGCCATAGCGCTCGGCCAGGGCGGCCTGCTCCTCGAAGCGTGCCGCCGCCGTCCGATCGCCCCGCAGGATCTCGTGCGCGGCCAACTGCCGAGCCAGCAAAAAACGCTCCTTGAAGGTCCGGACCGCCGCCCACAACGCCGCTTCCAGCACGCTGGATTGCTCGGCGAACATGGCTTCGCCGTTGTAGACGTGGCCGACGTGACAGCGGAAGCGCAGCAACTCCGCCTCGTTGACCTGCCACAGACAGCCGCCGCATTCGGGACAGGTGAAGACGCTGACCCGGCCGCCGCGCTCATTGCGGACCTGCTCGGCCATATCAATGTTGACGATGTCCGGCAACTTGTCGAGGGGATCGGTCACGGCGAGGCCTCCTTGATTGACGACGGGCCGTTGGATCAACTCCACGAGAAGGGACGCCAACCCGTCGGAGGACACGACGTTGTCGGCTCCGGCAATGCGCGAAGCGCTGCGCGGCATGGCGGCGACCACGGCTTCATTGGGATCTTGCACCACAGCGATGCCCCCGCCGGCGCGGACGGCCAGCAGCCCGGCCGTGCCGTCGTCGAGGGAACCTGTCAGCACCACGCCGATCATGCGCGGTCCATAGTACCGCGCCGCCGAGCGAAACAACGGATCGACAGCCGGTCGATGATAATTTTCGCGTGGTCCCCGCGTCAGCTGCATACGTTGGCCGGGTGACAGCAGCAGATGAAAATCCGGCGGCGCGATGTAGACGTGGCCGGGGTGGAACGGCTCGCCGTCCACGGCGTGCGTGGCCAGGAGCGGCCCGGAACGGCTGAGGATCTCCGGCAGAACGCTTCGGCCGCCGGAGGGGAAATGAACGACCACGAACAGGCTCGCCGGCACGCCCGGCGGCAAGGCCCGCACCAACCGCGTCAGCACATCGACGCCGCCCATCGAGGCGCCGATCACCACAATATCGTGACCTGCCATCGGCGTACCGCCTCTTCGTGGCTCAGAAGCCGTTTCAATATCCTGAGCGGGCTGGCCAATCATTCGGTTCATGTCTCTAACCGGATTTCCCGCCCCGCTGCCGTTCCAGGTTGCGCTTGATCGACTCGATGTCCAATAGCACGATCGACGCGCCGTCGATCTTATTTTCCAGCGTGACGTAGGGGCGGACGCGCAGCAAATACCAGTGTCCGCTGCCGTCGCGCACCTCGCTCTCGTAAGGCGTCAACGTATCGATCACCGTGGCAATCAGTTTGCCGAGGTCGCCGACGTCGAGGTTGGGCTTGATGTCGCTGATCGGCCGGCCCACGTCGGTGGGGATCAAATTGAACACCTTCTCCGCCAGCGGCGTCAAGCGGCGGATGCGCAGATCGCGGCTGACCATGACAATCGGGATGTTGACGCCGCCGAGCAGGTTGATCAAATCGTTGTTGACGCGGGCCAGCTCGGCGTTGCGATGGCGCAACTCCTCGTTGACAGTGGCCAATTCCTCGTTGGCCGACTGCGCCTCTTCCTTGGCCGTTTGCAGCTCCTCGTTGGTGCTTTGCAATTCCTCATTGGCCGACAGGATCTCCTCGTTGGCGGACTTCAGTTCCTCGTTGGTGCTCTCCTGCTCCTCGATCACCGACTGGAGATACTCGCGCAGGGCGTTGATCTCCTGCTGTAGTTGTTCGACCTGCTGTTCGCGGTTGACGTGGACGCCGTGCGCCGGCTCGGCGGCCGGAACGGTCTCGGCCGCCTCCATGTCCTGAAACAACACCAGAAAGAAGCGCACCGCCGCCGCCGAAACCTTGAACGGCACCACCTCCGCCTTGACCAACCGCACCTCGTCTCCGTCCAGCACGCGGATGCGCTCGCGGACGACCGGAGCGTTTTCCGCCTTGGCCTGGTTGATGGCCGAACGCATTTCGGCCAGCAGCCCCTCGCGCAACATGCGGAACAGGTCGAGGGTGGCCATGCCGGGCGCCGGCTCCAGGTAGGCCGCCGTCCGTCCGCGGAACTGCAAGACCGTCAACGCCTCGTCGATGACCACGCCCACCGGAGCGTAGCGCGCCAGCAGGATGCGATCGGCTTCCTTCTGCACATCCAGCGCGCTCCACATCGGCGCGCCTTCCTCGCGCCCGACGCGCCCGACGCGCCCTTCGTGGCTGAGGGCGGTGAAGTCGAGCGGCGGGCCCCCCGTCGCCGGTTTTTTGCTGAAAATTCGGTGCCGTCCGTCCAGAACCGCGAATAAGTCGGCGAACGAGCCGAGGCTCTCGGATGAACCCAGGAACAGATAGCCGTCCGGATTGAGGGCGTAGTGCAAAATCGGCAGCACGCGCTTTTGCAGGGCGGCGTCCATGTAAATCAGCACGTTGCGGCAACTGACCAGGTCGAGGCGGCTAAAGGGCGGATCGTTGACCATGTTGTGCCGCGAGAAGACGCACAATTCGCGGACGGCCTTGCTGATTTGGTAATGCCCGTCCTGGCGGATGAAGAAACGCCGCAGCCGGTCCGGCGATACGTCGATCTCGATGTTGTCGAGGTAAACGCCGGCGCGGGCCTTCTCCAGGGCGGATTCGTTGAGATCGGTGGCGAGGATCTTGATCGACGACGCTTCGGGCAGGGTGCTCAAATACTCCAGCAGAACGATGGCCAGCGAGTACACTTCCTCGCCGGTGGAGCAACCGGCGACCCAGATGCGGATCGGCTGACTGGCGGCCCGCCCTCGTACGAGGGCGGGGAAGACCTTTTCCTTGAGGGCCTCGAAGGCGTCGGGATCGCGGAAGAACTGCGTCACCCGGATGAGGAAATCCTGGTACAGCTGCTGCACCTCTCCCGGCTCGTTTTGGAGATGGTGCAAGTAGTCGCCGATGTGATCCAGGCCGCGAAGGGCCAAGCGGCGGAGGATACGGCGTTTGATGGTGCTTTGTTTGTAGTGGGTGAAATCGACGCCCAGGCGCGTGCGCAACAGGGCGAGGATCTCGCCGAACGCTTCCATCTCGGGCGGCGCCGGTTCCGCCGACGGAGCCGCGGCGCCCGTGTAAGGATGCTTGGCGATGCGCTCCAGCTCGCGGGCGATTTCGCGCGGCCGCAGCACGTAGTCGATGCTGCCGTCGAGGATGGCGGCGCGGGGCATGCTGATGTGGCGGGCCGATTTTTCGTCCTGGGCGAAGGTGATGCCGCCCTCGGCCTTGATGGCCTGGATGCCCAGGGCGCCGTCGGTTCCGCCGCCGGACAGCACGACGCCGACGGCCCGTCCGCGATGCACCGCCGCCAGCGAGCGGAACAGATGATCGATGGGCATTTGGCCGCCGGGGAGGTTCAAACGCGGCGTCAGCATCAAGCGGCCGTCGGTGAGCGCCATGTTGGCGTTGGGCGGAAGAAGATAGACGTGATCCACTTCGATGGCCATTCCTTCGCTCACTTCGTGGACGGTCATCGGCGTGGTTTTGCCGAGGATCTGCGGCAGATGGCTCTTCTGGTGCGGATCAAGGTGCATGGCGATGAGAAAGGCCACGCCCGGTTTGTCCGAGAGTCCCTGTAACAATTCGGTGAGCGCTTCCAGTCCGCCGGCCGAGGCGCCGACGCCGACGATGGGATACTGGTGGCCGTTCTCCGCTTCCGGGACTTGTGGCTCCGCCGCCGGCGCTGGAGGCGGTTCGACCGGATCGTTGGATGACATGGGTGAATCCCCGTGAAAGCAGTGCGAGCGAGAGATGATTCGCTCGAAACCTCATCGTTTCCGCGCCGAGGCAGGGGGCCACCTGCGCCAACGCGGCAAGTAGCGAACGGAAGAACCGGCACATTCATCCGAGCGTAGGATTAGTTTATCCTACGGTGGAAAGCCTGACAAGAAATCCTGCTTCGGGCGGCCCCTTGCGGCCGGAGCCGAGTGGAAAAGGTTGCGGAGGGGAAAAACTTCAAAAATGTTTCGAGATAGAAATGCCCTGTTCGATCGCTCTCAAGTCGCCGCTTGCGGCTTAGCGCGAGGGCACGCTAAGCCGCAAGCGGCGTGCGAGGTCCGCCTCTTAGATCGCCGAAGTCGGGATGGAGAAACCTAACACCGTTGCCCCGGTGAGTTGTCCGGCGCTGCTGTAATCCAGGTTGATCGGGATGCCGCCAAGGTTGACGGAAATCACCACATCGCCGGCCGCGTCTCGATTCACCGACGTGATGTTGGCGAACCGCAAGGCCAGGAAAACGGAGAGGACGGGCGGAACGTCCAGTGCCGGGCCGACCGGATTATTGTTGGAGTCCAGCGGCTGCACCAGAAATCCGGACAGGCCGAACAGTCCCTGCGCCGATTGGTTGGAGTTGAGATTGCCCGTCGTCACCGGAGGCGGCGGAGAGGGCGGCGAGGGCGGCGGCGAGGGGGCGACGCTGGCGGTATTGGTCACGGTGAAGAAGCTGCTGCCGAAGTCCTGGATCTGCACGGCGATGGGGAACAGGCCGGCGTTGGCGTAGGTGTTGGTACCGATGACGGCGAAGCCGCCGTTGCCGTCGGCCACGATGGTGCCGTTGGAGGAATGGCCGTCGCCCCAGTTGATGTTGGCGGTGAAGTCTCTGGCGTTGGCGTTGGGGTCGGCGTCG
>DATBGU010000052.1:0-4808 GCA_036557825.1 Gemmataceae bacterium
CGTCGCGCGATGCTCTCCGCGCTTTCGCCGCGCTTGCGCAAACGTTGCTCGTACGCCTCCCACGAGGAGGTCTTGATAAAAATGGACACACAATCGGGGCAGAGGTCGCGCACCTGAGCGGCCCCTTGCACGTCGATGTCCAGCAGAACGCCGACCGCCTTACCTCGATACTCCTCCACCTCGCTTCGCAAGGTGCCGTAGCGCCGGTCATGCACAGTCGCGCATTCGAGGAATGCGCCGGCCTGTCGCTGCTTCTCGAACTGTTCGGGCGTCCAAAAATAATAGTGGACACCGTTCTGCTCATAGGGCCGCGGCGCTCGCGTGGTGGCCGACACCGACAAACGCAAGGGCAGACCGCTGTCCTTCAGCAGACGGGCGACAATCGTGGACTTCCCGCTGCCGCTCGGCCCGGCCAGGATGATTAAGGGCGCCTTTGCCATAGTCCTTATGAGTCCGTAGTCCGTAGTTCTTAGTCCGTGGCAAAGACAGGTATTTCTTTGCTACGGACTAAGAACTACGGACTACGGACTATTCGATGTTCTGCACCAGTTCGCGGATCTTTTCGAGCGTCCCTTTGATCTCGACGACGTGCCGGGAGATTTCGACGTCGCTGGCCTTGGAGCCGATGGTGTTCGTCTCGCGGAACATCTCCTGCGTCAGAAACTCCAGTTTGCGGCCGGCGCTCTCCGGCTCGTTGATGATCTCCTGAAACTGATCGAGGTGGCTGTTCAGCCGCACCACCTCCTCGGCGATGTCGCTGCGCTCGGCGAAGATCGACACTTCCTTGATAAGATCACTACGATCAATCTGCACATCCAGTTCGCCCAGCAGACTGCGAACGCGATCCAGAAGTCGATCGCGGTAGACCACGGCCACGCGCGGCACCTGGGCGCGGATGCGTTCCAGATGCTCGGCGATGTGATCGCGCATCTGCAAGAGTTCCTGCGCCATCGCTCGCCCTTCTTCCTGCCGCATGGCCTGCAAGCGGCCGAGCGCCTGTTCGAGGACGCGCTCGATGACCGGCCATTCTTCGTCCATCCGGAAGGCGGCCGTGGCCGGCTCCGGCACCACGCCGGGCAGCGCCAACACCTGCGACAGCAAGCCCTGTCCCTGATCGGCTAGACCCAGCGCGCCGCTCAGTTCGCGGAGCTGGCGAACGTAACTCTGCACGGCGACGGCGTTGATCTGAAAGTCCTGCGGCGAGAACTGGCGCTGGCAGCGCAGATGGATCTGAATGGTGCCGCGGCGGACGAGCCGGCGAACGACTTTCTCGAACTCCGCTTCGAGCAGGTTGTACGGCTCGCCGGCGCGCAGCGTGACCTTCAGATAGCGATTGTTGACGGACCGCAGTTCGATGGCGAGATGGAGATTTTCGCTCTGATAGCTCGCCTCGCCGTAGCCCGTCATGCTGCACAGCACGCGCGTCTCCTCTCAAGATCTGCTCCAAAAGCCGGCGAGCGGGGGGTGTCAGCCCCCTGTTGGCCGTAAACCAACAGGGGGCTGACGCCCCCCGCTCGCCCCTGCCTATTGCTCACCCTCTCCCGATGAATCGGCGGGGGCGGTCGGCTGCACTTGGCCTCCGTCCGGTTGCAGAGGCGCGGTGGGCTGCACGATCTTGATGGTGATCATGATGAGCAGAACCCAAACGGCCGCGACGTAGATGGTGATGCGGGTGAAGGTGTCGCCGGCGCGGGAGCCGAAGGCGCTGGAGCCGCCGGAGCCGCCGAACGCGCCGGCCAACCCGCCGCCCTTGCCCTTCTGGATCAGCACCAGCAAGATCAGGAACAGACCGACCAGGAACAGGACGATGTTCAGGACCGGAGGGAGCCATTTCCAATCCGCCCACAAGATCATGTGCGCACTCCCGACAAAGGAATTCCTTCCACCTTAAACCGTCATTATAAGCGCCGCCGCTTGCGAGGAAAGACGGATTCCCTCAGACCGGCAGGGCCGCCCGCACGATGGCGAGGAAGTGGTCGGCGTTGAGACTGGCGCCGCCGATCAGTCCGCCATCGACATCCGGCTGCCGAAACAGCGAGGCGGCGTTGTCAGGCTTGACGCTGCCGCCGTACTGAATAGGAAGCGTCGCGGCCGATTCCTCGCCGAAGCGTTGGCGGATTCGGCCGCGCACGAAGGCGTGGGCCTGTTGCGCCTGCTCCGGCGTGGCGTTGACGCCGGTGCCGATGGCCCAGACCGGCTCGTAGGCCAGCACCACGCAACGCAATCCGGCCGCATCCAATCCCGCCAGACTGCCGTTCAACTGCGACTCCAGCACCGCCTCGGTGCGCTCGGCCTGCCGCTCCTCCAGCGTCTCCCCCAGGCAGAGGATGACCTCCAAACCCGCCGCCAGGGCCGCATGGACCTTGCGATTGATGAAGGCGTCGCTTTCGCCAAGTTTGTGCCGGCGCTCGCTGTGGCCGAGGATGACGTAACGGCAGCCGACATCGACGAGCATGGCCGGACTTACCTCGCCGGTGAACGCGCCTTCCTTCTCGGGGTAGCAGTTCTGCGCGCCCAGCGCGACGAGGCTGCCCTTGAGCACCTCGGCAACCACGGTCAGATACGGTGCGGGCGGACAGACGGCGACGGAAACGCGCTGCTCATCGCCCAGACCGCGAACCACCGCTGCGGCCAACTGGCGAGCCGTGGCGGTATTGGTGTACATCTTCCAGTTACCGGCGACGAACTTCTTTCGCATGATGAGACCCCAATAGCGAACGGCCGGCGTCAGCCGGCTGGTGATGGCCCGTACCAGCCGGCTGACGCCGGCCGTTCGCCGGTTATATAGTTTTTCCCATGAGATCGGCGAGGCGGCGCAGGTCGCGCGTCAGGGCGGCGTATTGAGCGGGCAGCAGCGCTTGCGGGCCGTCCGACAACGCCTTCTCGGGGCAACTGTGGACCTCGACGTGGACGCCGTCCGCCCCGGCGGCGATGGCGGCCCGCGCCATGGACGGAATCAAGTCCGGCCGTCCGGTGGCGTGGCTGGGATCGACGATGATCGGCAGATGACTCTGGCCCTTGACGTTGGGCACCGCGCTCAGGTCGAGCATGTTGCGCGTCGAGTCCTCGAAGGAACGCACGCCGCGCTCGCACAGCACCACGTCCGGATTGCCCTCCGACAGCACGTACTCCGCCGACATCAACATGTCCTTGACGGTGGCGCTCATCCCGCGCTTGAGCAGGACCGGCTTGCGCGCCTGGCCGACTTCGCGCAGCAGATCGAAGTTCTGCATGTTGCGAGCGCCGATCTGGAACATGTCGGCGTAGCGGCCGACGACCTCGACCTGGCGCGGGTCCATGACCTCGGTGACGACGACAAGGCCGTGACGGTGTCCGACCTCGGCGAGAATCTTCAAGCCAGCCTCGCCGAGTCCCTGAAAGCTGTAGGGACTGGTGCGCGGTTTGAATGCGCCGCCGCGTAGGATGTTGGCCCCCGCCGCCTTGACGTGGCCGGCGATGGTGTCCAAAATCTCGGCGCTCTCGACGGCGCACGGCCCGGCGATCAGGGCCAGCGAGCCGCCACCGATGCGAACGGGCTTGACCGGCGGCCCACACTCGGCGCCCACGGTGACGACCGTGTCTTCGCGTCGAAACTCACGGCTGGCCAGCTTGAACGCTTTGAGGATCGGCAGGACTTGCTCGACGCCGGGGATGGCCGACAGCGGCTCGACGCGCAATTTCTCCTCTTCGCCGATGACGCCGATGATGGTGCGCTTCTCGCCCTGGCTGAGATGGGGCTTGAAACCCAGCTCGCGGATGCGGTCGAGGACGTGCTCGATCTGTTCTTCCGTCGAATCGGGCCGCAGAACGATAATCATCAGTAAGCCACCACGGATTACACGGACAAAAGAAGAACTAACCACAGAGTCACAGAGAACACAGAGAAAGACACAGAAAAAAACAATCAAAAGAGAAGAAAAGAAAAGGAGCGATTTGCTTTCACTTTTTCATTTGTCTCTCTTCTTTTCTTTTCTGTGTTTTTCTCTGTGTTCTCTGTGACTCTGTGGTTAGTTCTTTTTATCCGCTGGTCAGTGCCATCGGATAGGAACCCAGGATGGTCACTTCCTGGCAATGCGCTTCCAGCGATTGCAGGGCGCGCTTGACCTTGGGATCCTCGATGTGGCCCTCGAAATCGACGAAGAACAGATACTCCGGCTTGGAAGCCTTCAAGGCCGCCCTGTCCTCGCTGGCTTCGCCGGAGGAGCGACGCGGGCCGGGGAACGATTCGATCCACGTCAGGTTGATCTTGGCCTGCTTGAACACATCCAGCGCTTCGACCAGCGTTCCCGGATTGTGCGGAATGCGGAACATGATCGTCGTCTTGTCGTGGCCGGTCTTGCCCGATTTCTGATGGCCAATGACGGCGAAGCGTGTTTCGTTGTGCGGCGAATCCTCGATGTCGGTGAAGAGGATGCGCAGGCCATACTTGACCGCCGCTTGCCGGCTGGCGACGGCGGCGGCACCTTGCTCTTGGCGGGCCAATTCGGCCGCCGTCGCCGTGCTCGACACTTCCTTGAGGGCCGCCTGCGGCACATTCTTGGCCAACCAATTGCGGCACTGCGACAGCGCTTGCGGCTTGCTGTAGACGCGGCGAATCTCCTGTTGCTCGCAGCGAGCCAATAGGTTGTGGTGAATCTGCAAACGCACCTCAGCGCAGACGACCAGGTGCGACATACGCAGGAACATCTCCAGGGTATCGGCAATGCGACCGTCGGTCGAATTCTCGACCGGCACGACGCCGAAATCGACGTGGGCGCGATCGACCTCCTCGAAGACGGCAGCGATGCTGCCGACACCGATGAACTCGA
>DATBGU010000053.1:0-26077 GCA_036557825.1 Gemmataceae bacterium
TGTACGCCTCAACGAACTCGCTCGCTTCCAGGGCGCTCTTGACGGCGAAGGCCGCCGCGTACGGTTCATCCTGGCGCGGATAACGCGGGTTCGAGGAGGCGTTCCATTCCGTGTACAGCAGCGGTCGGCCGCCCGCCTGGCGGCGCGCCTCGCGCGTCCATTCGCGGAGGATGCCGCGCCGACCGCCGGCCAATTCGCTCTCCGTGTCCTGCGCCGCGCTCCACAGGGGATCGTTGGGGTAATGGTGCGTGCTGACGAAATCGGCCGGCAGATCGTGAAGGACGCAGAAATCGAGGAAATCGCTCAACCAGGCGTTGGCGGCGGTGGCCGGGCCGCCGACACGAAACGCCGCATCCACGTCCTTGATCGCTAGGACCGTGTGGCGATACAGCTCGAAATACTGCTCCTGCGTGCCCGCCCAGAACGCCGGCAAGTTCGGCTCGTTCCACACCTCGAAATACCAGCGCCGCACCTCGTCCACGCCGTAGCGCGCCGTCCAATGTGCGGCCAAGCGGCGCATCAGTTCGACCCACTGCCGATAGTCGGCCGGCGGCGTCACGTTGCCGCGGTAGGAGAAAACCGTGGTGTTGCCGGAGGCCAGCGCCGCCGGCATGAAACTCAACTCGACGAACGGCCTCATGCCGATCGACAGCAAGAAATCGACGATGCGGTCGGCGTTGAAGAACGAGTAGACGAACTGATCGCGGTGGCGCACCAGAGTGCCGAGTCCGTCGCTGAGCAGGCCGTGGAAGCGGACGTACTGAAAACCCAGCTCTTCGCGGCAGCGGCGGAGATGATTTTGCCAGTCGGCGCGCAGGGCGAGCGGAGCGTGGCAACTGCCGACGGTATGCTCCCAGACGTGAGGCAGCGGCGCCGCCGGCGCCGAGAGACGGCAGCGGAACAATGGCTCAGTCATGCGCAGGCTCCTCGGGGCTGCGGCAGATTGCGAACCAGCCCGGAGCGCCAGCGACGGGTCGCCCGTCGCTGGCGCTCCGGGCTGGTTCCGCGCCGCCTTATCGTCGCCGTGCGTTCAGATAAAACTGCGCGAGCTGGCACACCGTCGGACTGGGATCAGTGCGGGCCATCTGATCGATGCGGTCGCTCAGATCGACGAAGCTCTGCTGCGTCATGGCGCGCATGGCGGCGACGCGCACGGACGGTGACGGGTCTTGACTCAGGCGGCGCAGCCACAGGCCGGGGTCCAGCTCGGTCGATTCGCTCAGACGATCGAGAACTTGCAAACGTTTTGTCGGTCGCGGATCGGTCAGCAGCCGGCCCAGTTCAAGATATTCCGGGCGCAGTCCGCGACTGCCCAGGGCCGTCTCGCACAGACGGCGCACTTCCGGGTCGGGGTCGTGCAGGCAGGGCAATAACTGATCGTCATGAACGACCTCGCGGGCCGGGCCGACCGCCAACAGGGCGGCCCGGCGTATCGCCGGCGAGTCATCGCCGAGCAGTTCGACCACCTGCTTGAGTACCTCGACAAGACCGGGATGCAACGCCAGGCGGATGGCTCGCAGACGCGTCTCCTCGTTGCCGGAACGCAGGGCGTCGCTAACCAGCCTCTGGGTCTGGTGCAGCGGTTTGTCTTCGCCCGGTTGGGTCAGCAGAATGCCGCACAGTTCCAGGGCGGCGGTTCGCACGTCGGCGTCGCCGACGCCGACCGCTTCGCCGAGGAGGTCTCCACAAGAGGGAACCAGTTTCGCGCAGCCGCGCTCGCGGAACCAGCCGGCCGCCAGGTCGAGTGTTTGCCGTTGCCCCGCTGGGCTGAATTGGCCAAACTCGCGCGCCAGACGCAGGGCCAACTCCACGCTGCGCGGATCGCCGACGCCCCAGGCGTGCGTCATCCGTTCGAGGGCCGCGCGGGCGTTGGCGCACACGTTCGGGTCCGACTGCGCCAGACAGTTGAACAGTCCCGGCAGGGCCGTCTCGCCCAGGTTCGCCACGCGCTCGGCCCAGCGCTCGCGGTCGCCGTCGGAGGCGCGGGCCAGGCTGCGAACGTAGTACCAGGACATCAGGGTCGAGCGCTCCCTCCAGGCCACGACGCCGCAGCCCAGCACGAGGACGAGGGTCAGCCCGCCCAGAAACTTCCTGCCCCAGCCGCCTCGTCCCGCCATGGCAAGCCTCGTAAAAGAGGTTGTTTCGACCAGCCCGAAGTGCCAGCGAGGGCCGGCATACAGCCCTCGCTGGCGCTGGTAGCTTGGGAATCCCCTGGACAATTCCAGGGAGCGGGATTATAGCCCTCGGGCGCGCGTGGGAAAAGGGCACTCCCCGCGCTGGAAATTGCGGCAAAATCCTTCATGCCGGCGCGATCGGCAAACGATGATATTTACGTGGTAGCGCGCCAGGAATCGTTCACCAAACCTGCGTCAACCGCGAGGTGGCTGATGGGATGCCGTCGCAACGCCTGGAAATGGATGCTGCTCGTGTGCTGTACGGTCGCAAGCAAGGCCGCCCTGGCCCAGCCGATAATGGAGAGGCCAAGCTCGGACCCGACACCGCAACAGGCCGTTTCCTCACAAGGTTTTATGCCCGCCCCGGTGCCGCTGGAGGAATTGGCGCCGGGAGTGCGCGAGCGCGTCCGCGCGGTGCTCGAACATCCGACGCTGGCGTCGCGCGGGCCGATGGAGGCGTTCCGCTGCCGTCCCGCACTGTATTTCTGGCTGCTCGATCATCCCGATCAGGCCGTGCGCCTGTGGCGCGGCCTCGGGGCCAAATGCACCGACATCCAGGCGCGCGGTGAAGGCAACTTCGCCTGGAAGGATGCGCAAAATGGCGAAGTCCACTGGCAGACGGTCTTGAGTACGCCCCATCAGCGCGTCTGGTATGCCGAGGGGCGGGTGAAGCCCGGTCTCATGCTGCCGTCGGTGCCGATCCGGGCGGTCGTCGTGCTCAACCATCAGGAGGGCACCGACGGCCACGGCAAGCCGGCGGTGCGGCATCAGATGGACATGGTGCTGCACACCGACAGCCGGGCCGTCAACCTGGCGACGCGACTCTTCGGCGCCTCAGCCCCGCGCATGGCCGAGGAGTACGTCGGCCAAATGGAGATGTTCTTCGGCGCCCTGGCCTGGTATCTGACGGAGCATCCGAACAAGGCGGCCGTGCTGTTCGAGGGACTGAAGCAGCCGGGCGGCCCGGTGGTGCCGGCCGGAGGGCAGTCGATGCCGCGCAACAACGGCTGACGCCCCCATTCGGAATTGTGTGTGGAGGCAAGCAATGACGCAAACTCTGCCCGCGCCCAAGGTCGTGCGCTGCTATTTCGACACGACCTTTGAACCGCATCTGCCGGCCATGTGTCTGCGCTGGGACGAAGAGGCGGAGTGTTTGTGGGAATTGCCCGAAGGAGTGCGCTTCAGCGGGCCGCCGCCGCGGCAGTTCGGCGTCCGCATCCAGCGGCGAGCCGACGACGCCTATTCGGTGCGTCTGCTGTGGGACCGAACTTGCCTGACCTGGCTGGATCTGACGCGCGGTCAACTTCTCGCCAGCGACCTCGAACCGCTGCTGGCCGCGCTGGGGACCGACCTGTGGTATCTGCTCGATCAACCGCTGTCGCACGGCGAACGCACGCCGCCGCGAGCCGCCTAGGAGAAAATCCGAAATCCGAAATCCGAAATCCGAAGGAAAACGAAAATCAAAGTAAAGAAACTCAAAACCTCAATGCGGTCTTGTTTTGGATTTCGGATTTCTGTTTTTGAATTTCTTTCGGATTTCGGATTTCGGATTTCGGATTTTCTATGATGCCAGTATGGACAAGCCGCCTCTGAACTACAAATCCGCCGGGCTGGATCTCGACGTTTACGAGAAGACCCTCGCCGGCATGGTGCCGTATCTGCGCCGCACCCACACGCCGCGCGTCCTCGACGGCTTCGGCGGTTTCGCCAGCCTGTTCAGCCTCGATTACAACACTCGTTTGTTCGCCCACAACTATCGGCGTCCCGTGCTGGTGTCCTGCACCGACGGCGTCGGCAGCAAGCTCAAAGTGGCGTCGCTGGCCGGCAAGCACGACACCGTCGGCATCGACCTCGTCGCCATGTCGGCCAACGATTGTTTGTGTACGGGCGGCGAACCGCTGCTGTTCCTCGATTATTTGGCGATGCCGAAAGACGATCCGGTCCTGACGCGCGATCTTATCAAGGGCATCAGCGACGGCTGCATGGAGGCGGACTGCGCCCTGGTTGGCGGCGAGACGGCCATCCTGCCGGACTTCTATCAGCCCGGCGATTACGACATGGCCGGCTTCTGCGTCGGCGTCGTCGAGCGCGAGCACATCATCAACGGCCGCGGCATTCAGGTCGGCGACGTGGTGCTTGGACTTGGCAGCACGGGCTTGCACTCCAACGGCTACAGTCTGGCCCGCAAGGTGGTTTTCGAGCGCGCCGGCCTGAAGGTGAGCGACTTCGTGCCGGAGCTGGGCCGCACTGTCGGCGAGGAGCTGCTGGAGCCGACGCGCATCTATGTGCGGGCGATCAAGAACATCTTGCACCACTATCCGGTCAAGCGTCGAGTGGTGCGCGGCCTGGCCCACATCACCGGCGAGGGTCTGGAGGGCAACGTCCCGCGCGTGCTGCCGCCGCGACGCCGCGTTTTCATTCGCAAGGGTAGCTGGCCGGTGCCGCCGGTGTTCGCGTGGTTGCAGCGCCTGGGCGGCATCGACGAGGCGGAAATGTTCCGCGTCTTCAACATGGGCATCGGCTTCGTCGTCATCGCCGGCCGCTATTACGCCGAGAGCATCCAGCGGCAGCTGCAAGAGGACCGTGTGCCGACGTTCGTGATCGGCGAGGTGCGCGAGGGCGAACCGGGCGTCGAGTTCGTAAAGAAGGACTAACCACAGAGTCACAGAGAACACAGAGAAAGACACAGAAAAAACAATCGAAAGAGAAGAAAAGAAACGGAGCGATTTGCTTTCACTTTTTTTCCTCTCTCTTCTTTTCTTCTCTGTGTTCTCTGTGACTCTGTGGTTAGTTCTTCTTTTCTTCCTTTGAGCCGGGATGCACCCACTCCGTCGAGCCGTCGGCCCAGTTTTCCTTCTTCCAGATCGGCACCAGTTCCTTCAAGCGGTCGATGGCGTGGCGGCACGCCTCGAACGCCTGCGCGCGATGCGGGCAGCTGACGGCCACGGCGACGCTGATGTCGCCGACCTCAAGATGTCCCAGCCGGTGTATCATCGCGATCTCGCCGACCGGCCAGCGCTGCCGCGTGTCGGACTCGATCTCGGCCATCTTCTTCTCGGCCATGCCCGGATACGCCTCGTAATCCAGCGCCACCGTGACGCGCTCGCCGGTCAGGTCGCGCACGGTGCCGAGAAAGACAACGACGCCGCCGCAGTTGGGCCGGCGAACCTGCTCGGTCAGAGCGTAATAGTCGATGGCATCGTGGGTCAGTCGAATCATGGCGGCAATCTCGCACAACAACAGATCCCAAATCCCGTCCCTCGCCATTGTAGGCGGTTCATTTCTCTTCGGGACCGAAGCGTTTGAGGACGGCGCGCAGGAGGGACATTAGCGCGGCGGCGTCGGCGGTCGTTTCGGGTTGCAACCCCTTCCAGCGCAGCACGACGGGGAAACCGGCGTGATCGGCCGCGCGATTGAACTGCTCGCGCATGCGCTGGCCCCAGACGAACCCGAAGCGATCGCGGTACGACAACCACAGCCGATCGAACTCGGTGGCGGACGATCCGCGTTTCCACTGGCCCGCCCACGCCGTCCACGGGCCGCCGGCCAGCAGTCCCAGCCCCACGGGACGAAACCAGGCCGGCGACGCCGGTTCGATCAGGCGGGCCATTTCCAATCCGCAGCCTGCCGCCGCCAGCAGGACGCCCGGACCCAATCGCGTGGGCAGGTAATTCAGCAGCGGCACCAGCAGCGTCACTCCCAGGAACAATTCCTGGGCCGACTCCAGGCGCAGCTCGCCCAGGCCATTGAGGATGGGCAGCAGCAGCACGGCCAGCAGTCCCACGACGACGAAGTTCCACGCCGTCACGCCCGGCCGTCGCGCTCCCAGCACGGCGACGCCGGCGCAGCCGGTCAGGCACAACGCTGCATAGCAGGCGAGTCGCTCGTCCTGTCCCGGCCGCAAAAGGCGGCTGCCGGCAACGCCGATCCACGCCGCCCAGGCCACGAGCGCCCACAACAGTGGTTGCCGCAGGGTGGTGCCTCGATTGGCGCGCAGCGCCGTCGTCAGCGGAAAAACGGCCGTCAGCAGCAGCAAGGCCGCGAGCAGGTCCATCGCGTACCGTCGTCTTCTCGTGTCAAACTGTAACAACCGTGCGGCGCGGCGCCGCCGGTTCGCCCTCCCCGATCGCGGCTTTCGTGCATTCCACCCCATTCTCCCGGTCGATGCACAAGAAGGGAGGAGACACCCCGTCTCCCTCCAGGGGCTTTCCATCGTCATACGCGCCGCTCGTGCCCCGTCGCCCGGCGCGGCGGCGAAGTAGGTGAACTCCCATGATATGCCATCGTCTTCGCGCCTTGTGGCTGCTCCCGCTGGTGCTGGTGCCGCTGGCGGTCGGTCCCACGTCGGCCGGCATCATCTTCGGCAAGAAGAGCAAGAAACCGCCGACGCCGGCCGAACGCGTCCCGGAACTGCTCGCCCAGGTCAAGTCCGACGGCGACGAAAGCCGCCGCGCCGCCGCCGCCCAGGAACTGCGACAATACGATCCGACCCAGTTTCCCATGATCGTGCCGGTCCTCGTCGATGTCCTGCTCACCGACAAGAAGCCGGCCGTACGGGCCGAGGCCGCCCAAAGCCTCGGTAAAATTCGGCCCGTCTCGCAGCAAGTCGGCCTGGCCCTGGAACAGGCGCTGTCCAGCGACGCCTCGATGCGCGTCCGTCTGCAAGCTCGCAGCTCGCTGCTGCAATATCACTGGAGCGGCTACCACGGCAGCAAGAAGGACGAGATGATCTCGCAGACCAAGGAGCCGCCGTTGGCCGACGACAAGACGCTGCCGTCCGCCATCAGCACGGCGCCGCAGCCGCCGACGACCAGCCGCCTCGCCCCCGTGCAACCCGACGGCTCGCGCAGCACGTCCGGCTATCGGCCGAGCACGCCCGCGCCGTTCCCCCAGGTGCCGCCATCTCCGACCGGCAAGGAACCGCCGCTGGCTCCCCCGACGCCGCCGGCCTCGCCGGCTCCAACCGGCAAGGAACCGCCGCCGGCCCCCATGCCCTCGCCGACGCCGCCCGCCAACCCCGCTCCGCCGTCGGCTCCGGGCGGCAACGAAAGCGGCCCCGATCTCACCCCGCCGTGAGGCGAACCGTAAAGCAGGTACCGCGAGCCGAGCGGCACTTCGGGTCCGGCTCGGCTCGCCGGACCTACCGTCACGTCAGGGCCAACTCCACGGACAGAATCACCAGCGAACCCAGGCAGCCGAGCAATCCCAGATACAGAAGGCGAGGGATCGTTCCCGCCAGGAAGGCGCGCGATTCCGGCCCATTGCCCAGCCATCCCGCCACGCAGGCCCAGCCGACGGCGAACGCGCCGAGGACAAAGAGGGCCACCGCCGCCAAGCTCTCTGGCGCGCGGGGCACGAGATCGTAGAGGCAATGATGGTCCGGCATGTGGATCAGGCGCGGGGCCGCCGCCTCGATCAGAAAGACCGCGTTGACCGCCGCGGTAATCGCCACCATCAAGGCCAGCGGCGCCAGCCAGCCCAGCGCCAACCGCCGGCGGAAGAGGCGGACGCCAACAGCCAGGGCCAGCACCATGCCGAGGTTCACCGCGTAATAGACGGCGTACAAGCGCGGCGTCCGCTCCTCGCCGACAAGCCCCTTCGGCACAAAGCGATCGGCCCGCGATTCCTCGTTGAAGACATCGGTGCAGCAGCCCGCCGAGAGGAACACTTCCTTCTTGGGAATGACGAGATACGCCCCCTCGGCCGCCGCGTCGGCCACGGCCACGAACCCCGACGCCAACAACACCAGCAGCACTCGCCCCGTCAACGGAGCCGTGCGCGTGCGGCGATTGAGCAGATGCAGGACGAACCAGGCTCCGCTCAGAAACACGAGAATCGGCTTCAACGCCTGCAAACTCGTCACCAGCGGAGGCAAGAAGCGGGCCGTTCCCAGGCTGCCGGTTCCGATGCGGGTGACGCCGTAAATGCACATGACGCCCGGCCATTGGGGCACGTAGCTTTGCAGCAGCAGATAAAAGACCGGCCAGGAGACGACGTTCAGCCACAAGAGGACGGCGGCCAACAGCAGCAGCAGATGCGAGCGATCTTCCAATTGCTCGCGCTCTTCCGATGCCGGTAGGTGCCGCGAGCCGTCTCCAGGACCGCCAGGCGAAGAAACCCAGCCACAGCACGAGCAGGCCCAACCCCAAGCGGAGGAGGGTAACAAAAGCGTCGAGCACGGCATAGGCGTTGAGGATCATATCCCTTGATTGTAGACCGCGATCCGGTCCTGTCGTGGGTCCGAAACCGCGATCTTGCAGACCATTGATCCGCCGACGCAACGGGCTTAGAATCGCTGCCTGCCCGGTTCGGTCGCCGTGGGCGGTCCGCCGGGGATGTCTCTCTCACCGATAAGGAGTTTCCTCAATGCGCGGGACCATCCTCTCCGTCATGCTGCTGAGCGCCCTCGCGTTCGCCGTCTCCGCCCTGGGCGCCCCGGCCGACGACAAGAAGGACGACGGCTTCACTTCGCTCTTCAACGGCAAGGACTTCACCGGCTGGAAGTTCAAACTTCCCAAGGCAGACGCCGATCCCAAGGAGACGTTCCAGGTCCAGGACGGCGTCCTCGTCATCACCGGCAAGCCCAACGGCTATCTCTACACCGACAAGAGCTTCCGCAATTACGTCTTCCGCTACGATTGGCGCTACGTCAAAGCGCCGGAGGGGAAAAAAAGCTCCTACAACAGTGGGCTGCTGGTTCACATCCAAGGCCCGGCCAAGATCTGGCCCAAGTGCGTCGAGATCCAGGGTGCCAACGCCAAGCACGGCGTCCTCTTTTTCCTGGAGTGCAAGAAAATCGACAGCCAGTACGACGAGGCGGCCAAGGACAAGGCCGTTCGCCCTGTCGGCGAATGGAACACCACCGAGGCCGTCCTGGGTGCCGACGGTTCCATCCTGGCGCGGATCAACGGCGCCAAGGTCAGCTCCGGCAAGAGCGATCTCACCGAAGGCCCCATCGGTTTCCAGTCCGAAGGCGCGGAAATCCACCTGCGCAATCTCAAAATCAAGGAGATGAAGTAGTCCGTAGTTAGTAGTCCGTAGTCCGCAGTCCGCAGCAAAGAAGCATCCGTCGTTGCTGCGGACCGCGGACTACGGACTGCGGACTAACGAAGTGCGATGGTGTGATTGCTCAATCGCTCATATCCACGCTCGTTGATGAGATAGTTGTGCTCGATGCGGATGCCGCCGATGTTGGGAACATACAAACCCGGCTCCAACGTCACCACGTCGCCGGCCAACAGCGTCTCGTTGGCCGCGCGGACGAGGTACGGCGCTTCCGGGTGCGTCAGGCCAAGTCCGTGGCCGGCGTGATGCGGGAAGTACTGCGCCACGCCGGCGCGATCGAACACGTCGCGCACCGCCTCGTAAACCGTGCGGCACGCCTGTCCCGCGCGCAGATCCTTCTCGCCGGCCGCCATCGCCTGTGTACACAGGTCGTACAGGCGCTGCTGGTCGGGCGTGGGATCGCGGCCGACGACGAGCGTGTTGGTGAAGTCGCTGCGATAGCCGGCAATGACCACGGAATAATCGAGGATCAGCATGTCGCCGGGTTCCAGGACGCGGCCGGTGGGCGGACCGCCGCGGCGCTCCGGGCCGGGCGACACTGCGAAGTCGCCGTAGACGACGACCGCGTGACCGGCAGCCTGAATGCAGGCGCTGTTGACGCCGCAATACACGTCCAACTCCGACATGCCGGGACGGACGTTCGCTCGCGCCCAGGCGTGGCCGGCCTCGGTCGCGCGCATGCAGCGGCGCAGCAGTTCCACCTCGTCGGCGTCCTTTTGCCGCCGCATCTCCGCCACGGTGCGAATGACGGTGGCCGCGTAGGGATCGCCGGGACGGTCGTGGATGCGTAGTCCGCCGAGCGAAGGGTTGACCGTTTGCAGAAGGGCGAGCTGGCGCGGGCCGCGCGCCGGCGATTGGCCGTCGTACCACGGCACGACGGAACGCTCCTCGACGTGCGCCTGCGCCGCCGATTTCGGTAGGCGGTCGTCGTGCAGCAGCTTGGCCTGGCCGTCCTGGCGCAGCAGCAGATAGCCGCCGAAGCCCGCGCCGAGGCTGAAGGGATCGACGTGGAAGTTCGCCAGGTACATCAGGTGGATGGGATCGCTCAGGCGCAGATGATCGCTTTCGGGGGGCGGATCGAGTCGGCTCCAGAGACGCTGGCGGCGTTGCCGGCACCCTTCGGTGGTCAACATGAAGGCTCCTCCCAAAAAAAAGTGCAGCCGCGACGGATCGCGGCTGCACTCATTGTATTGGAGAGGCGATTAGCGGCGCGGTCCGCCGCCGAAACCACCAAGCCCCAGCTGTTGCCTCAGACCGTTCATATAACCCCGGCCCGCTCGCGATTCGGGACTGGAATTGTCGAGGCGAGCTCTCGACCGTACATTGCGGTCGCCGCCTCCACCTCCCCTGCCACCCGGCCCGCCGCCGCCCGGCCCGCCACCGCCGAATCCGCCGCCGCCGCCGCGATTGCCTGCGCCTGCGCCGCCGCCATTACCGCCCCGGCCGCCGCCGCCCGCGCCCGCGCCACCAGCTCCGCCGCCATTGCCGCCCCGGCCGCCCGCGCCGGCTCCGCCGCCGTTACCGCCCCGGCCGCCTCCGTTGCCTCCATTGCCGCCCGTTCGGCTGGCCCATTCCTGGCGACGTTTCTTCCACTTCTCGTCATCCTCCTTCAACTTCGCGACCTGTTGTTCGGGAGTCATCTGGAGGAAGTCGTGCATGTCCTTGTTCCCCTTCCGCTCCCGTTCCTTCATCATGCCCTCGAAGACTTGCCGGCGCTCGGCTTCATTGAGGTTGGCGAAGGTATCGCGGAACTTCTCGCGTCTCGCTTCGGGCGTCAGGTTCGGATCGGACATCGACGCTCCGAGGCTTCGGCCGGCCGCCTCGAAATCGGGGAGGGCGATGCAGTAGGAGATGCCGCCCAGCATCAGCAACCATGCGGCCGCGCCCAGACCGACGAGGACTCGTTTCCGCTGCGCCGGCGTGCCGTACAGCAGATAGTAGCCCACGCCGAGGAAGAGGATCATGAGGAGGATGCGTTTGCCGGTGGACGGCTTGCCGGCGTCCGCCGAGGACGGTTTCTTTCCGAGGGCCGGGTAGGGGCTTTTTGGAGGGGGCGGCGGAGTCGCCTTGAACAGGGAGCGCGTGGGCGGCTTGGCGGCCGGCTTGGCGGCCGGCTGGGTTTCCCCCGCCCGATACAACTTACGTTCCATGATCCTGGCTTCGTCCGGCGACTGTTCGGATGAGAGATCCATGACACACTCCTGTAAGAGCGGGGGATGAGGACGCGATCATTCCACGTGGCCATCGGCGTACAGATAGTTCCGCGCGAAGCCGCTGCCGGGGATGCCGTGAACGGGATCGAAATCGTAAACCATCAGGATGTTGCTGGAGCCCCGGCCCGCTTCGAGTTTGGCGATGTTTTGCTGCCACAGCCCGGTCTGAGCCCCGCTGCCGATTCGACTGGGGCCCCCGCGACCGGAAGTGGTCCGCGCGTTGCGGGCGTATTCGTAGCTGAGTCCCTGCGTGGTCTGCGGCGCGCCATACCAGTTTTCAACCAGGGGAGAATCGTAGGGAGCACCCAGCGGGAGATAGCGGAACACATCGGTGGGGCACCGGAAGACCTTCTGGTTGTTCTCGATGAACGGGCCGATGACGACGTTCAACGGTCCCTTGCAGGCCGGGATCGTCGGGACCGTGGGCGTGTCGGCGGCGTCGGGGAAGATGTTGTAAGTGTCGTTGTACATGTGGATGGCCAGACCGACGTTATGCAAATTGCTCGAACATTGGATCTTGGCCGCCCGGTCGCGGACTTTTTGCACGGCGGGCAAGAGCAGCCCAATGAGGATGGCGATGATGGCGATCACCACCAACAACTCAATCAGCGTGAAGCCACGCCGCGCGACGGAATTGGGGAGATGCATGGCAGCACCTGTTAAAAAGAGGACACGAAACAGGGGGCGTCGGCTGCTCCGTTTGGGATAAAAAACGAGTCTTCGGTTGGGTGGGTAGGATTGGGCAACCCGAACCAAGGTCGGGACCAAATCCGTTGTCCGCGTAATCCTAACCTCAACCCCATTAGAGCACAATGAGATGCAAATAAATTCCGCAATCGGTAAGTGTACACGTGAACATCATCCAGGTCCGCTCCGTGAGAGACTGTAACCCAAAGCCGCTTGCGGCTTAGCGATGGGACGCGTTAAGCCGCAAGCGGCCCATTCTGTTCGTGGTTCTCAAGCCGGTAAACGGCGTCGGCTTTTCCGTTTTTGGCGAAAATACTCGAGAGTGCGCTTATCTCATCGTCCGCGATGGTCGAAAAAAGAGGAGAAGTCTCGCGGACGGGATCTCTCGGTTACGCGGTCCCGCCTCTCCGGCCGTGAGAATGGCTCCACGAAGCGATGGTCATGCAGAACAGCGATCGCGGAATCGAGAGGTGGGTTTGCGGCTTTCTCGGCGCGGCTTTGTTGCTGGGGGCTTGCCTCCCCGCGCGCGCCGAGCAACAGCCCTTGCCGAAGTCGCCGGACAGCCCGGCGCCGCCTGCGCCGGCCGATTCGGCCGCGCCCGTTTCCGCCCCACAGGCACCCGCGCGTCAAGGGACGACGCCGGACGCGGAGGCCCCCAGCCTCGGCGGCCCGTCGGGCCCGTTCGAGTCCGGGACGCCGGACGGCGCGGGCTCCACGTTGCCCGCCGCCTCGACGCAGACCGCGCCCTCGGCCGGCGGCGAACCGGAGCGGCCGCTGCTGGAAGAGGAGGCGCCCAGCCTCGGCGGTCCTTCCGGGGCCGAGCAGCCGGGCGCGGCAACCGACCCGTTCGCGCCGTGGTGGACGCGCGTGCCCAACGTCCAGCCGTTCCCGCCGCCGGGCAATACCATCATTCCGCCCAGGGGTCCGGGCTACTACACCTTACGGGAGTTGCTCCGCGGCGACTACCGGCAAGCGCCGCCGCGCTATCCCTATCCGCGCTTCGGCATCATCATGTGGTCGTACTTCAACGCCGATTGGCGCTACCTGGATCGCAACGACCCGCGCGACCACGATTTCTTCGATTTCCTCAAACGCATCCGCCTCGGCGACGACTTCCTGTTCACCACCGGCGGCGAATGGCGCTGGCGTTACAACAACGAGGTGGACAGCCGGCTGTCCGGCAGGGACAACGTCTACGAGTTGACCCGCACGCGCGTGTACGCCGAGTTCTGGTATCGCGATATCTTCCGCATCTACGGCGAACTCATCAACGCTCAGTCCTTCGATCAGGATTTGCCGCCCCAACCTGTCGATCAGTACAATCCGAACTTCCTCAACCTCTTCGCCGACCTCAAACTGGCGACGCTCTATAACCAGCCGGTGTATCTGCGCGGCGGCCGGCAAGAGCTGCTGTACGGTTCGCAGCGCCTGATCTCGCCGCTGGACTGGGCCAACACGCGCCGCACCTTTCAGGGTGGCAAGGTCTTCTGGCAAAACGACAAATTCAGCCTCGACGGCTTCGTGGTGCAGCCGGTCTTGCCTAGCGCCAACAGCTTCGCCTCGGTCATCTGGCAGCAAGTGTTCAGCGGCGTCTGGGGAACCTATCGGCCCGCCAGGGGAGAGGTAATCGACCTCTACTATCTCAATTTTCAGGATTCGCTGCTGGCCTACCTCGGCCAAAACGGCCACAGAGGACCGCAGAACAACAGCACGGTCGGCAGTCGTTGGTACGGCAACAAGAACGATTGGCTGTGGGACGCTGAGGGCATGATCCAGTTCGGCCGCTTTTCCAACCAGGGCATCATGGCCAACGCCTTCACGATGGGAGGCGGCTATTGTTTCAGCAAATGGTTCTTCAATCCGACGGTGTGGGTGTACTACGACCACGCTTCCGGCCAACCCGGTCCTCCCGGCTCGACCAGCACCCATCAGACCTTCAATCAGCTCTTTCCGTTCGGCCACTACTATTTCGGCATGACGGACCTTGTCGGCCGGCAGAACATCAACGACTTCCATACCGAGTTGTCGTTTTTTCCCACCAAGTGGTGGACGGTGTGGGCGCAGTATCACGTTCTGCGGCTGGATAGTCCGTTTGACGCCCTGTACAACTCCGCCGGCGTGCCCACACGCATCGATCCCACCGGCAAGGCCGGCAACAACGTCGGCGAGGTCCTCACCGTCATCAACAATTTCACCCTCGACCTGCATCAAAATGTGTTCGTGCAGTATTCCCACCTGTACGCCGGCGATTTCCTGCACCGCACCGGCAGCGGCCGTTCGCCGGACATCCTGTGGCTGATGTACGGCTACCGCTGGTAAGCCGCGCCATGGCCTCTTCTCCCTCGCGCTGAAAAAAGTGCGCACCGCGCGCCATCCGCGCGCACTATAGACGAAGAGGGGCACCGAGGGCGCGACTATGGCGAACGCATCGCTGACGGCGGCATTGCGGCAAGTGTGTGGCTGGGCGGCGCGCGGAGCGGACGCCAATCTGCCCGATCGTGAACTGCTGGAGCGCTTCGCCTCCGGGCACGATGAGTCGGCGTTCGCGGCGCTGATACAGCGGCACGGCGGCCTGGTGCTGAGCGTGGCCCGCCGCATCCTGCACGACGCCCAGGCCGCCGAGGATGTTTTTCAGAGCACGTTTCTCACGCTCGCTCGCCGCGCCGGTTCGATCCGCAAGGGCGGGGCCGTTGCCGCCTGGTTGTACGGCGTGGCGGCGCGGCTGGCGACGCAGACACGCGTGCGGGATCGTCGTCGCGCGACGCGGGAGCGCGCCGCCACTCCTCCGGCAGCGGCCGAAGACGTGGCGGAGGCGACGGCCTGGCGCGAACTGGGAACGATACTCGACGAGGAATTGCTGCGTCTGCCGGAACGCTACCGAGCGCCGCTGGTGCAGATCTATTTCGCGGGCCAAACGCAGGAAGAAGCGGCGCGGCAATTGAAATGGAGCAAGGGCACGCTGCGCCGGCGCTTGGAGAAGGGCAAACGCCTCCTGCACGCTCGCTTGTTGCGGCGCGGCGTGTCGCTGTCGGTCGGCCTGCTGGCGGCGGGACTTTCGCAGCACGGTATCGAGGCCGCGCTGCCGTCTTCGCTCGTCGCGCAAACGGCGCGGCAGGCGGTGAGCGCGACTTGCGGGGAACTCGCATTGTATCCGGCGGGCGCGAGTTCACTGACCCGCGCGAAATTGGCGCTGGCGTTGGGATTGATGATCGCCGGCGGAGCGGGCGTCGCGGCCCTTCAGACGAGGAGCGATGAACCACCCGCGGAGAAGCGCGAGCCGAGCGCGACGCCGATGACCCAGGAAGCGAAGCAACCGCGCGTCGATCGCTTCGGCGATCCGTTGCCCGAAGGCGCCCGCGTCCGGCTGGGGACCACGCGTTTTCGGCACGCCGCCGGGACGACTCTGGCGTTCGCTCCCGACGGCAAAACGCTGCGGACCTGCGGCGGCGACCGGGTGATTCGCACCTGGGACGCGGCCAGCGGTCGGCTCCTCCACGAGCAACGCTTGCCTTCGGCCCCCTTATCCAACATCGCCTTCCTGTCGCCGAGTGGACGATTGCTGGCCATCGAGGACAAGTTCACCCGCCTTGCTCTCTGGGACGTCTCCCGCAATCGGTTCCGGCGCGAACTGGAGATCAAAGGCGCATGGCCCCGTGCTGTTTTCAGTCCCGACGAGAAGACGCTGGTGGTTGGCGAGGACAGCGGGTCCGTGCGCGCCTGGGACGTGACGACGGGAAAAAGCCGGTTCCTGGGCGAACACAAGGGCACCGTTTACAGTTTGGAGTTCAGCGACGACGGCAGCCTGATGTCTCTTGGCGCCGATCAAACCGTGCGCATCTGGAACGTGGCGGCCGGCCGCGAACGGTCCCGCTTCACCGTGCCGAAAGAAGTGGTGGCCGCGGCGATCTCGCCGGATGGGAAAATCGTGGCGACGTGGACGTTCTGGAACGAGGCGCTGAAACGAGAGTTGCAATTCTGGGACACCGCCTCCGGCGCGCCGAAAAAGGACTGGAAGGCGCCCGACATGCGCGGCATCCACGCCTTGCGGTTTTTGCCGGACGGCAAGACGATCCTGGTCGGCGCCGGCGAGCAGGGCGACGTTCGGCTCTGGGACGCGGCGGCCGACAAACTTCTTCGCACGCTGCCGGGCCGGAGCGGCTGTCAATTCGTCCTCTCTCCCGACGGCAAGACGGCGGCATCCCTCGGCGGCGTGCTGGGACGGAGTTTCTGTATGGAGTCGATGGTGCGCGTTTGGGACTTGTCCACCGGCGCCCTCCGCGCCGCCAACCATCCCGAACGCGGACACCTCGGCACGGTGGATGCGATTGCCTTCGCCCCGGACGGCCGAACGCTTGCTTCCTTCTGCCCCGTGGATCACCAGGTCCGTCTGTGGGATGCCGTCGGCGGCCGTCCGCTGCGTTCCTTCTCGCTGCGCAAAGATTTGGTGGTTGGTCTCGATCTGCACTTCAGCTCCGACGGCAAGGATTTGCTCATCGCCACGGGCTTCGACGTTATTCGCGTGGAGACGGCCACCGGCCGCGAAGTCAACCGTCATCACCTTCTTGTCTTGAACGAGGACCGCAGCAATTTTCCTCTGATAATTCAATGGACCGGCGACGGCCGCACGCTCCTTGCCCTCACGCAGAACCAAAGCGGCAGGGGAGCGCCTTACACCTTGCACGCCTGGGACGCGGCGACGGGCAAGCGTCTGCGCTCTGTGCCCCTCGCGGTGGACATAGATTGGTGGAGTCATTTTTCACCGAGTGCGCGATACCTGGGACGTTTTTCACCCGATGGCCGACTCCTGGCGATTCCGAACGGAAGCATCTTCGATACGGAGACGGGCAAGGTGGCGGCGCATCTCCACATCAAAGACGAGTCCCGGTTAGGAGCGCCCATTGCCTTTTCCTCCGACGGCGCTCTGCTCGCCCTGAGCATCCGGCAGATGGTTCGCCGCGACGGCGTCGCATGGATGGAGGCGGTCGCCGTCCAGATCTGGGAGACGGCGACCCTGTCGCCGCTGATGCGCCTGGAGGTGGGCGCAGCGAGCCATCTCGCGTTCGCGCCGGATGGCCGCCATCTCATCACGGCCGATCTTGAAATGCTGAAGCGATGGGATCTGGTTTCCGGTCGTCTCGTGGCGCGCCGGCGCATCCCAGCTGGCGTCCGCGATATTGCCGGAGGATCTCTCTTCAGTTCCTTCCGCCTTGCCCCAGACGGTCGAAGCGTGGCGACGGGGCAACCCGACACCACGATTCTGTTGTGGGATCTATCGCCTTCCATCTCGGAACGCTCGGCTGAGACCTTGACCGCCGCGCAGCGCGAGACATGCTGGGCCGACCTTGCCGGAGATGACGCCGGCCGCGCCTTCCGCGCCATCGCCCGTCTCGCCGACGAGCCGGAACAGACGATGCCGCTGCTGCGTGAGCGATTGCATGCGGCGAAAGCGCCGCCGGCCGAGGAGATGCGCCGCTTGCTCGCCGACCTGAACGACGAGCGCTTTGAACGCCGAGAGGCGGCCGTCAAGCGCCTGACCGCACTCGATGATTTGGTCCATGCGGCGTTGCGTGAGGCACTGCAACGAAAGCCCTCGCTGGAAGCACGGCGGCGGATCGAAACTATCCTGACGGAATCGCGTCTGCCGCGAACGCCCGATGCACGCCGTCACTTTCGCGCGGTCCGGCTGCTGGAACAAATCGCGACAGCGGAAGCGCGGCGCGTCCTGGAAGGTCTCGCCAAGGGCGCACCCGATACCCGCCTGACCCAAGCGGCGAAGGCGGCCCTGGCGCGACTGGCTCGACGAAGCCATTCCTAAAGAGCCAACTTTTTTACCAGCCCGCAGCGCCAGCAAGGGATGCCCTTGCTGGCGCTGCGGGCTGGCAGGTTGTTTCGTTCCCGAAAAAAGTTGCGCACCTCACGTCGTCTTGGCACACTATAAGTAGACATCCGCCTTGAGGAGACCGCGATCATGACACCACCCTCGTTGGCCGTGGTCCTGCGTCATGTGCGAGGACTGGCGGCACATCCGGACAATCCCGCGATGTCCGACACCCAGCTGCTGGAGCGCTTCGTGGAGCAGCGCGAGGAGGCGGCGTTCGCGGCGCTGATCCAGCGGCACGGGGGCCTGGTGCGGAGCGTCGCCCGCCGCATCCTGCACGATGTTCAGGCGGCGGAGGACGTTTTTCAAAGCACCTTCCTGACGCTGGCGCGCCGCGCCCATTCGATCCGCAACCGGGGCGCGTTGGCGAGTTGGTTGTACGGCGTGGCGGCGCGGCTGGCCTGGCAGACCCGCAAGGACGACGCGCGCCGAGCGGTGCGCGAGCGCGCGGCGACGGCGGCGCGGTCGGAGGACGTGACGGAAGCGGCGGCGTGGCGCGAGTTGGGGGCGCTGCTCGACGAGGAATTGCAGCGTTTGCCGGAGAAATACCGGATGCCGTTGGTCCACATCTACTTCGCGGGTCAGACGCAGGAAGAAGCGGCGAGGCAATTGAAATGGAGCAAGGGCACGCTGCGCCGCCGCTTGGAAAAGGGCAAGCGCCTGCTGCACGCTCGCTTGTCGCGGCGCGGCGTGTCGTTGTCGGTCGGTCTGATGGCGGCGGCCGTCGGCCAAAGCGCCGCCGAGGCGCTACCGCCTTCACTCGTGCGGCAGACGCTGGAAGAGGCGATGCGGATAGTTTCCCGCGGCACGCTGTTATGCGTAGCCGGTATGGGTTCTCTGACTCATGCGAAGATCGCGCTGGCGCTTGGGTTGCTGATCGCCGCCGGAGCGGGGGTAATGACGCTGCAAGCGACCCCCCGCGAACAACCGCGAGCGGAACACGACGAGAGCGCGAAACCACCGGCGCGGGAGGCGAAGTCGCCGCGCGTCGATCGTTTCGGCGATCCCTTGCCCGAAGGCGCCCGCGTCCGGTTGGGGACCATGCGCTTTCGCCATGCCAGAGGGACGACCCTGGCGTTCGCTGCGGATGGCAAATCCATCCTGAGTTGCGGCGCCGACCGGACCCTCCGCACCTGGGATCTCGCCACGGGCCGCTTGCTCCGTGCGCAACGACTCCCCTCGGAACCTACTACGTCCGCATTCGTTTTGTCGCCCGACGGTCGGCTGCTCGCCTATCAGGATGACTCGAATGGCAACTTCTGTCTCTGGGACATGGCGCGCAACCAACTCCGGCGTCTACCGTGGCTCCTCAAGGACGAGGGGTGGCAGACCGGCGCCTTCAGCCCCGATAGCAAGGTTTTCGTCGCCTCCTCGTACAACGGTTCCTTGCGCGCCTGGGACGTGGCCACGGGCAAAGGCCGCAGCCTGGGCAAAAACGACAATGCGAGCCTGTCGTTCACCGCGGACAGCAAACTGCTCGTGACGCAGAGCGATCGCGGCTTCCACTTCTGGGATTTGGCCTCCGGTCGGGAACAGTCGCACCTGGATTTTTCCGAACGATTCTTGGGAACGGACGTTTCTCCCGACGGCCGCGTCGTGGCCGCTTGGAACTATTGGAACCCGGATCAGGATCGGGGGCTGCGATTTTTCGACGCCGCCACGGGCAAGCCCGCCAAGGGCTTGATTGCTCCACGCCTCACGAAGATCCATGCGGCACGGTTCGCACCCGACGGCAAAAGGGTTGTCATCGCCGCAGACGAGGAAGTTCTGGTCTGGGATGCGATCGCCGGCAAGCGTATCCGCACGCTCTCCGGCAAGGCGAACAGCAATCTCACTTTCTCCCCCGATGGCAAGACCTTGGCAGCGTTAGCAAGAGGCGGCGGCCCTTTCAACGATCCGCATGGCGCCATGCTGCATGTTTGGAACCTTGAGACCGGCATCCCTCACTCCGCGACCGTAGCGGAATCCGGCCACCTGGACGAAGTGAGCGGCGTCGCCTTCGCGCCGGACGGCCGGACGGTCGCTTCCGCCTGCCAGAACGACGGCAGCGTGCGTCTGTGGGAGTCCGCCACCGGCCGCCCGCTGCGAGTGCTTCCCGTCAAGGAGAGGCTGTCTACACAGAACCAAGTCCTGACCTTCACCTCGGACGGCAAGTATCTGCTCGCGGGGACGAGTCCCACAGTCATTCGCTGGGAGGTCGCCGGTGGTCGGGAAGTCGGCCGCTATACTCTCTTCGAGGAGGGCAAGGAGGATCCTCAGCATTTACTCCTTCTGCAATTGACCGAGGATGGCCGCACACTCCTCGCCGTTAGCCAAAACTTGGGACAACCGCGAATGCCCGCCGCTGGAAGCGGCTATGGCTCCGGTGTCTATGGCCTGCATGCCTGGGACATGAGAACAGGCAAGCGTTTGCGTTTCCTTGCGTTTACCCCGAAAGATGATCATCTGATCGCCTACGGCCGTTTCTCTCCCGATGGCCGTTGGCTCGTGCTGCCGGGCGGCGGCATCCTCGACACGGCCACAGGCAAGCAAGCGTTTCACCTCTCCGCCGACAGCAAAAAGCAGCTGGACATGCCGGTTGCCTTTTCCGCGGACGGCACCCTGATTGCCGCGGCGGTCACTGATAAGGACAGTCGCGCCGACTACAAAGGAAAGGATATGGTCGCGGTCCAGGTTTGGGAGACGGCGACATTGCTGCCGGTGGTGCGATTGGAGAGCGGTGAAGCGGCCCACCTCGCTTTCACACCGAACAGCCGCCGCCTCATTACGGCCGGCCTTGATGTTTTGGAATTGTGGGATCTCGCCTCGGGTCGGGTGGTGGCTCGCCGGCCGGCGCCCGCTCGATTTCGCGGCTCCTACGGCCCGTCCTTCGCTAGTTGCCTTGCCCTGGCGCCGAACGGCCGCACCGTGGCGACCGGACAACACGATACAGCGATCTTGCTATGGGATCTGCCGCCTGCTGTCGCGGATCGCCCGGCTGAACCCTTGACCGCCGCGCAGCGCGAGGCATTCTGGGCCGACCTCGCCGGAGACAACGCCGGCCGCGCCTTCCGCGCCATCGTCCGCCTGGCCGACGAACCGGATCAGACGGTGCCCCTGTTGCGCGAGCGCTTGCCTGCGGCGAAAGCGCCCCCGGCCGAGGAGATGCGCCGCTTGCTCGCCGACCTCGACGATGAGCGCTTTGAACGTCGAGAGGCGGCCGTCAAGCGCCTGGTTGAACTCGATGATTTGGCCCATGCGGCGCTGCGTGAGACGCTGCGTGGAAAGCCCTCGTTGGAAGCACGGCGGCGCATCGAAAGGATCCTGGCCGGATCGCGTCTGTCGCGGACGCCCGACGCACGCCGTCACCTTCGCGCCGTCCGCGTCCTGGAGCAGATCGGCACGCGCCCGGCGCGGCAGGTGCTGCAAACGCTGGGCGAGGGCGCTCCGAGCGCCCGCCTGACGCGCAAGGCGAAAGCCGCCCTGCGACGATTGAGTCGCTGCCCCTCGTCCCCATCCGAGTGATCCAAACATTCCGCGCCAAACAAATAATCGCTTTTTTCGTGACACTTTCTGGACGGCGGAGCCTTGGGAAGATAGAGTGTGGTTCCCCATCTAACTCCCGGCCGCCAACTCCAGAGGTGACCGATGACGACGGCGTCGTCAATTCGCGACATCGACCGCGACGATTTGCTTCAGGCGCTGGACTTCGCCCAGCGCTGTTTCGATCACTGGCACGAGCGCGGCCTGCTCCGCGACGCGCCCCATCAGACCATCCGTGCCCGTTACACGAACCTGAGCGCGGACCTGGAAGCCGGCAAACTCGTTCCCGACGAGATGCCGTTGCGCTCCGCGGATCTGTGCTGGAGCTGCAAGCATCCGGTCGCGGCGGACGCCAAGGACTGCGACGAATGCGGAGCGCCGGCGCACACGGGGGACACCCGACGGCTACGCTATTTCGTCTTCGTGTGCTTCGAGATCAAGCGGTTGTACCAGGACGGCACCCTCGCCATGTCGGAAACGGACGGCTGCCTGGCTGACGCCAACCAGCGCATCGCGGCCCTGCGCCGCAAGCTGGACGGCGAACGCATCCCCATGGCCTTGCCCGGCGACGCGCGGGCAACCGCTCCTTCCACAGTGGAGCCGGTGCGTCCTCGAACTTCTCCCCCCACCGAACCGCGGCGCAACCTGATGGAGATGCTGCTCGACCCGCGCAATATCCAATGGCTGCTCGTTTCCGGCGGAGTGCTGCTCGTGCTCGGCCTGGTCATCTGGTTGGCGGCGGAGGGGTACTTCAAGGAACCCGGCTTCCTCGCCGTTTGCCTGGGCATCGGCAACGGTCTGCTTCTGGCCGGCGGCTGGGCGCTGATCGGTTTCACGCGCCACGAAATCGCCGGCCGCGCCTTGACCCTGCTCGCCTGTCTGCTGATGCCGCTCAACCTGTGGTTTTACGACTCCCAGCATCTGATCGAGCTGAGTCGGGGCGGGCATCTGTGGATACCGGGCCTAATCTGCTGTGTGCTGTATGCCGTGTCCGCTCGGCTGCTGCGCGATCCGATGTTCGTGTACGTGCTGGTCGGCGGCGTCGCCCTGACGGGATTGCTCCTTCTCGCCGACAAGCAGATGGAGCGCTTCTGGGAAATCGCTGGGCCGTCCACGTTGCTGGTCAGTCTGGGACTCTTGTGCATCCACGCCGAGCGCGTTTTCCCCGAAGGCGAGGGACCGTTCTCGCGGCGGCGCTTCGGACTGGCGTTCTTCTGGTCGGGCCAGGCCGTGCTGGGCGCCGGACTGCTTCTGCTACTGGGAGCGCAGATCTGGGGCCACTGGCTCTACAACGTCTACGCCGAGATCCTCGGCCCCTACCTCGACGCGAAACGGCCGGACATCGTGACGACGGAGGGCGGCAAGCTGCTGGCTCTGTGCCTGGTGCTGGCCGGCGCTTACGCCTACGCTTACTCCGATCTGGTGGTGCGGCGCATCGGCGTCTACATCTATCTGGCGGTGTTCGCGCTGTTGTGGGCTGAGGTGCTGGGGCTGGACTTCCTCGTGTGGAAATTCGGCTGGCAGATCCCGATGGTGGAAGTCCTCATCATCGCCCTGGCCGCCACGGGCCTGATCGCCAACGTGATGCTCTCACGGGTGAGCGCGAAGGAATCGCCGCTCTTGCGGGCGAGCGCGCCGCTGGGAGTGCTGCTGAGCGTGGTGCCGGTGCTGCTCGGTGTCATGCTGCACTTCCGGGCCAATCTGCCGGAGAACTTCCCTGGGCACTACACGCTCACCTGGACCTACGTCGGCGCCATGCTGGCCGCAGCACTGTCCTGCCGCGCGTCGGCCTATCTGTTCCGCCACACACACCCGGTCCTGTCGATGACGTATTTCTTCGGCACCGGCGCCGCGACGCTGGCCGGCGCGGCCGGACTGCTCGTCGTGCTGGTGCCGGGCGTCGGCTGGCAGGGACAGGCGCCGCTGTTGATGCTGATTCCACTGCTGTACCTCGGCGCGGCCTGGCTCTACGTTGGCCACACGCCGGAGAAGCCGCTGTTGTGGGTCGCTCACGGCGCCACCCTCGTCATGCTGATTTCCAGCGTCGGCGCCGCCTTCGAGGGTTTCTTCTCCGAGGTCATCAAAGGCAACTCGCTGAACTTGTCGCTGGCGCTGTTCTTCGCCGAGGCGACGCTGTTTTACCTGCTGGAATCGCTGTGGCGCAAGCACGCCCTCAGCGTCTACGCCTGCACGGCCACGGCCTGCGCCGCCGTCTGGCAACTCCTGAAATACGGGGGTGTCACGACGGAGGAATACTACATCCTGACGTTCGCCGTGGTCGGCCTGCTGATGTTGATGGCGTATCGCTTCGCCGTGCTGGAGAGCCGCGATCTGCCCGGTATGGCCCGCGCCGCCTTCCACGCCGGCAACGCCCTGTTGTCGCTGGCCTTCGTCGCCGGCGCCCTCCTGGTCCTCAGCGAGCTGATTACGAGCAGCGGCACCAAAAGCGTGCTCATCTCGCTGCTGTTCGCCCTCATCGCGATCAGTCTCTTGGCGGTGGCGCTGGTGCGGCAGACCGCCTGGCGGCGCTGGTATGTCGCCACCAGCGTCACGCACGCGGCCCTCATCGTGCTGGTGCTGGCTGTGCTGGGCAACCTGACCATGCCGCAAAAGTTGGAGGTCGTCTGCGTGGTGATCGGCCTATTGCTGCTGATCGTCGGTCACATCGGCTGGTATCGCGAACGGGACGAGCAACAAGATCTCGTGACCGTCAGCCTCATCTTCGGCAGCCTGCTCGTCGCCGTGCCGTTGGCGATCGCCGTCGTGTATTGCCGCTCCACCAATCCCAGCTTCGACACCTTCCACACCATCAACGAGTTGGGCATGTTGACAATGGGCCTGCTGATGCTGGCGACGGGGTTCATGTTCCAGATCAAATCCACGACGCTGAGCGGCGCGTTCCTGAGCGCCCTGTACGTCGTCACGCTGATTCTGTTCATCCGCTGGCCGGAGAAGCTGCAAACCACGGCCGTTTACATCATGGTCGGCGGCGGTGTGTTCTTCGTCGCGGGATTGCTGCTGAGCCTGTATCGGGATCGTCTCTTGTCGCTGCCGGAACGCATCAAGCGCCGCGAAGGCGTCTTCCGCGTGCTGACGTGGCGCTGAGTCTCTTCTACAAGCCCGAAGCGTCCGCGAGGGCCGCCCTCGCGGACGCTTCGGGCTGGTTATCCGTCAAATTCCTCATCCTTTCTCCATTCCGCTCTCCCTTCCACCGAAGAATTCTGCGAAAATCGTGTAACGCAACCCACCCGGCGCGACAATAAGAAGATGAGGAGCAACGCCCCTGGCCTCGACCCGGAGCCAACGCGGATGTGTGGACCTGCGTCCGATGCCGGACCCGAAACGACCTGCGACGACCGCGGCGAGCATTTGCGCCGCGCGATCGAGCGCGAACATCTGACGCTGCTTCGCCGCATCGCCGTGCTGGTGTACCGCGTCTGCGGCCGGCTTCGCCGCGATGAGATCGCCCAGCGCGTGCCGGAGGTTTTGAACGAGGCCGTCCAGCGCGCCCTGAAAGCGGCCGACCGCTTTGACCCGTCGCGCTCGGCGGTCGCCTGGTTGATGGGCTTCGCCCTGCGGATTTTGCAGGAACAGCGGCGGCCGGGCCGTGTGGTCGTGCAAAGCGATCTGGGCGACGACAACTGGCGGCAAGTGCTGGAGGGATTGTGCGCCGCCGATGCCGACGCGGCGACGATTCGCCTGGACATTCGGCAGGCGCTGGCGCGGTTGGAGGCAAAGAAACGGCGCATCCTGGAGTTGCATTTTTTCGAGGGGCTGGACGGAGAAGAACTGGCGCGAGTTGTGGATGCGCCCTCGGCGGGAGCGGCGCGCGTTCGCCTGACGCGGGCGCTGCAAGCCTTGCGGAAACAATTCGGCCCGGCCGGAGCAGAGGTGACTTCATGACCGATCGCGAACATTCCGCCGCCTGGGCCGAGACCGCTCTGCGTTACCTCGACGCGCTCGACGCTGGCGACGCGGGCACCCTGGCCGAGATGTGGGAGCAAGCGTCCGAAGATCCGAAACTGGAGCAAGTGCTTGGCGAGTTGACGGACGGACTCGCCGCCGAGGATGGATTGGACCCGTCGTGGGAGTCCGACGCCGAGCGCGTCCGCGTTCTGCTGCGCCAGCATCTGCCCAGCGCCTTCGCCGCCGACGCCGACCCGCCGCCGCTGACCGTCGGCGACGTGGCCGCCCGCTTGCAAGCCGACAGCGTCCTGGGGGCGAAGTTGACCGCCGCGGATCGCGCGGCGAACAGCCGATTGCTCGCCGACGCGACGCCCATCCCGGAGGAGTTGGGTTTGCCGCACTTCGAGAAATGGCAAACCACGCTCGGCGTCAGTGCCGGCGCGTCGTACTGGCGCGCCTTCCGGCAGGCGGCGGTTCTGTTGGCGATGGGGCGATGTCAGCAGGCCGGCGAATTGGCGGCGGCGCGCCGGGCCGGCCGGGCACCGAGGGGAGGGCGGTCATGAGCCGGACCGAAGATTGCGTCCTCGTCGCCGACGCGATCCGGCAGCTTCACGCTGCCGCCGGTCTGCCGT
>DATBGU010000054.1:0-25259 GCA_036557825.1 Gemmataceae bacterium
CTTGCGACATACTGAGCATGGCGGCCTCCTGGTGGTGATGGTGGGTGAACAACTCCATCATCGCAGGAGGCCGCCACCTTGCCAAGATTGACCGAAACTCAAGTTGCAAAAGAACCTACGCTTAACCGAATGCCATTCGGGACAGGGTGGAATGCAATTCGGGAAAATGGTCACGCTCTACGTTTCCCCGGAAGCCACATGAACTTCCGATGAAAGCGATCTCGCCGACTCCAACCCGCTCCAAGGGAGGACGCTGGGTTGTCACATCCGCTCGTCGTTCGCCTTCTCACTTCGCGCCAGCGCCAACAGCAGCAACAGCAGCACCACCAACGCATACGCCCCGGCCCAGTGATACGGCGTCTGATAGCGGATCGCCTCCTGGAACACCTCTGGAATTTGCCCCAGCACGCGTCGCGGCAAGTCGATTTGCTCGTTGCGCAGCGGCGAGTGGATGACGCCGAACAGGGCGAACACGCCGGCCAACAAAAAATACCACGCCGCCCGCACCAGGCGGCCGTCAATCAGCATCGCCAACGCCGCCGCCCAAAGCAGGCTCGTGATGATGAAACCGCCCGCCAGGCAACGCAGCGTCTGCACCATCAACAACGCCGCCGCGTCGGGGTCGCGCAGGCCCAACGCCAGGTTCAGCGGAATCAGGATCAAGTACGCCAACGCCGGCAGCATCGCCAGCGCCAGGGCGGGATAGTGACGTGCCGGCGTGGCGTGGAACGACTGGGCCGTGATCTCCAGACCGACAAATACCAAGATCGGAAACAACGCGGCGCGTGGCAGCCACTCGAACAGCAGATTGAAACCGCCGAAGTAGCCGGCCACGCCGACGAACACGGCGGTCGCCAGCGTGTAGGCCGCCCGGCCGCCCATCTTCTTGTAGGCGGGGTGGCCGATGTACGGCGTCGTCTGAATGACGCCGCCGAGCAGACCGGCCGCCAGCGACGCGATCGCCTCCGTGAGCAGAATGCCGCGCGTGTCGTACTCGTCGCCGACCGCGGCGGCGCTCTCGGTGCAGTCGATGCCGCCGACGATCGTCGCCAGCGCGAACGGCAGCACCACCGGCAGTTTGCCCAGCGCGTACACGAAGACCTGCCGCCACCACTCCAGCGAATGGCCGTGGTAGAACGACACCAGCGCCGCCGGCTGCCACGATACCGCGCCGTCGCCTCGCTCCGGCGGCGGCACCAGATCCAGACCGCCCAGCGAACCGGCGAGTCGGCCCATCTGATAGACGAAGACGCCCAGCAGCACGGCGGCGAGAGCGCCGGGGAAACGGCCGGGCAGTTCGCGGTGGGCGATCAGCGTCCACAGGATCAACGTCAGGGCCGTCATGCCGACCAACGGCACGGCCGCGATGCCGTCCTGCGCCAGCGGCAAGAAGGCGATCAGCGCCAGGGCGATGGCCGCCAACGAGCCGAGCAGTCCCGCGCGCGGCACCCACCGCCGCACCGCGTTGCCCAGCGGAGCGCAGACGATTTTGAAGAGGCCCGTCAGCACCAGCACGACGACGCCGACGTGCCAGGCGAAGGCCATCGCCTGCTCGCGATCGCGCGGGGCGATGTGGGAATAGCCTTCCTGCAAGGCCGGCAGCAGCACCAAAAAGGCGATGCCGAACGTGCTGGGCGTGTCCAGTCCCAGCGGCATCGCCGTGATGTCGTCGCGGCCGGTGCGGCGAGCCAGGCGGAACGCCAACACCGTGAACACCAGATCGCCCAGCAGCACGCCCAGGGCGGTGCCCGGAATCATGCGCGTCAGCACGAAGCCGGGCGCGAAACGGATCTGGCCGTCCTTCTCCTGCCGCTCGATCGGGGCCGCGCTGCTGATGAGGCCGAACAGCAGGACCATCACCGTCACGTTGTCGAGCATCAGGCCGAAGAAGGCGTTGATGTCTCCGCCGCGCGCCCAGCGATAACGCATCATCATGTGCTCAAAACAGGTGGGGGAACAAGCCCGGAGCGCCAGCGACGGGTTCGCCCCGTCGCTGGCGCTCCGGGCTTGTAAGCGTAATTCATCTCGCGGGGGCCGACAAGCCTCGCGCTGCGATGCCGCGAGGAAAGGCGCTTCCGTTCGCATCGGCTGGGAAGAATACGCCGAAACGACCAACTTTGCCGGCCGGAGCGAGCGAACGTGTCGCCGGTTCCCCTTTTCTTGCCGGTCCTTCCGTTGAATGTCGCCGGGGGAGTTGATTAAAATAGGTAATATGGGCTATTAGGGAGAGAACCGTAAGGAATGGCATTTGCAGAGTTGATACGCTTCAGATCGAGTAGGGAGTCGATGACGGTCCAAGGGAGACAGACGCTGTTCCGGGAGGGGTCGATTCGGCTGCGCGGCGAATCAGGAATCGAGATGCCGTCCTCCGCGTGGAGATCGGGGAGCCGAGGCGTGACGCCCTCCTCCCCCGGGGTTTTCGGTGGAGACAGGCCATGCGCCGAGTGGTGATTACAGGCATCGGAGTGGTGGCGCCCAACGGGGTCGGCCGGAAAGCGTTCTGGTCGGCCTGCGTCAACGGCGCGAGCGGTGTTGGCCCGATCCGCAGTTTTGACACCTCGTCGCTGCCGGTCCACGTCGCCGGTGAGGTGGCGGAGTTCGACATCACGCCTTTCATCCCCAGCGCCCATCGTAAAAGCCTCAAGATCATGGGACGCGGCGCGCGGTTCGGCGTGGCGGCGGCGGGGTTGGCCGTGCAAGACAGCGGGCTGGATCTGTCGCGCGAAAACCCGGAGCGCCTCGGCGTCGTCATGGGCGCGGGACTGGTGCCGATCGACTTGCCGGAACTGGGTCCGGTGGTGACGGCGGCGGTCAACGGCGAGGGCCGGTTGCGTCCGGAGCGCATCGGCGACGCCGGCAAGGACGCGCTGTTTCCGCTGTGGATCTTGAAGTATTTGCCGAACATGACGGCGGCGCACATCTCGTTGATCCACGGCGCACAGGGGCCGAATAGTACGATCACGACGGCGTGCGCGGCCAGCACGCAGGCGGTCGGCGAGGGCTTTCGCCTAATTGCGCGAGAGGATGCTGATATTGTGTTGGCGGGAGGGGCCGACAGCCGCCTCGATCCGCTGCTGATCCTGGCGTACTCGTCGCTGGGCGCGCTCAGTCCGGCGCATCGTTCGCCGGAGGAAGTGTCCCGGCCGTTCGACGGGCAACGCGACGGCTTCGTGCTCGGTGAGGGAGCGGGCGTGCTGCTGCTGGAGGAGTTGGAGCATGCCAAACGGCGCGGCGCGGTCATTTACGCCGAGGTGCTCGGTTTGGGCAGCAGTTTCGACGCTTACGGCGTCACCAAGCCGGACCCGGAGGCGCGCGGCGCCTCGCGCGCCATCCGCTGGGCGCTGCGCGAGGCCAAGGTGGATGCCGCCGATATCGACTACATCAACGCGCACGGAACCAGTACGCGACTGAACGATCTGATGGAGACGGTGGCTGTCAAGCGTGTCTTCGGGCCGGCGGCGCGGAGCTTGCCGTTGTCGTCGATCAAGTCGATGGTGGGACACCTCATCGGCGCTTCCGGCGCGGTGGAGGCGGCGGCGCTGGCGCTGACGCTGCACGACGGCGTGTTGCCGCCGACCATCAATCAAACACATCCCGATCCCAGCTGCGATCTCGATTACGTTCCCAACTGCGCCCGCGAACAGCCGGTGAAGACGGCCCTGTCCACCAGCTTCGGCTTCGGCGGACAGAACGCCGCCCTGGTCATGCGCCGATATGCCGGATGAAGAGGAACTAACCACAGAGTCACAGAGAACACAGAGAAAAACACAGAAAAGAAAAAGAGAAAAGAACCAAAAGACAACGAATGCCACGACCTGACTCGGTCTTTCAAGCACCTACCTCTTCTCGTTTTTGTCTACTCTCTGTGTTTCTCTCTGTGTTCTCTGTGACTCTGTGGTTAGTTCCTCTTCTTGTTCGATGGCCTCGGCGTTGCTCGGCAGGCCGTGTTCGGCGCGGATGCGGTCCACTTCGCGCATCACCTCGTCAATGATTCCAGCGTTGGTCGTCACGTTGCGATGTTCGACGATGAATGCCCACAGGTTGACGAGCAGCGTGGCGGCGGCCAGCGCGGCGTGAACCTTCCAGTCCCATTCGCGGCGCTGGGCGGCGGCGCCGGCGGCGGCCGTCGCGATCGGCACCAGCATCGCCAGGAGCGCCACCGGAAAGGTGCGGCGTTTCAAGTCGCGCGTCAGGCGCGGCAGCGGCGCGTCGGGCAGACGGTAGGCCAGCGCCACCTCCTTGACCCAACGGCCGGTGCCGAGGAAGTAAATGAAGATCAGGCAATGCACTCCGAGTGTCAGCAGCACGGCGAACAGGCTGAGATAGAAGTGGATCATGAAAGTGGGATCGTCGTTGTTGGTCAGGCTGCCGCGCCAGCGCGACAGCCAGCCGACCGCGAAGGTCAACAGCAGGACGAAAAAGTTGAACGCCGCCAGGCGTGCCAGAATGCGTGACATGGAGTTCCCTCGGAGCGCGGCCGTCCCGGCCGCTCCTTCTGTCGATGCGGGCGGGACGCCCGCGCTCCGGCAGGAGTTCGATCGAGGACAGCGCGGCGCAGCCCTGCCGTCTGCGCCGCGCGTGCCGGAAAGCGGCGGAGGTTCGCGGATGACAAAAAGGGCGATTCCACCCAGGCAACCCACCTGTGCGTCCTGTAGCGATCCGCTCTCGCCCCGACTCCCCGCCGGGCGAGAGAGATTTTGGTTCCCATCTTGAGCGGGGCGCTATAATAGAGAGCACGAGCGGAGCCGCTTGCGGCCTAGCGGGTCCAACGCGAAGCCGCAAGCGGCTCACCCCGATGACAACGCTTGTGCGAGGCGGGCATGGCGGCTCTCGAGGCGACTACTTATTCCTTCACCCTGCTGATCGGCGCTCCCAAGTTTCGGTTGCTCGTGGCCGGTCTATGCCTGGCCGCGGCGCTGCTCGTGGGCGCTCTTGTCATCGCCCTGGTCAACCGGTGGCGCAGGCGAAGCGAGGCGAAGGACGATATGTCGCCCAGTGCCCAGCTGGCCCATTTTCGCTCATTGTACGAGGCCGGGACGATCAGTCAGGATGAATTCAATCGTCTGCGGACCTTGCTGTCGGGCCAGATGCGCGAGACCCTGGGAGTGCCCGCGCCGAGCCCGGAAACGCCGGCGAAACCGCCGCCGGGAACGGGCGAGCAGCCGCCCGACAACCCGGAGACGGGCATCCGCCCAGCCTGAGCGCGGCGAAAGTCCTTGCGGAACTTTCCGCCGCCCCGTAAAATCCGAAAAAAGAGAACGATCTAAAACCGTTACGAGGCAACCACTTCAACGGGCCGGCGCCACCACAACAACGACATCCTTCTCCGTCTTCTTCGCGCTGGTCGTGAACGGCTGCCCTAAGTGCTGTCAACCATTCCCGACCTCTTGAGGGGTGGGGCCGACGAAAAGGAGACTGCATGGCGACCAAAGACTCGGGCACGGGTGGGAGCGGAAAGCGTCCCACCGGGAACACCGGGCGCAATCGCAACGCCTACTGTTCCTTCTGCCGAAAAAGTTATCGCGACGTCGGACCCCTGGTCGAGGGCCCCGGCGACGTGTACATCTGCGGCGAGTGCATCGAGCTGTGCCAGTCGATCATCGATCAGGAGAAGCGCCGTCGCGGCGGCTCCAAGGCGCTGTTCACCCACATTCCGACGCCGCGCAACATCAAGGAAAAGCTCGACCAGTACGTCATCGGCCAGCAACGGGCCAAGAAGGTTCTGTCGGTGGCCGTCCACAATCACTACAAGCGCCTCAGCCTCGGCGATCAGGGGCACGGCGACGTGGAAGTGGACAAGAGCAACATCCTCCTCATCGGACCGACCGGCAGCGGCAAGACGTTGTTGGCCCGCACCTTGGCCAAGATCCTCGATGTGCCGTTCGCCATCGGCGACGCCACGACGCTGACCGAGGCCGGCTACGTCGGCGAGGACGTCGAGAATTTGCTGCTGAAGCTGCTGCACTCGGCGGACTTCGACATCGAGGCGGCCCAGCGCGGCATCGTCTACATCGACGAGGTAGACAAGATCGCCAAGACGCACCAGAACGTCAGCATCACGCGCGATGTGTCCGGCGAGGGCGTGCAGCAGGCGCTCCTCAAAATGCTGGAAGGCACCATCAGCAACGTACCGCCGCAGGGCGGACGCAAGCATCCCGAGCAGCAGTACATCCAGGTCGATACCTCGAACATCCTGTTCATCTGCGGCGGCACCTTCGTCGGCCTGGACAACGTCATCGCGCGCCGCATCGGCCGCAAGACGATCGGCTTCGGCAGCAACCCCGAGGCGCGCGAGGCGAGCCTGGGCGAGATGCTCTCCAAGGTGACGAGCGACGATCTGATCGAGTTCGGCATGATCCCCGAGTTCATCGGCCGTCTGCCGGTGCTGGCCCCGCTCGATCCGCTCGACGAGGAAGCGCTGATCCGCATCCTGACGGAGCCGAAGAACGCCCTGGTCCGGCAGTATCAGAAACTGTTCGAGATGGAAGGCGCGGAGCTGGAGTTCGATGCCAGCGCGTTGCGTGAGATCGCTCGCAAGGCCAAGGAGCGCGACACCGGGGCGCGCGGCCTGCGCAGCATCGTCGAGGAGATCATGCTCGACATCCAGTTCGAGTTGCCCGACATCGAGGCCAAGACGAAGTACGTGGTGACGGACGCCGTCGTCCGCGGCGAGTCGTCGCTGTTCGAGACGAAGACCAGCGCCGACAAGAAGAGCGCGTAACGGATAAACCGCCAAGACGCCAAGAACGCCAAGAGAAGAGAGAGGATGGAGAGAAGAGACGGCCGCGGCCTTCCCTTCTCTCCATCCTCGTTTTTTATCTCTCTTCTTACCTTGGCGCTTTTGGCGTCTTGGCGGTTTGATTGAGCGATCACTTCTTCTTCGGTGCGGCCGGCTCAGCGCCCGGCGGCAGCAGCGATTTGAGCAGTTGCCCATTCGTGCCGTTGTACACGCGCACCACACCTTCCTGACCGCCGGCGGCGACGACGGCCCCATCCGGGCTCACCCCTAGGGCGTAGAGGAAATCGGCGCTGCCGCCGAAGTTGCGGACGTTGCCGCCGTTGACGTTCCAGAAACGCACCGACTGATCGCCGCTGCACGTCGCGAACTGATCGGTCTTGCCGATGAACAGCAGTCGCGTCACCTGTTTGCCGTGGCCGGTGATGGTGCGTATCTGCTCGCCCTTCTCGAAGTCCCAGATTTTCACGACGTTGTCCGCGCCGGCCGAGGCCAGCAATTTCCCGTCGGCCTTCCAGCCGACGCCGAGGACGTGGTGCGTATGGCCCTCGAACGACTTGAGGAACTTGCCCGACGGCACCTCGAACGTCTTGACGAACTTGTCGGCCGCGCACGTCGCCAGGATCTTGTCGTCGGGGCTGAAACTGACGCCGAAGACGGTGTCGCTGTGGCCGTTCTTGATCTCGACGACGAGCTTGCCGGCGGCGACGTCGTAAATCTTCATCTCGCCGTCGGCCGTCGGCGCGCCGCCGCCGGTGGCCAGCAGTTTGCCGTTGTGCGAGAAGTCCAGCGCCACGACGCGATCGGCGAAGCCGGTCAGCCGCTGGCGAATCACGCCCGTCTGCGCGTCCCAGATAAGCACTTCCTGGAAGGCGCCGGAGGCGAGGTACTTGCCGTCGGGGCTGTAAGCGAGCGATTCGACGATCGACAGATGGGCGGCCTTGACCGGCTTCTTGTCCGGTCCGACCAGCTGCGGGTCGAGCAGGGTGCGGACGTGGTTGCCGGAGCCGGCGTCGTAGATGTGGATCTGATTGCCGCGCGAGGCGGCAACGCTGGATTTATCGGGGCTGACGGCGACGCCCAGCACGGGATGCACGTTGGCCGGCGGGCCGCTGACGATCACCTTGGGCCGTTCGCGCTTCATGGACGGCGCCTTGGCGCCCTGGTCGATCCACAGCTTGATGAGGGCCAACTCTTCCGGCGTCAGCGGCTCCTCGCTCTTGGGCGGCATGGTCGGTTTCTGCGTCTTGCCGCACAACTTGACCAACAGGCTCTCACCCGATTTGCCCGGCAGGATCGGCGCGCCGCGTTTGCCGCCCTTGATGAGCGTCTCGTAGCTGCCGAGATCGAGCTTGCCTTCCTTGATGTTGTCGGCGTGGCAGAACGTGCATTTGTTGACCAGGATCGGCTCGATGTCCTTGTCGTACAGGACCGGCTCAGAACGCTTCAGCTCGACGACCTTGATCGGCTCGACCGGCTTGGATTTCTTTTTCTCCTGAGCGGACGCGAGGGCCGGCAGCACGGCGAGAAGGCAAAGAGAAAGCGGCAAACGCATGCGGGTATCTCCTCGAATCGCTTCGACGTGGTTTCTCGACAAGCCCGGAGCGCCAGCGACGGGCCAGAACCACCCGTCGCTGGCGCTCCGGGCTTGTCGAGAACCCACCAAAACAGAACTACTTCACCACATTGACATTCAACTTCACTTCGTGCGTCGTCGGGTGCCCCTGGTACATCGCCGTGGCCCGGACGATCAGGTTCGACAGATTGACCGGCGCCGCGCCGGCGTCGGTCTTGACGACGAGCTTGGCTTCGTCCTTGCCGGCGGGGATGACGGCCTCGGCGATCTGCACGCCCTTGGCGTTAGGCGGCAGCACCACCTGTACCTTGAATTCGCCGTCGTAGCCGTATTGCCGCGCCGCCTTGACGACGACCTCCGCCTCCTTGCCGATCTTCAGCGTGACATTGGGCGTCGAGAGCGTCACCGTCGCCAGCGTCTTCGGCAAGATCGTCAGCGCGATCGGCGCCGACGGCAGGACGACGACGGTGTTCGGCTTCTGCTTGGCCATCGGGTCTTTGTTGTACGGCATCTGCGTCTGCAAGCGCAGGACGATCGTGTAGGTGCCCGGCTGCACGTTGGCCGGCACGTTGATCGGCAGCGAGCCGTCCGTCGCGTTGGCGGCGATACTGAGGGGCTGATTGTTGTTGATCGTCAGTCCCTTGGGCAACTCGGTCGCGAGCGCCTGCACGGTCAGCGGCGTTTTGAAGTCCGGCGCGATGCGGGTCAGTTTCACTTTCAGCGTGCCCTTGTCGCCCTGCGTCAGCATCGGCTTGTCGGGAGTGCCGGTGAGGCTGAAAGGCGCGCCGGGCCGCACGGCCAGCATCAAACTGTGATCGACGCGGCTGATGGTTGGGATGTTCTGTCCCGGCTGCACCGGCCAGACGATGCTGGCCGAGCGCGCCTCGCGCGTCACCTTTTTGCCGTTGATGACGGCGGTGCCGTGGATCTTGATTTCGCCCGTCCAGGCGGCCGCCTTGGCATCGGCCGACAGCACCAGGCGCGACTCGCGCAAATCGCCGCCGACGGTCTGCGGCGCGGCCGTCACGCCGGCCGGCAACCCTTCCGCTGTCACGGCAATGTCGCCGATAAAGCCGTCCTGCCGGAGCGCGAAGATCGTGAACGCCTGCTGTCCGCCGGCCAGTACGGTCGTGGCTCCCGGTCGAAAATCGCCCGCCGCCAGCGCCACCAGATGAAAGTCCGGCTGCGGCGGCGCGATGCGGACGCGGTAGTAGTGGCGCGGATTGGCCACCGCGTCGGCCAGGCGACTGCTCACCAGCAGCTGATACTTGCCGTCGGCCGGCGCCGTGAAGCGATACGTCTGCGGATCTTCGCTCCGGGCGTAGAATTTGCGACTCAGCATGTCCTGATTGTCGTCGGACTCCTTCAGTTCGGTCTTGGCGTCGCGGAGCATGAAGTACATGAAAGTCGGCGCGCCGAGGCGATCGCTGAGGATCTCGATGTTGCACACATCGCCCTTCTTGGCGGTGAAGGTGTACCAATCGCGGTCGCGCGGCTTCTCGACGTGGCCGAGGATCTCGCAGGGCAGCGAAACTTCCTGCGCCGTCTCCGGCGTCTCGTTGTTGCCGTTGTCAAGTATCGCCGGGGCGCGGGTCAGCGAGATCAAAAACGAGTTCGACCAACCCGTGTCGTTGCGGACGCGGTAGGCGAAGCCGTCGAGTCCGGCCATCTTCGGGTCCACCCGGCCGGTGAACGTCAAGCGCTGTCCGGTGTTGCTCGGCGCCGTGACGTTGACCGTGATCTTTTCCAGCACGCGATCGTCCACCACCGCCGACGGGTCGGGCTTGCCGCCCGGCAGATTGCGGCCGTAGACCGTCACCGCCGTCGTCTTGCCGGGTTCGACGGCGCAGGGAAAAACGGCGTCGATCCACGGCGCGGTGCTGATGCTCAGACGATAGAAATGCTCGGCCGTGCCCTGCGTGTGCGTGAACTGGTACAGCCGAACGTAATAATCGCCGTCGTTGGGCAGGGTGCAGTCGGTCAGCGCGTCCTTGCCGTGATAATCGCGGCCCGATGCCAGCATCTTGCCCTTGCCGTCGTACACTTCCAGGCCGGCGTGGAACCGGCTGTCGATCGTCGAGGCCAGGCAGCTGAAAACGACGCGCTGGCCCTTCTTGCCGGCGAAGACGTAGTAATCGACGTCGGTGGGGTTGGCCATTGAGCCGTTGACGGTGGTGTTCAACTCGACGCGCTGGGCCTGCTCGATGTCGTTGTTCGGCTCCTTGTCGATGGCTTCGTTGAGGTCGCCGGCCACGAAGGCGCGCGGGTTGCTGACGCCCCATTTGTTGACGAAGCGCACGTCGTGAATGCCGGGCGGCACGTCGGCGGCGATGGTGACTTTGAAACGACTGACGACCGGCTTGCCCATGCCCGGCTTCGGCGGGGGTTGCGGCTTCTTGGGATCGGGCTTGGGCATCGGCTCGGGGTTGGCGAGCGGTTCGGCCTTGATGCCGGGATGACTGAACAGCAGACGCTCTGGTTCTTCGAGGTCGGTGCCGGTGAACGTCACTTCGACGCTGGAGCCGAGTTTGCCTCCCGGCGGCATGACGGTCATGAGTCGCGGGGCGGGCAGGTTGGAAGCGGCTTGCGGCTGCGCGTACAGCGGAGCGGCGAACAGCAGCCCGGCGCCGGCGAGCAGCGCAGCGAAGGGACGGCGAACCGCGGGCACGGAGCGGTGGTGCATCGACATCGCGGAGACTCCCTGATATAGACGTCTTCCTGAAAGCAGTCAGTCGGCGGGGCACAACGGTGGGCAGCGACGATCGACCGGCGGTAGGTAGGCGGGCCAGCGGATCAATTCATTCACGCATCCTAATCGTCGGCAACGCTTCGGTCAAGCAGGTTCAAGAAAAGGTGGGTTCGTTTGGAGGCGGTTTGTTTGCCTACTAGCCCGGAGCGCCAGCGACGGGCGCCCGTCGCTGGCGCTCCGGGCTAGTGGATTACAAATAAACCCCAGAAAGAAGGTTCACTTCCGCACGATGCCGTCCGGCGTCAGTACCAGGGGCTTGTCCGTTGCCGCCTTCAGGGCGAGGGCGGGCAGATCAATCCCCTTGAGGACGGCGTTGCGGTCCGGCCCAGCGGTGACGAACCAGCACTTGCCGTCCGGACTGCCGGGGCAGATTTTCGCTCCCTGTCCCAGCACCGAGCGCAGGACGCCGCCCTGCTTCTCCCACGAGTGCAGCGAGCCGACCCGGTTGGGATAGGACAGCCAGGAAAACTCGTTCCCCCACCAGGCGATGCGCGAGCCGGATGCGCCGGCGCCCTTGCTCGGGTCAGGCAGCGACTCCAAACGCTGTTTCGTGTCCACGTCCCAGCGGATCAGCTGCGGATACCTCGGCGGCGTCCCCTTGGGACGACGCAGCAGCTGCTGATGAAACATCGTCGCCAGTTGCTTGCCGTCCGGGCTGAACGACACGCTGAGCACACCGAAAATCGCGTCCTTGACCGGCTGAGCGTCCTCGGGACTTTTCACCGAACCTTCGTACTGGAGCGTATCGATATTGACCAGGAAGAACCCATCGCTGCCGTTGTAGACGGCAAGCCGCTTGCGGTCCGGACTGAGGGCGGTGAGTCCGTAGCCCATCCCCGCCGGATACTTGGCGACGCTGACCGGCGGGGCATAGAAACTCCCCTGCTGCGGCTGCTGACCGGCGGCGTCCGGGATCTTCCATAGCACCACCTGTCCCATGCCATTGACCGTCAGCAGGCGGTCACCGCCCGGCAGATACGCCGACACGATCATGTTCTCCTTGCCGTCCGGCGTCACTCTCTTGGGCGGCTGCGGCAGCCAGTTGTCCACCAGCGGTTTCGGCTCCGGCAGCAGCCACAGCGAGTAGGAGCTACCGGGGTTCATGCTAATGTAGTATTTGCCGTCGGGGCTGATGTCCCGGACGCTCATGCTTGGGTCGGAAGCCAGTTCCACGCTGCCGACTTTGCGTCCCGTCGCCAGGTCAAACTGTTCGAGCCGAACTTTTTTCTCGGCGGGGTTCGGCTTGATCTGGACCACGGCCTGTTTGTTTAGCCCTCCGGTCCAGAGAACGCCCCAGACATCCGTCGGCTTGGCGTCGAGCGGGATACTCTGGGCGACCGACTGAATTACCCCGCCGGGGGGCGGCGGCTTGGGGTTGTCCGGCGGGCGCGGATTGTCGGGCGGCTTGGGATTGTCGGGTGGCTTGGGATTGTTCGGCGGGAAAATATTCTTGCCCTGCTGCTTTTTCTGTTCGTCGAGAATGCGCTGTCTCTCCTTCTCCGCCTTGGCTTGCTCTTCCCGAAAGCGTTGATCGGCCTCCTTCTGCATCTGCTCGGCTTCCTTCTGCATCCGGTCGAATTCATTCTGGGCCACGTCCACCCGCTGCTTAACGTCTTCCGCGGCCGATTTCAGCCCCCGATAGATGAAAAATCCGCCGATGGAGCCGCCGCCGCCGCACAACAGAAACAGCACGCCGCAGCCGATCAGGCACGCCGGCCACATCGACTTCTTTTTCTTCTTCTCCACCGGACGGTCGTCCTCGTCGTCGTCGCGGCGGGGCGCGGCCTTGGGACGGGCGGGGCTGGGCGTGACCGCCGCTTTCGTCGCCGCTGGTTTGGCGGCGGGTCGGACCGGCTTCACGCCGTCATCGGCCGGCTGGACGGACGGAATGGAGCCGCTGGGCGCGGCCGCGCCGACCGTGAAAACCTCCTGACACTTACCGCAGCGGACTTTTTTGCCGCGCGCGGTGTCCGCCACCTGCAAGGTGGCCCGGCAACCGGGGCACGTGGCTTGAATGGGCATGCGTATGCTCCTCGTTAGATACATTAGGTGGGGGGATGCCCCGGCTTGAAAATGCTTACGAATTCGTTAACTGTAACGTCGATTCGGCCCGCTGGCAACCGCCGAATCGACGCGCGTTGTTCATCTCTTATAATGTCGAGATCGCCCCGAACCGTTTCCCTTACGGGCCGCGGCGGACGGCGAAACGTGGAGGGTCGATCATGGTCCGACAAGTGCCGGTGGTGGCGATCCTGATGATCGTCAATGGGGCGATTGTCTCCCTGATGGGCCTTTACCTTGTCATCATGGGGCCGGCCATGTTCACCATGATGAAGCTGGCGCCGCCGCCTTCGGGTCCGGGGCCAAACCCACCCGGCGGTCCGGACGCGATAATACTGGGGATCATGTCCGCGGTTTACGTCGTCCTCGGCTTGCTCGTCCTCGTGGCCAGCGTCCTGAACATCGTGGCCGGCATCCGCAGTTTGAAGTATCGCGGCCGCACCTTCGCCATTGTGGCCCTGTTCAGCAACCTCGTCGCCCTGTTCACCTGCTACTGCTCGCTGCTGTCGCTCGGCGTGATGATCTACGGACTGATCGTCTTCTTCCACAGCGACGTCGCCGACGCCTTCGCGCGCGTCGCCGAGGGCTTGCCGCCCGAGCGCGTCAAGCACGGCTGGCGCCCCGCCGGCGAACCGGACGACGAGTGGGACGAGGAACCCCCGCTTCCGCCGATCGACCGACCGCATCGCGGCGACAACGTCCAGCGTGGCCCGGACGATACGTACACATGATCGCGCCGCCTCAGAGTGGAGGGAGGAAAAAGACGAGAGTGGCGCAGGGGAGTTTGTAAACCAGTCCGAAGCGCCAGCGAGGGCAGCCCTCGCTACCCTCGCTGGCGCTTCGGACTCGTTGGGTGTTACCGAAACTTGCCCGGATCGAAGTCAATCTTCAGCGGCGGAGGCGGGGGCGTGGACCCGGCGGACAACGGCGGCGCGTCCCAATCCAGATCCAACTCGGCCAATCCCGCTCGGATGCGGCGCAGATCGAAGATGTGCATGTCGCGCGTATCGTCGCCGACAGCGATCAATTGCGTCCCGTCCGGCGTGAAACAGCAGGGGAACAGGCGGCTCCGCTCCGGGGCGGTGAGCCGGGCGAGTTCCGCGCCGCTGTCGGTCACGACCAGCCGTATCATGCCGGGAACGTCTCCCAGGGCCAATAGATTGCCGTCGTGGGAGAACGCGCCCAGGGGATTGAGAGGCGTTCCACCCAGTTTCGGTCCTTCCGTCCAGGAGCCGACCGCCCATAGGCGCGCGCCGCCGCCCGAGGTCAGCAGCCATTTGCCGTCGGGACTGAACCGCACGCGGCAGATCCCCGCCACGGGCAAGTCGGTGACGTGCCGTCCCGTCTTGGCGTCCCAAACCTTGGCGCCGCCTCCCGCGCGCACGTTATGACTGCCGGCGGCGACCCAGCGGCCGTCCGGGCTGACGGCGCAGCTGCGCACGTCGTCCTGCGGGGCGAGCCGCAGCAGACGCTTGGTGTCGCGGTGCAGGACAAAGGAGCCGGTCGAGAAGTTGGGGATGGCCACAACCCCGGCGTCGGAGCTGCTCCCGTGCAGATCCAGACCTATCTTCGATAAAAACCGCTGGGGCGGACCATAGCGGCGTTGTCCCTTTTGAGGATCATCGGAGGCCGGCCAGCGCAGCAGTCCGTGGTCGCCGTGCGTCCACAGCGCCCCTTGGAGATCGAAGCACAGCGGTGCTTCGCGGCGCAACGGCAGCCTCACCGTCTCTTCGGCCCGCGTCACGTCCACGAGGGCGACGCTGTCATTGAATAGGTTGATGGCGCAGAATCGGCCCTCTCGATCCAGAGCCGGAGGACCGTGCGCGAAATCGTAACCCCGTTGGCTGGTCGTCAGGGGATGAACCACGGTTCGCAGCTCCTCGCCGCGCCGGAAACGAAAGAGCTGAACCTTGCCCTCGCCTCCGGTGGCCACCAGATCGTCGTCGGCACGGAAATACGCCGCAGTGCCCCAGGGAACCGGCATGGTCAACAAGGGCCGGCCGCTTCGCGTGTCCCAGAGGTGCCAGTTGCCCGACCAGTCGTTGCTCAACAGCCGGTCGCCGGCATGGTTGAACCGCATCACGACGCCGTCGTTGTTGTGCCCTTCCAGGGGCGGCAAAAGCAAGCGATTGCTGGGAACGTCCCACAGATGAATTTTGCGGCTGGAATCGCTCAGGGCCAGCAATCGGCCCTCCGGGTGCCAGGCGGCGCAGGAGACCCGGCTGGGGAGCTTCGGTCCCACCTCGGAAACCTCGCCCGTGTCCACGTTCAGCAATCGCAGAGACGCCTGCGTGTGCAGCAGAACTTGCGGAAACCTGGGGTTCCAATGCAAGTAGACAATCGGTTGCGCGCCGGCCGAGAACCGGCGCAACTCGCGGCCGGACGCCGCCTCGAAGAGGCGCAGCGTTCGATCAGGATAGGTGGCGGCGAATTGGCGGCTGTCGGGCCGGAACGCAAGGCGGCCATGATCGTCGTCCAGCACCGCCTGCGGCTGCGGCGCGGCCAGATCCCACAGGCGGGAACGAATCCCGCGCGGCGTGTTGCAAATGTGATGCAGAAACCGCCCGTCCGGACTGAATTGCAGGCCGGTATATTGATCGACCCGGCCGCCGCCGGGCAAGTGCAGCAGTTCATCGTCATCGCTGAGGCGGCGGACGCTGACGTTGCCGTCCTTGTCGGCGACGGCATAGCGCAGGAATGCGCCGTCGATGGCGAAGCCGGTGGCGCCGACGACCTCCCGGCCCCCTTCCCGAACAAGTTCCAGGTCGGCAAGACACAGGGCCGCGATCGCCTCGGTGCGCAGTTCATCGCGCGAATGGCCGGGCGGCGCGGGCAGGGCCAGCGCTTCCCGCAAGGCACGCAGGCTGCCGAAGCGCTGACCGGGCTGCCGGCTCATCCGCCGCGCCTGCGCTTCGCTCAGGTAGGACAGCCATAATTTGTGCTTGCCCTCCAGCTCCGCCGTCTCGGCGCGGCGCCGATTGCCCTCCGATTCGTTCAGCGTGGCCCGCAGATAGAAGGCCGTGGCCGTGGAGCCCCCGGCGACCAGCAGCAACAGCAGCAGCAGCACTGCCAGCGACGGATTGCGCCGGCTCCACAAGCGCAGCCGTTCCAGCCGGCCCGCCCGCCGCGCCCGGATCGGCTCGTTGGCGAGGAAGCGGCGCAGATCCTCGGCCATCGCGTCGGCCGATTGATAACGCCGCTTGGCTTCCTTGTGGATCGCCTTGAGGACGATGGTTTCCAAATCGCGCGGGATGCGCCGGTCCAGGGCGCGCGGCCGGATCGGTTCCTGGTGCTTGATCTCGTCGATCAGCCGCAGCCGATCACGCTCCTGAAACGCCGGCCGCAGCACCAGCAGTTCGTACAGCGTCAGGCCCAGGGCGTAGACGTCGGCCCGCTCGTCGCCTTCGCCCTGGAACCGCTCCGGGGCCATGTAGCGGAAGGTGCCGACGATGTCGCCGGTGGTGGTCAGGGCGACGTCCTGCGTCTTGGCCAGGCCGAAATCGGTGATCCAGACCACGCCGGTCGTGTCCAGCAGTAGATTGGACGGCTTGATGTCGCGGTGAATGATGCCGCGGGCGTGGGCGTAAGCCAGGGCGTTGGCGGTCTGACAGCCGATGCGGGCCACACTCTGAAAGTAATGGGGATGATCGGTTCGCACGCTGGACAAATCCGTCTGGCCCGGCAGCACCGCCGACGAGGTGACGGCGGCCGTGCTTGGGTTGGCGGCGTCGGCAGACTCCGGCGCCGGCGTGATCGGCGCCCGGTCCATCGTGAAATGTCCCGTCAGCAGCGAGTGCGCCAGTTGATCCACCGCCGAGCGGGGGGCGTCCGCCTCCTTGGTGGTCGCACTCTCAGGGGGAGGCGAGGTCATCAGGTGGCGCAGCTCCCCGATGATCTGATCGAGGCTTTGTCCCTGAATGAACTGCATGGCGTAGAAGCAAGCCTCGCCGTCCCGACCGACTTCAAAGACCGGCACGATGTTGGTGTGGTGCAGCTTGGCCGCCGAACGCGCCTCGCGGCGGAAGCGCTCCAGGACGTGAGGGTCCGTCGAAACGTGCGGCGGCAGCAGCTTGAGCGCGACGCGGCGTCCCAGCGACACCTGCTCGGCCTCGTAGACGACGCCCATGCCGCCGTGGCCGACTTCGCGCAAGATGCGGTAATCGCCGACTTGTTGCAACGGCGGCCTCTCAAAAGCGGCCGGCGGCGCGGCTTCGCGGCCGTCCTCCTTGACCTGCTCCATCTCGACCAGGGCCGGAAACAGAACGCGGATGTCCTCGGCCAGGTCGGGATATTTCTCGACATACTCCTTGAGCGCCGGCCGTTCGCCGCGCCGATAGCGCGCCGCGAACTCCTCGGCGAGGCGATCGATCAGCTCGCACTGGTCGGAATCGGAGGCGGGCATGTCACAGACCCTCCAGACCGCCGGGCATGGCGGCGAGAATGTCCTTGAGCCGTTTCAGGGCGCGCACATAGCGCTTGGCCGCGGCGCTTTCCTCGATGCCGAGCACTTTCGCAGTCTCGGCACGAGTCAGTTCCTCGAAATGCCGCAGCGACAGGACTTCGCGGTCGATCGGATCGAGCGTGTTGAGCGCTTCTTGCAGACGCAGCATGCGTTCGGCGCGGACGACCGCTTGCGTCGGCGAAGTGTTTTTGCCGAGCAGTTGCGCCGCCAGCGCCGCCGAGTCGGCCGCCGGCAGCGCTTCGCGGTACAGCGACACTTCACGGCTGGCGTCGCGCATTTGCACGCCCAGGTGATGCCGGTGCAACCGCGTCAAGCGTTCGCCGACCACCAGCCGCAGCCACAGAAAAATCGGCAGCGCCGGACGGCGCAGATATTCCTCCAGTCGCGTCGCCACTTCCAGAAAGGCGTCCTGGATGACGTCGGAAGCGTCGATGCGCGCGTGCAGCCGCCAATCCAGGCGCATCTCGACCATGCGGCGCAGCCGGCCGCGATGCCGCGCGAGGAGATCGTTGAGAGCTTGCCGGTCCCCCGCGCGAAGCCGCTCCAGCAACTGGGCCGTGCCGGACGAGTTGTTGTCCATGAGAGACTCCCTACGGGGATACCTGCGCGGCGGCGCATTTCCGGGACAGGCGCGCGACGTGATTTTTCGCGTCCCTCCGTCGAATTACCAGCCCACGGGTAAAAATTACAAGCCTTCGGAGACGCCCGCGCGGCGCGATAGATTTTATCCGATCCGTAACCTGTGACCGCACAGCATATTGCCACCGCACTTCGGAAAAAGATTTGGGCCGCGATGGGCCGTGGCTCAACTTTTGCGTGTAGAGTTGCAGCGGAGACGTTGCGGCGGGATGCCGTTCCCCCCTTCCGCTTCCATTCGACTCGACCTGTCTTTGCTTGGAGGCATTGGCATGGCCCCACGCCCCTCGTTCGCTGTCGTGCTGCTCGGCGCGTTGGCATCTTTGGGCGCATCCTACCGCACTCCCAATTTTATCGTCGAGGCGCCGACGCCACAGTTCGCCGAGGAGGTCGGCAAATGGGCGGAACACTATCGTAAGCAGAAAGCGCTGGAATGGATCGGTCAGGAGATGCCGACCTGGGGCCGGCCGTGCCCGCTGCGCGTCACCGTCACCAACAACGGCTCCGGCGGCGCCACCACGTTCGCCTTCGACCGCGGCCAGATCCTCAGCATCGACATGCACATCGAGGGCAAGGCGGATCGGCTGGTGGCCAGTGTGTTGCCGCACGAGATCACGCACACCGTCTTCGCCTACCACTACCGCGAGCCGGTGCCGCGCTGGGCCGACGAGGGTGGCTCGGTGCTGTCCGAGGACGAGCAGGAACGCACCGTCCACGATCACATGGTCCGGCAGATTCTGCAAACGCAGAGCCGGGCCATTCCCCTGCGCCGTCTGTTCAACCTGAAGGATTATCCGCGCGACGTGATGGTGCTGTACGCCGAGGGTTACTCGGTGTCGAGCTTCCTGGTGAGCCAAAGCAGTCGCTCGGTTTTCCTGGCCTTCGTGGCCCAGGGCATGCACGGCGATTGGGACGCGGCGGTGCGGACGCACTACCGGGGCTATCGCAACATCGAGGAGTTGGAGCGGGCGTGGGTGCAGCACGTCTACAGCAACCGCCCGCAAGCGACCCAGTTGGCCAGCAACCGCGGCACGAACGCGGTTTCGCCGACTTCGCGCCTGGTGGAGCGAAGAACATCGCCGCCGGTGCAGCCGATGCTCGAAGCGCCGCAACCGATCTATCGCGGTCAGGCACCGGACGAGTCGGTCGAACGGCGTCCCGCCGCCCGCCCCGATTCTCGGATGCCGGTGCAACCGAGGAGCGATCCGCAGCAGGGCTATCGCGTTCCGCCTCCCCCAGTGCAACTGGGAGCGCCGGAATTCGAGAAGGCGCCCTCGTCGATGCAACCATTGGGACAGGGATGGTCCGATCCGCGTTCCCCAGTGGGACGATCGGAGTGATTTTCTCGTTCCCACGCTCTGCGTGGGAACGAGGAATCAAGCTTGTGCGACCGGCTGTGCGACCGGCGCGGCGCGGCGACGCATCCGTACTACCAGCCGATAGATCGCCCAGATCACCAGCGCCCACGGCAGAAGGATGCACAGCCCGAAGATCAACAGACGCAGGCTCCACGCCAGGATCTTGAAACTGTCCGACAATCCCCGGCGGACGCTGGCGCCGATCCCCTCATCGCTGGGCACAATCAGTTCCTTGTTCGACAGCGTCACCTCGACACGGGCCACGGCCAGCGGGCTATCCGGCACTTCCGGGTGCTTCGCCGAGCGCTGCACGCGCACCGTCCCAGCCGCCCGCAGTTCGTCGATCAGTTCGTGCAACTTCGCCATCGGCACGTCGTAGACCAGCTTGCCGGTCACCTGGCCGCTGCGCTCGCGGGAGACGTTGGACTCGACGGTGCGGCCCTGCCGTTCGCCGACCAGCGCCGACAGCGTCGCGGCCGTGCGGTCCACGTCGCCCACTTCGATGCCGAAGATGTATGTCTCGCGCGGCGGGATGCTGGCCTGGTTGATGAACGTCACCTGCCAGTGAACCTTGCTATCGACGACGTTCTCGCTGTCGGCGGCGCGGCTGACCTTGCGGGTGTAGACATCGCCGGCCGTCGTCAGGGCGGCGCGGAGGACGGCTTCGTCGTCGCGGCGGACCTCGAAATCGAGCGTGGCGGTGATGTTGCGCCGGTCCTGTTCGTTCAGCTGGGCGTTGCGCACGCGGCCCTTGACCTTGGCGACCGCCTCCTGCACGGCGCGATAGCTCGCCGCCACGTCGGTGCAGGCCAGTTGAATCTGGTCGGTCTCGCGGGCCGCCGCCGCCGACAGGGCCACCATCTGCACGCGGAAGCCGCGCTTCTTGCGGGTGGTATTCTGGGCGTCGGGGTTCTCCGTGACGTTCAAACGCATCACCTCGCCGGCGGCCTTCACGTCTTCAAGCACGGCGTCGGCGGCAGCGGTTTTGACCTCGAACTGGAGATCGGCCTGCGCCTGATCGCCGCGGGCGCTGTTGAGGTTCGACGAGAGGATGCGGCCGGCCGCCTTGTCGATCCGCGCCAGCAGCGTTTTCACGGCCGCTTCGACATCGAGGCTGGCGAGGTTGACCTGCACCGTCTCGCGCGGGGCCACGTTGGTCAGGTTGTAAAAGTGGACCTGGAAGCGCGTGTCCTTGCGGGTGATCTTACCGTCGCTGGGCTTGCCGCTGCCGCCCTCGGTTTCCTCCGTGCGAGCGATGTCGAGACGCGCCACGGTGCCGAGTTGCTTCAGGCGATCGCGCAGCGGCCCGGCCGCGTCCGGCGCTACCTCGAAGTGGAGGATGGCGCTGAACTGTCCCTGCGACGGCTGTTTCAGTTCCGAGCGCGTGATACGGCCCTTGGCCTCGCGCACCGCCTTCTGCGCCGTCCGCAGCGTCTCGTCCACTTCTTCCACTTCGATGCCCATCTGCACGTTCTCGCACTCGACGATGCCGAACGGCGCCTGAATCTCCTTCTCGAACAGCGTGATTGTCAGCGTGCTGAGGGCGACCTGGTTGGCGTAGTAGCGCAGGCTGCCTTCGAGTTCCTCGATGCGCGTGCGCCATTCGCCGAGTTCCTTTTCGACGGCGAGCAGATCCTTGATCTCGCCCTTGCCGTTCTTGATGATTTGCAGCAACCGATCTTCCATGGCGCGGCCGGCCTTCAGGCGACTCTCCAGGTCGGTGTACTGCTTGGTGATGTCGTCGCTGTGGATGCGCTGGTTTTTCAGTTCGCCGCTCTTGCCGAGGTTGGTGCGCAGTTCGAGGATCAGTTCGTCGAGGTTCTCCGGCGGCACGCGCACGGTGATGGAGCCGCGCACCTTGCCGTTAGCGAGCTTGTCGCTGTTGACGGTGGCGACGAAACCGCCCTTGATGTTCTTGACCAGCCGCGCGATGGTCGCCACGGCGGCGTCGAACGACTGCACTTCGTACTCGACCTCGCCGGTGCGGATGACGATCTTGCGCGGCCCGGCCGGCTCCGGGGGCTTCTTCGCGGGCGGCTTGTCGTCGGGCTTGTCCTTGTCCTTACCCTGACCTTGTCCGCCCTTTGCCTGCCCCCCATCGCTCGGCTGCTTGCCTCCGTCCTTGCTGTCGCCTCCCTTGTCGTCCTTGCCCGGTCCCTTGTTGTCGCCGCCCTTCTGGTCCTTGCCCTCGCCCTCGCCCTTGGGCAGATCTTGCAGCTGTTTGCCAGGCTCGAAATAGCCCGCCGGTTGCCCGTGGCTCTTCGATTTGCCTGCGTCGTAAGGCCACCCCGGTGGAAGGCCGCCGTTCATGCCCATCATGCCGCCGCTCGGAGAGGGCATTCCACCGGGCGCGTTGCTTGGGGATGGGGGTTTGTTCGAGGAATCTTTGGTCTTGTCGTCAAATCCGATGGTGTTCGATGTGCCATCGGTACTCGAGGCGGCTGGCTTTGGAGTAGTGGGTCCGCGCGCCGAGGGGGGAATTTCCAGGCTTCTGGATCTATTGTGTATCGTCGATGAAGCCTTGACGTCCAAGGCCTGGTCAGGCGGATAGAAATCGAGGTCTCTTAAGACGCTTTCGCGTGCTTCCTCGATTGCCTGGTCCATTTCACCCACGGCCTTCTGTTTTTCCCCCTGGTACCCCAAGAGAGTGCTCGCCATCGTGCCAGACGGAAAAGACAACCCGCCGTCAACGAGGATCTGGCTCGCCACCGCGCCGGTGACGCCGATCAGCAGCAGCGCGGCGGCGGCGGTGAGGAACCACGCGGGCAGTGGCAGACGCCATGACGCCTCGCTCGTCCGCGTTCGCAGCGTTTGAATGGCGCGGTCCTCCAAGGCGGCACTGGGCCGAGCCTGAGCGAATAGCGCGGACAACGACGCGTCCACGTCGCGCGCGGCGGACAGGGCGGCGGAGCAGGGCGCGCACGCGGCGATGTGCTGTTCGAGGCGCTCGCGCTCGGTCGCTTCCAGGCCGTCGGCCAGGTAGGCGGCGAGGTTTTCCAGTATCCAGGCGTGGTCGGACATCACCGTATCTCCTCGGGCGCGTCCCTTGCTGACGCTGCGGGCTGGTAGATCAATGGCGCTCGCGCAACTCCGCCGGCAGCCTCTCTTGCAGCAGTTTCAAGCCGCGATGAAGCAGGCCGCGCAGCGAGCCGTTGGTCACGCCCATCTGCATCTGAATGGATTCGTAATCGGCGCCCGTCAGATAGCGCAGCGTCAACGGCAGGCGATATTCCTCCGGCAGCGAACGGAGCAACGCCAGCACCTGCGCCCGCGTTTCGCCGCGCGCAAGCTCCTCATCGGGCCGCGGCGATTTGTCCTCGACAGCTGCGAGCGCCGACGGGCCGGACTGTGTCGGGCCGGAGCGCTTCTGACGTGACTCGCGGCGAATGGCGTCGGTCAGCGTGTTCTGGGCGATGGCCAGCAGCCAACTCCGAAATGCCTTGGGTTCGGTGAGATTGCCGAGCGAGCGAAAGGCGGTCAGCAGCGTCTCTTGCAGCAGATCCTCGGCGCGGTGCGAATCGCCGGTTTCCAGGTAGAGACGCGCGAACACGAGCCGCGACGTACGGCGGACCAACTCCTCGAAGGCGGACAAATCGCCGCCTTGAGCTTTGCGCACCAGGCTCTCTTCGGCGTTGGTCATCATGTCTCCACTATAGGAGACGCGATCCGGTCGAGCCGCGCGCGCGAAATTACTCGCCGCGGCCGTGTATGGTGGAGAGGCTGGCGCGCTGGGCCAGGGGCGGCGAACGATCTTGGTTCGCCTCGGTGGGATCGGCCGGGGTCGGCACGTGGGCGGCGCGCAGGACCAGCAGATGTTGCACGCCGGGATTGTCCTCGCCGGACAAAAAGAATTGTTCGCCCAAGGTCTCGCCCCGGTCGAGCAGAGCGCCGACGACGACGAATTCGTTCGGGGCCACGGTCAGCGTCCAATCCAGCCAGGGATAGGCTTCCTCCGGCTGTTTCTCCCGGCGGCCCCAGTGGAGGGAGCCGTCGGCGTCGCGCACCGATTCAAAGACCGAGTTGATCTCGCCGTGCTTGATGTGCGGCGTGAAGCGCAGACGAATACGGCCCTCGTCGGCCAACGCCGGCACCACTTCGAGCAAACACTGGCCCTTGGCGAAATCGACCGTCTCCGTCTGATCGTCGCGGTTTAGCCGGCAGCGGCAGCGCGGCCAGACGGGGCCGAGCGCGATCTTCGTTTCGTGGCCGGCGTGCAGCTGGATGCGATTGCCCTGGCAGCTACGGCGCGACGCCAGCAGGTCTTGCAGTTTGGTCGGCGGCAGCGCGCTGCCGAGTTGTCCGATGCGGAAACCGTTCATCTCCAGCGCCGTCTTGCGCTCCAGGCCGAGGGCCTGCTCGCCGTCGGCGCGAATGGTCTCCTCGTCGGCCTCGATCCACAGTTCGCGATTGAAGAACACATCGCCCTGCGGCCGTTCGAGGATGAAGACATCGAGATAGACGACATCCTCACCGACGACGCCCGCCAGGGGCGGCCCGTGCAGCCGGGCGGTGGAGCGCTCCGTCTTCCCGGAGACGCAACCCGCCAACGCCCCGCAACCCAGGGCGACCACGGCCAACCAACGAACCATACGCGCTTCCTTGCTGAAGCCTGGACGCACATAGCCCCCGGCTTGCCGGGGGTCTCTTGACATGAAGGGGCGGAACGATAGCGACGGTCCCCGAACGAGTCAAGAGCAAGCGGACAGCGGAATCAGATTCCCTATCTTAATGGTCGCGGGCATCGATATCGCATCCGAGTCGCGGGAGGTCAGGCATGTCCCTGGACATCTTCAATTTGACGGGCAAGGTGGCGCTGGTGACGGGCGGCAGCAAGGGGTTGGGCAAAGCGATGGCGCGCGGCTTGGCCGAGGCCGGCGCCGACATCGTCATTTCCAGCCGTCACGAAAACGAGTTGCGGGCCGCGCTGGACGAGATCCTGCAAGGCACCGGCCGCCGCGGTCGATTCGTTGTCGCCGACATGAGCCGGCGCGAACAGCCCGCCGCGCTGGCCAAGACCGCCCTGGAGCAGATGGGCCGCGTGGACATCCTCATCAACAACGCCGGCACCAACAAGCCGCAGGCCATCGACGAGATCACCGATGAGGTGTGGAACGAGGTGCTGGAAATCAACCTCAGCTCGGTCATGGCCCTGACGCGCGCCCTGGTGCCGCAGATGAAGGAACGCCGCTGGGGACGCATCATCCATATTTCGTCGGTCATGGGCTTCCACTCCAAGGAGAAGCGCAACATCTACTCGGCCACCAAATCGGCGCTGCTCGGCCTGGCGCGGGCCAGCGCCCTCGACCTCGGCGCATACGGCATCACCGTCAATTGCATCGCGCCCGGCCCGTTCCTCACCGATCTGCCCGGCTCGATCCTGTCGGCGGAGGAAAAGAAGCGGTTCGCGGACCGCACGGCCATCGGCCGCTGGGGCGATCCACGCGAACTGGTTGGGCCGGCCCTGCTGTTGGCCAGCGACGCCGGCAGTTACATCACCGGCGAAACGCTGATCGTCGATGGCGGATACTTAGCGCGGTAGTACAAGCCCGGAGCGCCAGAACCTTTTGCAAGGAAGGCGTTAAGGTGTTGAAAACAAACGAGTTCGCGTTCGTTGACGTATCAACCTTGGGAAGCAAAACCAAGGAGATGTGTCATGGAACGCGAACTCTGGCCTTTGTTGT
>DATBGU010000055.1:0-3196 GCA_036557825.1 Gemmataceae bacterium
CCTCGTCTACGATCTCGGCGGCGGCACCTTCGATGTCACCCTCGTCCGCCTGTCGCACCAGCATTTTCAGACCCTCGCCATCGAAGGCGACGTTCGCCTCGGCGGCAAGGACTGGGACGACCGCATCATCGAGCACGTCGCTGCCCTGTTCAAAAACCAGACCGGCGTCGATCCGCGCGGCGATCCGCAGGCGCTGGTCAATCTCGGCAGCGCGGCCGAGCGCGCCAAGCGCACGCTCAGCAAACTGCCGCAAACGACGATCACCTGCATGCACGCCGGCCAGGTGATGACGGTGCCGCTGAGCCGGACCGACTTCGAGTCGCTGACGCGCGATCTGCTGGTGCGCACGCGGCTGACGACGCAACAACTGCTGCGGCAGGCGAAACTGAGTTGGGACCAGGTCGATCGCGTTTTGCTGGTCGGCGGCTCGACGCACATGCCGATGACGAAACAGATGCTTCAGGAGTTGACGGGCCGAGTGCCGGACAACTCGCTGGCCGTCAGCGAGGTGGTGGCGCGCGGCGCCGCCCTGCACGCCGGCATCGTCGCCGCCCATGATTTCGGCGAAGACCTGCTGATGGAAGATACAGCGCGCGAGGCGCTCGCCCAGGTGGTCGAGATCAACGTCAACGCCCACAGCCTGGGCATCGAGGTCAAGCACGGGCAGGAGCGCGTCAACGACATCCTCATCCCCAAGAACACGCAACTGCCGACGGCGGCGAGCCGAGTTTACTGCACGGTGGTCGAGAACCAGCAGCGCGTCCGCGTCAAGGTGCTGCAAGGCGAGGCGGGACAAGCCGACGCCTGCATCAGCATCGGCGAGTGCTGGATCGAGGGACTGCCGGCGAACCTGCCGAAGTCGTCGCCGGTGCAGGTGCGCTGCGGCGTCGGCAGCAACGGCCTGATTGACGTGATGGCCCTGGACATGACCAGCGGCAAGATGGCCCGCGCTGAGATCCACCGCTCCAGCGGCCTGGCCGACGACGAGATCGCCCGTGAAGGCGAGTGGGTCCGCAGTCTTCGCATCCAATAATTCACCCCGTCAACTAGTTACGAACCTGTTGCGCAGAGGCACCCTCTTCGCGGGTAGAATCCCTCCAGTAAAGCCTGTCGCCGTCGCGGCGGGCCGCTCACTCGATTGGAGGGCCTTTCGACATGAAATCACTTCGGAACCGCCAGCGTCTTTTATGTGTCCTGGGAGTCGGCGTGGCCATCCCGGCCGTCGTTCTGGTGGCCCGCGCCTTCGCGGCCGATAAACCGCCGGCGCCGAAGCCGCCCAACGCACAACCTCCCGCGAACGCCGTGAGAGCCGTCGATCGACCCAAGTCGAAGATTGAAATGCCAACCAAGCGCATCCTGGCGAAGCAGACTAACCCGGCCGGCGTCAATGCCGCCGGCGCGTTTGTCAATCCCAAGGTCGAGCCGGGCAAGGTGCGTTGGTACAAGGACTTCGCCGTCGCTTGCGGCGAGGCGAAGAAGTCGGGCAAGCCGGTGCTGCTGTTTCAGATGATGGGCAAGCTCGACGACCAGTTCTGCTGAACGAACGCCCGTCTCGCGAGAACCGTGTTGTTCTCCCAGCCGCGCGTCGCCGATTTCATCAACGAAGCGTTTGAACCCGTGTGGGAGAGTGTTCGTCCGGTGCCGATCGTGCGCATCGACTTCGGCAACGGCAACGTGCTGACACGCACACTGCACGGCAACATCCTCACCGCGATCTGCACCCCCGACGGCCTGCTTGTCGATGCCCTGCCCGGCATCTACACGGAGCCGGCGTATCTCGATCGTCTCAAGGTGCTCGCCGCCGTGGCCCGGAACGCCCAGACATCCCCGGCGGAGCGGCGCGACGTTCTGGTCCGCGCCTACCATCGCGGCCAGGCACAAGCCTTGAAGAAAAACGCCGATCCCCGTCAGGCGGCCGTGAATGCTGCCCGACTCGCCGTCACCAAGAGCGTGATCGAAACGCCCATCGAGTTGGCCCTTCTGCCCGCGGTGGTTCTCCCCACTCCTCCGGCGCAGCCGAAAAACGAGACGAAGCCCGCCCTGACCGCCGTGGAAGACGTGGCCAACTGGAAAGCGCTCGAAGAGGACACCAAGCTCAACGAGCGCACGCGCCGGCTTCAGATCCACGAACTGCTCGCCGGCGCCGGATTGGTGCCGCCTCGGAAAGTGACGCGGCCCATCTACAAGGACGTTCTGCACGCGGATCTCGACGATCCGTATCTCGGACTCGGCGAGGTGCTTTTCGCGACCTATCCGTTCGCCAAGGAGGATGCGGCCCACCGCGGCGGATGAGCCACCATTTGAAGCCGTTTCCATCCCCTGAGCGGGGGCTGACGCCCCCTGTTGCGAATATGAAACAGGGGGCTGACTCCCCCGCTCGCCAAAAAGTTCGAGCCTGTTAGGGGGCTTACGTTCACAGGTCGAGGTTGCCAAGTCGTCGCTTGATCGCTAGTTCAGCTCCGGCGTCGCCAGTGTTGTTCTTTGCGGAGATCGCCTTTCCACGGTGATTCGACTTCCAGGCTTAGACAGCGGGTATTGAAACCGAACGTCGCCAGCCCCACGTACATTCATTACTGCGGGAGCGGTTGGCGCGGGTCGTGGAGCATCTGGATGACCGTGTGGGTTTCCTTCAACTTCGCGAGTCGGGCGTCCATCTCTGCCTCGACGTCACTGGGAAACTGCATACCACCTCGGGGACGGCAAAACTCGATGGGCCGCTCGTGGCAATCGTAGAGCTTGCCATCCGGGCCGGCGTAGGCTCCCAGCCGGGCCAGCTTCATGCCGACGTCGACCCGCATCCCCAGGTTATCCGTTTCCACATAATCGCTCATTTTGATCCCGTCCGGCAGACAGCGGGCCAGCTGCGGACGTTGAGCGAGGTAGAGTGGGGACAACGCGCAGCCTGCGGACACCAGGATGACCATGCCGACTAGCTGAGAGCGCAGAGGTGACACCGTGATTACCTTATTGCCGGGACAGGGAGCTGGCTGGTCATTCGGTGCAGGGCCAGAAGCAGCGCGTATACCCGCCGGCGGCATTAGAGGCAAGGTCTCTTCTTATACCAAGTTGCAATGATGCCTTACCATTCACAGGTTGATCGCCCAGTGGAAGCCGACCGTGCCTTGAACCACATCCGGGTGTTCGGCCAGCCAGTTGCAGCGCCGCCGCAATTTGGCCGCCAGCCCGACCAGGTGGT
>DATBGU010000056.1:0-14313 GCA_036557825.1 Gemmataceae bacterium
GCCGAACCGTCATAAGGCTCTTGGTGTCAAGTAAAAATATTTTCCACGGGAACGGTAATCGGCAGCGTTTGGCTTGCCGGATTTCCGAACAGGGTAGCTGCGGCAGCGGAGAACTCTCCTCGGCGATCCGGCTTGGCTATCGGCGGCAGGCGCGGCGAACCGCACCCAACCGTCATGCGGACTCCGGCGGCCCAGCCTCGCAAGGCCGAGCGGCTGTGCCAGGGAACTTGCCCTGGCCGGTCCCGATACTCGTAGGTCCCCAGCAACGCCGCCATTCACAAAGCGACTGGCTCACTCCCCGAAGGAAGTGTCCCGTTCGGTTCGGCTGGCGTGTGGGGCGGATCGTCCGGGCGAAGGCTCCTCAGGATCACGGGTCGCGGTCTGGCGGGGGTCGGGAGGACGTGGGATGGCCACTGGCCAAGCCCGTTTACTTGGGACAGCGTCACGCTGAACCCGTCTGTCCCCCGACCCACCGACGGACCGCGACCTGTTTTTGCGACCACCGCGGTCGAAATAGACGGAGGCGGCCGGCGTCCCCTCAAAGCGGCTGGATGCCTGGGCAGTCCCGGACCCACCTGCGGAGTCGTTGCTCCCTGGTTGCTTGGGGTCGTCGTGGGGGTTAGCCCGTAGCGGCTCCCGTTCGGCTTCGGCTCGCCGGCTGCCCCGTGGCTCAATGTCGCAGGAATTGGTCGATGTTGAAGACCTCTTTCTTTTGGAGCATGTGATAGAAGGCGCGTCCCAGCTTGTGGCCTAACGCCGACAAGGCTTTGGCTTTGCCCAGACGAGTGGACAGCTTGTCCAGATACTTGCCGATACGCTCGTTCTTCTGGGCGCTGAGTACGGCCGCTTCGGAGAAGGCCCACTTGAGCCAGGCGTTGCCTTGCTTGGCGTTGCCGCTGCCGACCTTTTTGCCGGCCGACTCCTGGCGGGCGCCGCACAGCCGAGCATAGGAGCAAAACTGCTGACGGGTGTCGAAGCGTTCGAGGGTGTCGATCTCCAACAGGATGGTCAGGGCGATGACGATGCCGACGCCGGGCGTCGATTGCAAGACGGCCATCTCGGTGGCGTAGTGCTGACGGGCGGCGACCTCGATGTCTTTCTCCAGTCGTTGGATGGTGGTATCGAGCGGTTCGAGCAGCGACAGGTCGGCCTCGACGCGGCGACGCACGCAGGCATCGTCGATGCCGTCCAGGGCGCTGGCACGCTTGGACTTGTATTTGACATCGTTGGAGACGGGCGGCAGGTTGAGTTGTCGTCGTGCGGTGTGGACGTGGCCGTACAACTCGGCGCGTTGACGGACCAAACGTAGGCGCGCGCGTAGCAAGTCGCGGAGTCCGCGTCGTTCTTTGGGGTAGGCATAGGCGAGCGGGAAGTTTCCGCCTTTGAGCAGTCGTGCGATGGCCTCAGCATCTTTGCGGTCGCATTTGGTTTTGCTGCCGTGGACGGCTTTCATGCCCCAGGCATGTCCGAGCAGGAAGGGGATGTTATCGTCGCGGCAGGCGTCGGCCAGCCAGTACCAGCAGTGCATGCACTCGCAGGCGACGACAAGTCCGTCGCGGAAGGGAGCGATGGCTTTGCGGAAGGGTTGGGGAGGGGCCGGGAGATTGCGAGCGTAGCGTGTTTGTCCGGTGTGATCGAGGACGACGAGGAAGAGGGATCTGGCGTGGAGATCAACGCCGGCATAGAATCGGGTTTCGGGTGCAGGCTGGAAGTAGCGCATGAAGACCTCGTGGTAAGCGTGTGAAGGAGCAAGCGGCTGAGTGCTGTCTCTTTCAAGTGTGCTTCAAGAGCCTTCATGAGTATCCAGGCGGCGCAGAAGGCCGAGCAAGTGTTGGAGGCGCAATATCAAGACGCGGTACGCCAGGCGATCGACAAGCTCGACACCGCCTTTATCGATGTTCTGGAGGCGAGGCAAACGGTTCGGGCGCTTCGGGCGGGATGGGCGCGATTGAAGACGCTGGAGGAAACGATCGGCGATCCGGCCAAGAAAGGACGACGGCCGCTGGAGGAAATCGAAGCCGTTTCCCTCGAGCGCGTCAACGCCGAGTTGGCCATTCAGCGAGCGGAGGCGACTTTGCTCCAGGCCCATCGCGCGCTGGCTTTGCTTTTGAGGGTTCCCGCCGAGCAAGCCGCCTCACTTCAATTGTTCGGCTCGCTACACGATCGCGCGGCTCCTCCCCCGTGCCTGGAAGAATTGATGCGCATCGCCTTGCAAGCGCGGCCCGACCTGAACGCCTATCGGTTGGGGATGAACCGCGCCGCGGCGGACCTGCGGCGCGAGAGGGCCGAGGCGATCGATAACCTCTTCCTCTTTTGCACGCCCCTGAACGCCAACGATTTTTCACCCCTGGGCAAGCAGAGCGCGTACGGCTGGGGCCTGGGCCTCCTTCTGCCCGTGCCGCTGTTCGACCGCAATCAGGGCGACATTGACCGCGCGCGGGTGAACGTGACGCAGACGCATCTTGAACGGCAGGATTTGGAGCGCCGCATCCGCAATGAGGTGCGGTACGCGGCCACGGAGTACGCGGCCTCGCGCGAGGTCGTGCGGCAGTACGAGCAGGACATGCTTCCCGGCGCGGACAGTCTGCGCGAGGAACAGTCCCGCTTGTTTGTCACCGGGCAGACGACGCTGGACTCGCTGTTGGAGGCGCGGCGGGAGCACGACGAGGTTGTCCGCGAGTACCTCGAAGCGCTGGTGTATCATCGCCGTGCCATGCGGCGACTCAACATCGCGGTCGGTCAATGCATCCTGCCCTGACCTCGCCGCCGTCACGGGTTGGCGGTGTTGGGAGCGATGCTCGTTCGGCACAGCACGTAGAACAATCCCGCGCCGACGCAGCCGCACCCGAACGCCGCGTACAGCAGCGTTTCGGGCCCGAACGCCAACCACAGGGCCGCGCCGGCCAGCGAGGCGGTGCAGATAGCAAAGGCGCGAATGCCCCAGTAAAGTCCCACGCCGCGCGCCCGCACCTCCGGCGGCAACAGCGACGTGATGAGCGCCTTGCGGGCCGGCTCGCCGATCTCGCGCAGCCCCTGCACCACGAACGCCAGTATCAACCAATCGCCGCCCGGCAGCAGCAGCAGCGCCAGCGGAAACAACGCGAAGAAAACGAACGTCAAACCGATGAACGGCTGCAAGCCGACCGTCCGCGTCATGCGGCCGATAGGCAGATACGTCAGCAAGGCGACCGTGTTCTGCACGGCGACGAACACGCCGTACTGTTCCAGCGATAGACCGCGCACGAAATACACATACAGCACGACGAAATCGCGCACCAGCCAATCGCACCAGCGTTTGAACACCTCGGCCAGCAACAGACGCCGCAGCGTCGGATGCATCCGACGCACGATGTCGGCGGCCGTATGCTCGGAGTCCGTCGGAACGTGATGCGGCATCCAGCGCCACTGAATCGCCAGCGAGACGAGTCCGAGCCCGAGCGCGACGGCCACCAGCCAGCGCATTCCGGCGACGGCGCCTTGCTCGACGCCGTGGATTTGCTGCGCTCGCGTCAGCACGAAGCCGGCGATCGGCGGGCCGAGGATCTTCGGTAGGCGTTTCTGGATCGACTGAATCGCGAAGGCCATGCCGTGCCCGGATGTGCCGACCGTTGAGCCGACCGTCGTGAACGTGACCGGCACCGACAGCGGTTCCCAACCGAGGATCAGCAGCGCGGCCAGGACCGCCCCCGCCGGCGCGCCCCACGCCAGCAGCAGGACATACCCCGCGACCGTCAGAATCCCGAACAACATGAGCGACCCGCGATCGCCGAGCCGCGCCGTCAATTGTCCACCTCCGATGTAGCAAAAGCCCTCGAACAGGTTGCGGAGGAAGGTGTAAACGCCGACGATCCATAGCGTGTTCGCCGTCAGATCGCCCAGCGTCGGCGTGGCGCGGACCACGTCCTTGCCGCGCGCTTGCAGGTACACGGGCATGTACGGCTCCCACAACTGCTCGCCCAGGCCGAAGAACAGCACGGCGAGCAGCACGACGGCGACCGTGCGATTGAGGGCCAGCAGGCTCGCCGCCGACGGCCGCGTTTTGGGGAAGGGCTTCATACGGCTCTGTTATAATGACGGCGAGCCGCCCGCGAAGGAGAAAGAAGGATGTCCACGCCAACCGGCAACGTCAAACGTGTGCTGAGCGTCGGCCAATGCTTCGCCGATCATTCGAGCATTTCGCGTGTGCTGCGCGGCGCGTTCGGGGCGGAGGTGATAGGCGCCGACTCGCCGCAAGTGGCGCTCGACCATCTGCGGCAAGGAGCGTTTTCCCTGGTGCTGGTCAACCGCGTCCTCGACGCCGACGGCTCTTCGGGGCTGGACTTGATTCGCGCGATCCGGTCGGAGGCGGCGTTGCGCGATGTCCCGATTATGCTGGTGAGCAATTACGACGACGCCCAGTCGCAGGCGGTGCAGGCTGGAGCATCACCCGGCTTTGGCAAGGCGTCGCTGGGCCAGCCGGACATGCTGGCCCGCGTCGAGCCGTATCTGCGCTGATCGCGCCGTCTGGTGGTGTGTTGGAACGATCGGCCAAACCTCTGCCAACTCGCAGCGCGAGCAAGGGTTGCCCTTGCCGGCGCTGCGGGCTGGCAAGGCATATCCCTTGCGTTACTTGCTCTCGACCAGGCGGATCTGCTTGGCGTCGTCGATCTCGATGCGTAAGACCTTGTCCACTTCCTTGACGGTCCCGATGGCCTGGATCTTCTTGTCCCTGAAATGCTCGGCCGGGTTGTCGATCCCCGCCGATTTGAGGGATTCGGCTCCGGCCCTGGTGATGACGACGGCGAAGTTCTTCTCGTCGCGGAAATTCGTCTCGGAGTCGAGGTATATCTCGCCGCGATTCTCCAGCCGGTCCTTCGCGGCCTGGACGGTCATCTCGACGGTGATCTTCTTGCCCACCGCCTTCCGGGCCTCGACGGGGGTGAGCGGCTTGTCCTCGGCGGCAAAGACCAGACTCGCCCCCAGGATCACAACCGGGATTGCAAACATTCCGCACGATCTCATAGCGATTTCCCTCATGGTTTGCCGATCAACACTTCGGTGGACTTGATGACGGCTGTTACCTGATCGCCGGCCTTCAGAGCGAGCGATTCGGCGGACGTTCGCGTGATCGCGGACACGACCTCCAGGTTGCCGACGCTGAGGATGATCTCGGCCATCACCTCGCCGAGCTTGACGGACTTCACCGTTCCCTTGAACTGGTTGCGCGCACTAAGCATGTTACTTTCCTCTCCTGTAGAATAACGCGAGAGTTGGAAGGCTGATTGTTCTCCCTTCAACTGGAATGATAGCCGATGTCCACCAACCGACCAAGCAGGAACACGCGGCCCACCGCTCCCGTCTCGGCGGGCGACTTGCCCTCCTGGGGGGAAGACTGGCGTATCGGCTTGCGCGTTTGGGTCGAACGGGGCGGCCAGTCGATTCTCGGGCCGGGCAGGTTGGAGCTGCTCGAAGGCATCGACCGCCATCACAGCATCAGCGCGGCCGCTCGTCAGCTGGGGATATCGTATCGACGGGCCTGGGAGTTGGTTCAGAGCATCAACCAGGCGGCGGGCGAGCCGTTCGTCCTCGCCGCGACCGGCGGCGTCCACGGCGGCGGCGCTTCTCTGACGCCCCTGGGGCGTTGGGCGGTGGCCGTTTTCCGCGACATGCAGGAGCAACTCGGACAGAGGGCCGCCGGCCTCTTTCCCCTGCTGGCACGACAAACGAGCGGTTCGGTCCTGCACCTCGCCGCGGCCGTGAGTCTCGAAGAGGTGGTCGGGCAACTCCTGAACGATTTCGCGCTGCAAGCGCCGGGCGTACGCGTGCGTGCCGTCTATGGCGCATCGGACGAGTTGGCGGACCACCTTCTCGCCGGTGCGCCGGGTGACATTTTTCTGACGGCGGACGCGCGCCAACTGGATCGTCTGCGGGCCGCGAACCTCCTCCATCGCGAACGGCACGTGTCCCTGGCGGAGAATGGACTGGCGGCGATCGGGCTGGCCGCGGGGCATCTGGCCGTCCGCCGCCCTGCCGACCTTGCCCGCGAAGACTGCCGCGTGGCGCTGGCCGATCCCAATTGTCCCCTTGGGGCCTACACCCGCACCTACCTGGAAGGCCTTAACCTCTACGGCTCGCTCCGGCCACGTACCGTCTGGGTGGAGAACTCGCGGGCGGCGGTCGCGGCGGTCCGCGCCGGTCAGGCGGAGGCGGCAGTGGTGTATTCAAGCGACGCCTTCCGTGCCGAGGGGTGCCGTTCGCTGTTTCGCGCGCGTCGTCTTCCGGTTCCCATCCTCTATCGCGGCACGGTCCTCCACCGAGGGCAGGAGCCGGCGGCGGCCCGGCAGTTGCTCGCCTTTCTCTCCTCGCCGCAGTCGGCTTCCCGTTACCGCCGGTGCGGGTTCCGGGCCGTCCATGATCGCGGTTGATCGCGCTTCTCTCGTTTCCACCGTCTCTTGCCGCACCGGGCTATCCTGCCTATACTTCTCTGTCTGATCGTTATTCCCAACAAGGAATAACGATCGTTGAGATAGCATCTTCCAGAGCAGAGATCTTCCAATGCAAAGACGCAGTGGGTTCACGTTAATCGAGTTGTTGGTGGTGATCGCCATCATCGCCATTCTGATCGGCTTGCTCTTGCCGGCCGTTCAGAAGGTTCGATCGGCGGCGGCTCGCATCCAGTGTGCCAACAACCTCAAGCAGATCGGGCTGGCCATCCACAACTACCACGACACGATGGGGGCCTTCCCGCGCTATCGCCGGTGCGATACTTCCTCCGGGCTGTACGACGTCAACTGTTACTCCCTCAAGTCGGCGACCATCTGGACGGGGCCGGGCGAGGTATGGTGGGCGCCCTACGACAACCGGCCCGCGCCGTCCAACCCCACGAACGCCCAGGGAAGCCCCAATCCGGACAACAGCTACAACAACGGCGGCTATCCTGCCGGCTTCCTGTGGCCGTTCATCGAGGGCAACCGGAAGATCTTCAAGTGTCCCACCGGCATCGACCAGGCCACCGGGCAGGAATACCAGTGCAGCTACGGGATGAACTACACCAGCGGCGGCCCCAACGGGAAGCGGCTCGTGGAGTTGACCAACGGCAACGGCACGTCGAACATTCTGATTGTCTGGGACCACGGCAAGACGCCCGGCTGCGCCGACTCCACCCACGCGGCGACCGCCTCGAACCCGCGCAGCCCCTGGCCCTTCCCCGACACCACCAATCCGAAGAGCCATTACCCGGATCAGCGCCATACCAACGTCTTCAACGTCCTGTACTGTGACGGACACGCCGGCAGCATGACCCAAAGCGACCTGACGCAGATGGGCACCAGTTTGTTCCTGGCCAACGGCGCCGTTCCCACTTTCCCCTGATTGGGCGGAAGCCGCCCGCGAATATGGCGGGAATTGCAGGTTTGGTGTTAGTACCCCTTCCCGATTCCACAAGGCACCAAGCGAAAGAACAAAGCCGAGCGGAAATGTAACAAAACGTAACAACAGGACCACTCGAAAAACCAACGCAGGATCTTACGCGTCGTAAAGGTGTGAGCGGAACAGATCGCTTGGCAACCTCAACATCTGCCACGCGAAGCGGCCAGGACCAGGTCAACTTTAGAGCCTGATGCCGCTCCTCTCAGTAAATGAGGATCTATCGTGCGGCCATCGCACGTCGTTTTCCTGTCCTCCGGATCGGGACAGGCCGCAGAGTTTTTTTCCGCACCGGCAACGAGGCTCACTGTGCGCATTTGTTGAAAGGTAGTTGAATCATGTGGAAGGCGATTGCTCCCATTCCGATCGGCATCTATTGGTTCCTAGCGATAGTCGCTCTGGCGCTGTCGGTGGCGTCCGCCGAGGCAACGAACAAGAAAGACAAGGACTCGGTCGTCCGAGAGATCGACCTTAAAGGGTTCACTCGCGCCAAGACAAGAGGGGTGGCCTCGAAACCCACCAAAATCACGAACGCTGAGGAGCTGGCGAAGGCCTTTCCGGACATGGACGAGAAATGGCTGGATCGGATCGCCAATCAAGTCGATTTCGAGAAAGACGAACTGCTCTTCTTCGCCTGGACAGGCTCCAATACGGATAGGTTGTCCTTCAAGGTCGAGGGGACCAAGAAAGGTCCGCTCGTGGTTTTCAGCTATGAGCAAGGCCGGGGAGACGATATGCCAAGTCCGAAATTCCGTCTATTCGCCATCGCCAAGAATTGGCGAGTCGAGAGCACAAAGTAGCGGGCAAGGGGTTCTTGGCCCCGAACCAGCCGTTGCTGCAGACGGGGCCGTCAGGACGGGTAACCGATGCCCTACGCGTTAATCAAATACCACTGTACTTGCCTGTCGGCCAGGAGATGGCAACGGCTGGCCGCAGGTGACAATCGAGATGGCAACCGGGTCACGGAGAGGTTTGGTTGAAAACCTCGCTCGGAACCCTTGTAGAAAGGTGGTTGGAGCATGTGGCAGATGTTCGCTTCGGTGCTCGCGGGTCTTGGCCTGTTCCTGGCACTCCCCGCTCTGGCGGAGGAGAAGGTCGGCTCGGGAAAGTATCCGGACGGCCCGGCAATCCGGATCGTGGCAATTACAGGCCAGCTTCATCACGTGAAGGGTGTACTCACAAGCGATCCCCCAATCCCATTCGAGTACTGGGAGTTGCTTGCCGACGGCAAGATGTATTATCTGGACCTCCGTGACAAGGAATTGATAGGGCTGGCGGAGAAGCTCAACGGCCAGACCGTGGAGGTGATCGGTACCCTGGCGCCCTCTAGCCCGACCATCCAAGTCACCTGCTTTAAATACGCCTTTGTGGAAATCAAGGGCAAGCTGTGCAAGACGCTCCGCATTCCGGATCGCTGGTATTACCGTGGCCCTTTTGAAAGATCGGCTCCACGGTCGCTTGCTTTCTCATCCTTTAAACCGCATGTCCCAGATGACAGATCCCCGATGCCTAACTTGGGACCCATCGAAGTATGGACCATCACCGCCGGTGGGAAAACCTACGAGCTAACTTTCGGCAGCGAGGAACTCCGGAAATTGGCGGAGAAGCTCAACGGTAAAGTCGTGGTTGTCACGGGGACACCGAGGAAGTACGCCATCCACGTCGCCTGCATGAAGGCCGAGGAGAGTGAATCCCCAAGAGAGAAGGTCACGACGGAGGCCCACGCCCAGGTAAAGCGTCTGAAAATTTACGGACCTCTGGGTGACTCTTCCGAATGTTGGGGACTCGCCATCAACGGGGAGAACTATGAGTTGGATTTCGGTGGCCTCAAGGATCTCGCTGAAATGACCAAGAACCTTAGCGGAACGGTGGTGACGGTGAGTGGTGTGCTGGAAGTGATCCCGCCGAGGGAATCGACGATAACGCTCACCAACGACCCCGAGCGTCTGTGCATTCGCTATCCCGGCAGGATGATAATCCACGTCACCAGCTTGACAGTCGCCAAAGCACTGTAGCAAGCAGTTCGCGAATTCCTCGGCGAGTCGCCTTAGTTCGTCTTTCTGTTTCTGTTCTTGGCGTCTTGTCGGTTCACTTTTTTACAACCTCTACGGATAGTGTCTAGGGCTTGGCTTTTTCTTCAGACGGTTAGCGATGCTTCGCCGAAGCACCGCTAACCGCTGCGGAAAATCAGAAACCCCTCTAACTTCCGCTCAGGGCGTTCAGGGCGGCGCCCTCGCCGAGCATGATCGCCAGTTGTCCCGTGGAAGTAGGAGTCAGCGGATCGTTGGCGATCTTGTCGTGCAGCTGGGCGATGGTGTCGTCCAGCGAGCTATGGGGCATGCGGAGTGCTCCTTCGACGAGCGCCAGCACCGAGTCCAGCGTCAGCTGGAATTCCTCAATGGCCAAGCCGATAAGGCCGGCGCTGGTCGCCGCGCCGCCGCTCCCGCTGCCACCCCCGCCGCCGCCCGGCGTCGGTGAGACGGACACCTGGACGCTGCCCAGGTCGGTGGGACCGCCCGGCGGGCGCGGCATTCCGCGTTGATCGGAGGCGGGGGCAAGGCCGGGTACGCCGGCGCCGAGGACGGGACTGCCGTTCAAAGGCAACAGGGTCGGTGTCAGGCCGCCGTTGTTTTGCAGCGGGCCGAGCTTAGGGTTGGCCGTCAGCGTGATGACGCCGGCGCCAATGGTACCGCTGCTGCTCATGACCAGGTTGTGGCTGCCGCCGACCGTGGCCGTGTTGGTGTGATCGCCGCCGAGCGCTTGCGAGACAAGGTCGTGGCCGGTGTTGCTGAGGGCCAGGATGCTGTTGTTCATCAACACCGACGCCGTGACCGCATTGCCGGTGCGGATGTCATCGCCGAAAGCCAGGTTGTAAACGGCGCCGCCGTCGGCGATGCCGGCGCCGCCGGCGCTCGTGCCGCCGGCGACCGTGTTGTTCGCCAGGGTGCAGTTGGTGAGACTGAGCTGGGCGTCGACGTTGAAGATGGCGCCGCCAAGGCCGGAGCCGGCGGCGTGCGTTGAGCCGGCGGGGCTGGTGGCGGGTCCGCCGTTTCCGCCCTGAGCGAAGTTGTCGGCGAGGGTGCAGTTGATGAGGATGGCCTGGGGAGCGGCTCCCGCGTTGGCGCCCATGTTGAAAATGGCCCCTCCCATCCCCGCGCCGCCGCCGCCGGTGCCGGTGCTGTTGCTCCCACCATTGCCGCCGCCGAAGCCGCCCAGCCCGCCTTCGTCCTTAGCGGAGCCGCCGCCGGCGCCGAAGCCGCCATCGCCGCCGTCGTTCTCACCGAAGCCGCCGCCGCCACCAAAGCCGCCGGAACCGGCGGTGGAGATGTCGCCACCCGAGCCCGCGAGGCCCGAGCCGCCGCCGCCGCCGACACCGCCGCCGCCACCGCCGATGTCGCCGCCGACGCCGAAATTGCCTCCGGGCCCGCCAGGTTGGTTGCCGCCGCCGTCGCCGCCGTCTTCCCCTTGACCAAATCGTCCCAGGCCGCCGGCGAAACCGCCGCCGCCGGCATCGGTGCTCGGTCCATCCTGTCCATTCGCCCCGGTGATGAAACCGCCGCCGCCGCCGCCGCCGCCGCCGCCGCCGGCACCGCCGGTGCCGCCGAAAGTTCCGCCCAGACCGCCGCCGAAACCGCTGCCGTCATTGTTGAAGGCGCCCCCCTGAGCATCGCTGCCCATCCCGGCGCCGCCCAGAGCATTCTTGACGTTGCCGGTCGTGACGCCGCTGGAACCGCCTTTGGCCGTGTTGTCAATCAGCGTGACGCTGTTCAGGACCAGCAGGCCCTGGTTGAAGATCGCTCCGCCCGCACCCATCCCGCCGCCGCCGAAGTCGCTGTCACCGCCCTTGGCGAGACCGCCTTCGAGCGTCACATTGTCCATCCGCAGGACGGCGGGAGACAATTCCAGGCCGCCCGACACGTAAAAGAGTCGGAAGGCGGGGGCGGTGGGGTCGCGTTCGATTGTGGCGCCGTTGCCGTGGATGGTCAGGTCGCTGCTGATCGCCGGAAGACCGGTGGGTCCGTACCAGAAATTGTTGACTGCTTTCAGGTCGTAGGTGCTTTTGGTTAGGTTGATGGTGTTGCTTTGGCCGTTGCTGTTGGCGATGTTGATGTCGGCGATCAGCGTGGCCACGTCGCCGGCCCCGACATTGAACACGGCCGGCACGGTGCGGTCTTCCAACACTTCCAGACAAGGCCGCACGCGTGGCGGCGAGACGTACCGTCGCCGCCACGAAGATCTTCCCCCACGGGAGCCAAACCAACGATGCGCAAGCCGATGCAACCACAATAAGCGGGTCATGAGATGTACCTCTTTTCTTGCCGCCGAGCGGCACTCCGGACGTGCCGCCGCGCCTCGCGACGCGGCGGAAGGCGTCGCCTCAAAAGTTGCTCACGCGGCAAACTGGCGACGTTTCGCTTCTTCTGTTTGTTCTCGCTGAGAGTTGCTGGAGGCGAGCGGCCGGCGTCCGTCGGCTGGTAAGTTCCGCTCCCAGCCCGCTGACGCCGGCCGTTCGCCTGGCCCCTCAAGTTCCTCTATTCCCCTAAGTCCGAAAAAAAGTTGGTTTGACACGCAAAAGTGATAAAACAGAAAGATTGCCCCAAGTCATGTTTCCCGAATAGGTTATTGACACGCTGTTGTCCCCTGTTACACCCCCTGTTACACTCGTTAAGGAATGCCGGCGTGCAAATATGACTTTTTTTGGGATTTAGGGAGAAAGAGGATGGTCAATGCTCCCAAGGAGGTTACGCACTGGCTGGCGTTGGCCCGCGGCGGCTCGTTGGAGGCGCTGGGACGCGCCCTCGAAGCGTGCCGTGGCTATCTGCTGGGCATCGCCAATCGGCGGCTCAGCGCCGATCTGCGCCGAAAGGGCGGAGCCTCGGACCTGGTGCAGCAGACCTTCCTCGACGCCCAGCGCGACTTCGAGCGCTTCCAGGGCCAATCCGAGAAGGAGTTGCTCGCCTGGCTTCGGCAGGTTCTGCTGAACAACCTGGCCCATTTCCAGAGGCACTACCGGGCAACCGGCAAGCGCGACCTGGGCCGCGAAGCCTCCCTGAGCAGCGCGGAGTCGTCCACGGGCGGCGGCGTGGACCTGGCCACCCAGATGCCGTCGCCCAGCGAACAACTCGCTGCACGCGAGGAAGCCGAGGCCGTGCAGCGCGCCTTGAAACGTCTGCCCGAAGAGCACCGCAGGGCGATCGAGTTGCGGCACCAGGAGCAGCTGACCTTCGAGGAGATCGGCCGGCGGTTGGGACGCTCGACCAGCGGCGCCCGCGCCTTGTGGCTGCGGGCCGTCGAACGGCTCAACGAAGAGTTGGGGAAATCGCCATGAACCCCGAGGAACAGCCCACTCTGCTGGAGGAGGAGTGCGCGGCCCTGCTGGCCGTCTGTGACGATCTGCTGGCTCAGGGCCAGGAACCCGTCATGCCGGACGATGGCGGCCTGTCGCCCGAGCTGAAAGATCGGCTGCTCGAGGGGGTGGCTTGTTTGCGGCGCCTGGAGCGCGTCTGGCCGCGCCGCGCTTCCCTCACGGCCGATGGCGAAATGCCGAATGCCGAATTAAAGGTAGTATCTCCTTCGGCCTTCTGTGTTCCACATCCGGCGGAGATCCAGGTTCCCGGCTACGACATTCTTGGGGAACTGGGACGGGGTGGCATGGGCGTGGTGTACAAGGCGCGGCAGATCGGGCTGAACCGGCTGGTGGCCCTCAAGATGATCCAGGCAGGGTCCGGCGCCAGCCCGCAGGCGTTGGCGCGTTTTCGCACCGAGGCCGTGGCCATCGGGCGTTTGCAGCATCCCCACATCGTTCAAATTCACGATATCGGCGCGCACGGCGGCCAGCCGTATTTCTCGCTGGAACTGGTGGAGGGCGGGTCGTTGGCCCAGAAGCTGGCCGCCCAACCGCAGCCGGCCGAGGATGCCGCCCGCCTGGTCGAGACTTTGGCCCGCGCCGTTCACCACGCCCATCAGCAAGGCATCGTCCACCGCGACCTCAAGCCGGCCAACATTTTGTTGAGCGGCGACGGCGCCCCCAAGATCAGCGATTTCGGTTTGGCCAAACTTCTGGAGGACGACAGCGGCCCGACGTGCAGTGGGACCATCGTGGGCACGCCGAGCTACATGGCGCCCGAGCAAGCCGGCGGCCCCGCGCGGGCGGTGGGTCCGGGCACCGATGTGTACGCCCTGGGCGCCATCCTTTATGAGATGCTCACCGGCCGGCCGCCCTTCCAGGGGGAGAGCGCCGTGGACATCCTTCAGCAAGTGCGGCGCGACGACCCGACGCCCCCTCGTCGTTGGCGGGTTGGATTGGCCCGCGATTTGGATATTATATGTCTTAAATGCCTTGAGAAAGAGCCGGCCCGCCGTTACGCCAGCGCCCTGGCCCTGGCCGACGACCTGCGCCGCTTTCTCCACGGCGAAGCCATCCAGGCTCGGCCGGTGCGTTCTCTGGAAAAGCTCGTGCGCTGGGGCCGCCGCAACCCCGCCTTGGCCGCTCTGGTCCTGGTGGTCCAGCTGTTGCTGGTAACGGTCGCCGTGGCCGCCTCGCTGACGGCCTGGCACTTCGCCCAAGAGCGCGATTGGGCCGTCGCCGAGGAACAGACCAAGCAACTGGCCAACGAGCGGCTGCGGGACAGCTACCTCGCCCAGGCCCGCGTCGAGCGCTTGAGCGATCGGGTCGGCCGCCGCTTGGCCGCTCTGGAGTTGCTGGACAAAGCGGCGGCCCTTCGGCCGTCCCTCGAATTACGCAACGAGGCCATCGCCTGCCTCGCCCTGCCCGATCTTCGCTTGCTTCGTCAATGGCAGGTGGAGGACGAGCCGTGGATTTTTTTCGATCGGCAGTTGCGCCATTATGCCTGCGGGGACAGCCGCGGCAACTTCCGCCTGTGCCGGGTCGCTGACGACCGGGAAACG
>DATBGU010000057.1:0-4349 GCA_036557825.1 Gemmataceae bacterium
CAGACCCAACCGTGAACCTCACCAGATCGCCTGATGTCTTTGCTAATTGACCACGGTACTGCTATCCCGCGGAGCTGCTGCTGTCCAAAGCTATGGGCGACGCCGTGGAAGTGCTCGAAGAAGGGAAGTACGGATCATGACCATCCCGCGGCCGCGCTGGTTTTGGATGCAGCCGCCCAGCCACCTGCATGGCCGCGGGCATACAGCGCGTGTCATGGTCTGGGCGGCCGTGTTGACACGCGGCACGGAGTGGTTCGAGCCGGTCGTGTGGGCGGCGGCCTGCCACGACCTGCGCCGCCAGGATGACGGCGCCGATCCCGCGCACGGCTTCCGCGCTGGTGCCTGGGTCCGTACTCGTCTGCAGCAGATGCTCCGAGAGCCGCCCGCAGACCTGGAACTGATCGCCCGCGCCTGCGACTGGCATGTCTGCCCTGACCGCCGCTCCCAGTGGGACCACCCAACGCTGTGGTTGCTCAAAGACGCCGACGGGCTCGACCGGGTGCGACTGGGTGACCTCGACAAGCGCTTCCTGCGGCACGAGGAGGCGCGGCGGCGGGTGGGCGACGCGCAGCGCCTGTTCGACGCGACGGCCCGGACGCAAGGGCCCAAGGAAATCTTGCAGGCGGCGCAGCGGTTGCGCCTACCCGTCGGCGAACTGCTGGAGTGGGTGGACCGGCAGGTAAAAAACGCGGGCCAGGCTTGACTGGGTCGGCCCGGTTTGGATTAGTCAAGCCTTGGCTCCTTCTTACGTCTCAGGCCCGGGCTTCGAGGATGAGGTTCATCGGCGTCTGGGTCGCCCGGCGGAAGTGCGTGAACCCGGCGTCTTCAAACACCTTCCGCAGCCGGGCCTCGCCGGCCTGGGCGCCGAGAGCCAGCCCCACCTCCTGCGACAGCGAGTTGGGCGTGCAGATCGACGCCGACGCCACGTACATCATGGCCGCCATTGGGTTCTCGGCGATGTTCCGCGGGCGGCCGTCCAGGGCGAACGGCTCGACCAGCAGCACCGTCCCGCCGGGTGCCAGGTGCCCCCGGGCGTGCCGGGCGGCGCCCACCGGGTCGCCCATGTCGTGCAGGCAGTCGAAGAAGCAGATCAGGTCGAACAGCCCGGTGTAGCCGGTCGCGGTCGCCACCTCAAACCGGGCCCGCCGGCCCACTCCCGCCTCGGCCGCCCGCCGGCCGGCCGTCTCGACCGACGGGGCGTGGAAGTCGAACCCGCAGAACGTCGAATTCGGGTAGGCGACGGCCATCGTCACGACGGACGCTCCGTGACCGCACCCGACATCGGCCACCCGAGCACCCGCCCGGAGCTTTGTCTCGACCCCGTCGAGCGCCGGGATCCACTGCGTGGTCAGGTAGGCCCGGTATCCGGTCCTGAAGAACCACTCGGTCCCGCAGAACAGGCACGGGTGGTGCTCGCCCCAGGCCAGCGCCCCGTTGCCCCGGAAGGCTGCGGCCACCTTCTGCACGTCCAGGAACATTGAGCCGACGGCGTTCATCGCCCGGGCCACGAAAGCGGGCGAGCCGTCGTCGGCCAACGCCAGCGCCGCCTCGGGGCTTAACTCGTAGGTGTCGGCGGCCGGGTCGTAAGCGACCAACCCGCCGGCCGCCTGGGCGTCGAGCCACTCCCGCACCAGCCGGGCGTTGCACCCGGTCTTGGCGGCCACCGAGTCGGCGTTCCGCGGCCCGGTGCCGGCCAACTCGCGGTAGAGCCCAAGTTCGTCGCCCAGCCAGATGCTGTAGCAGAGCGTGCTCCCGGTCATGTGCCCGATCATCTTCCCCATGAACAGTTCGAGTTTTGCCGGATCGACGTTCACGGTTCCCTCCACTTCCCTGCCGAACGCCTTAGCTCAGTGGGCTATAAGAGATCAAAGGGTGGGGATGCCTCAAAAGTGGTTCCTAGTGGTGTCAGGTACGATCACCGCTCCACATGTAGAAGGTCATCCCATGAAGAGCAAAGCATACCGTGCCATCGCTGTCAATCAGATCCACCTGGATCGCCTGCTGCTTGTATGTTGCATTTCACTCCCGTTTTAAGACGGGAGTATCCTCGACAGGGGAGTCGCGAGGAGGTCTTTCGGTCTGCTAAGGTACGACCTTTTGCTGCAGATTGACCCCTCCGCTTCGGACACAAGCGCTGGTTACATCTTGAGGCCTTGACCTCTGATCACAAGCTTCCGCTCATGCCGAGCTACCCCGGAGGAGCCTCGCGGCTACGACCCCTTTCGTCTTCTCACACCACCCACTTTTCGAGGTCCCCATGCTACCACAACACTCTTCCACTCCGCAATCGCCCCGACGCATTGGCGTCGGTATCGACACCTCTCGCTATGGACATTACGCCGTCTTCCTCCGGGACGATCTCCAGCCCGCCGCCGATGAACTGGCCTTCGCCGAGTCCGCCACTGGCTACGCCCTCTTGCAACAGCGACTGCAAGGCATCGTCGTACGCTACGGGCCGCTGCCCTTCGCCGTGCGCTTGGACGTGGCCGGGCCGTACGCCGACAATCTGCTCCACTTCCTGCATCCGTTGGCAACACCACGGACGGACCGACCCGACGCACAACTTCCCCTGGCCCTGACCATCTCCTCTGGCGATCCCCAACGCAACAAGAACTATCGCGCCGCCTTCTTCGGCAGCCACAAGTCCGACCCCGTCGAGGCCCGCGCCGCCGCACGCTTCGCCGTTAGCGAACGACCACACGGTGACAAGTCGATGTCACTCGAACTCCGCACCCTCCGACTGGTCGCCGAACGACTCCAGGCCGTCGTCCGCCAACGCACGCGGCTCATCAACCAGTTCCACCACCTCCTGGCCTTGACCTTCCCCGAGATGGCCCTGCTCACCAAGGAGATCGCCGCTGGATGGGTTCTCGAACGGATGCACCGCTACCCGACCGCCGCCCGCCTGGCCCAGGCCAGACCCACCACGCTGGCTGCCATCCCCTATCTGCCCGATGCCCAGGTGACGCCTCTACTCCAACAGGCACAAACCTCCATCGCCGCGCTGACCGACGCGGCCGTCGAGGAGCTGGTACGCGACCAGGTCCGCCAACTACGCGACAGCGGAGCGCGGCAAAAACGCCTGGAATCCTCGCTGCTTTCCGCCTATCGTGCTCTGCCGCAGGCCAACCACCTCGACACCATCCCCGGCATCGGCCCCGTCACCGCGGCCATCTTGACCGCCTTCCTCGTGGACATCGACCGCTTTGCCACAGCGGGCAAGCTGGTGGCCTATTTCGGTGTGCTGCCCGTCGAAGCCTCCAGCGGCGTGGACCGCGACGGCCGGCCGCGTTCGCCCCGGCGCTGGATCATGAGCCGGAAGGGCAACGACCTGGTGCGTCGCTATCTGTGGATGGCCGCCTTGAGCGCCATTCGCTGCAATCCGGCGGTGCGCGCGTTGTACGCCCGCGTCGTGGCCAAGCATCCGCGAGAAAAGGCGGTCGCCGTCGGTCACGCCATGCGCAAGCTGTTGCACCTGGTGTTCGCCATCTGCAAGAGCAAGCGGCCCTTCGACCGCAACCACTACCCGTGGCAGACGCCGGCCCACGTCGAGACGAGTGACAATGGCATGTCAGCGGAGCTTTCATCCACTGACAACGGCATGTCCGTCAATAGCCAGGCCGCGGGCTACAAGCCGGAAACAGAGCCGGCTGAGTCAGTGGTCACCGCGGCCTGTGCCGACAGCGTAGCCGAAGCGGCCACGGTTGCCGAGAGCACGGCGGTAGATTTTGCCCATGTCAAGGCGCAGCTATCGCTGGCGCAGGTGCTCGATCAACTGGGCCTGTCGACGCGGCGGCGTGGCAGCGGTCCGCAACGGCGTGGTCCCTGTCCCTTGCATCGTGGCGACGGTCGTGGTCGCAGCTTCAGCGTCAACCTGGACGCGAACGTCTTCCAGTGTTTCGACAAGCAGTGCGGTCAGCAGGGCGATGTGATCGACCTGTGGGCGGCGCTGCATGGTTTGTCGCTGCGTGAGGCGGCCTTGGACCTGGTGCGGACGTTTGGGCTGGAAGCATGTGCTCGCCCGGCAACAGAGAAGAGGAACGGTTAAGGAACGGTTGAGCGCGTCTGAGCAGCGAAATCCTCCTCGGGTCGGAGTCGTTCGGGGTGCGCGCGGACAAGAGTTGTGCAACCGTTCTTACCGCCCGTCATCACGGGGACGGGACTTGACATCCATCGTTACATCTGCAGCGCCTCGTTCGGCCCGGCCCGGCACTTTGGCTTGATGGAGTTCACAGCCGTTCACATTGGACACCAAAGAACTTTCCGAACCTCTCCGTAATCTCCATTGCGCAGCCCGAATAAATACCATTCCCCGAGCGCCCTGAGCGAAACTTGAACTCCGTACACCC
>DATBGU010000058.1:0-22929 GCA_036557825.1 Gemmataceae bacterium
AGCCCCCTGTTGACGCAACAACAGGGGGCTGACGCCCCCCGCTCGCCAAGAGCGGTTTATTCCTCGCTGCGCGGGCCGCGCTCTTGGTCGCGGCGCGGAGGACGCGACTCGCGCCCTTCGCTCGGCCGGCGCGGCGGCGCGGGCGGCGCTCCGCCGTCGGCCGGTTTGTTCTGCTCGCGCAGCAGAACCTTGCGCGACAGCTTCACGCGATCGTGCTCGTCGATGGCGATCACCTTGACCTGCAAGTGATCGCCGACCTTGCACACATCCTCGACCTTGCCGACGTACTTGTCGTCCAGTTCGCTGATGTGGCACAAGCCGTCGCGGCCGGGCAGGATCTCGATGAAGGCGCCGAAGTCTTTGATCGACGTGACGCGGCCTTCGTAAATCTTGCCGACGCGCACTTCCTCGGTCAGCGCCTCCACCTTGAGCTTGGCCGACTCGGCGCCGGCGGACTCGCTGTGCGAGATGTACACCGTGCCGTCGTCCTCGATGTCGATCTTGGCGCCGGTCGATTCCTGAATGCCCTTGATCGTCTTGCCGCCCGGCCCGATCAAGAGGCCGATCTTGTCGGGGTTGATTTTCACGGTCAGCAGGCGCGGGGCGGTCTTGCTGATTTCGTGGCGCGGCTGGCGCAGGCCGGTGGACAGCATGATTTTGAGGATCTCGCGCCGCGCCTCGCGGGCCTGCTCCAGCGTGGCCTTGATGATCTCCTCGTCGATGCCGTCAATCTTGAGGTCGAGCTGAATGCCGGTGATGCCGCGGCCGGTGCCGGCGATCTTGAAATCCATGTCGCCGAAGTGGTCCTCGTCGCCCATGATGTCGGTCAGCAAGGTGAAGCGGTCCGGCTCCTTGACCAGGCCGATCGAGATGCCGGCCACCGGATCGGTGATCGGCACGCCCGCGTCCATCAGCGACAGGGTGCCGCCGCACACCGACGCCATGCTCGACGAGCCGTTCGATTCGAGGATGTCGGAGACGACGCGGATGGTGTAGGGGAACTTTTCGGGTCCGGGGATGACGGCCCGCAAGCTGCGCTCGGCGAGGGCGCCGTGGCCGATCTCGCGCCGGCCGGGACCGCGAATGGGACGGCACTCGCCGACCGAAAACGGCGGGAAGTTGTAGTCGAGCATGAACTTCTTGCTGTACTCGTCCATGAGTCCGTCCACGCGCTGCTCGTCGCTGGAGGTGCCCAGCGTGGTCGTCACCAGCGCTTGCGTCTCGCCGCGCTGGAACATGGCCGAGCCGTGCACGCGCGGCAGCAGGGCCACCTCGCAAGTGATTTGTCGCAACTGCTTGGTATTGCGACCGTCGATGCGCTTGCCTTCCAAAATGAGGTCGCGCACCACGCGCTCCTCAAGGGCGTAGAACGCGGCCGACACCTGCTCCGGCGTGTATTTCGCCTCGCCGTCCTCGGGCAGATATTCGGTGAAAATGCGTTCGCGCAGCTCCTTGATGCTGTTGGCGCGCTCGGCCTTGCCGGACGTTTGTTTGCGCTCGCCGAACTCGCCGCCGAAGCGCTTGCGGAACTCCTCGATGAGCGGGTTGACCGCCGCCGCTTCCCGCTTCTCCTTCGGACCCACGCCCGCCTTCTCGCGCAGCTCCTCGATCATCTCGACGATGGTGGCGATGTGCTTGTGGCCCCAGAAGATGGCCTCGAGCATTTGCGACTCGGGCATCTCGCGCGCGAAGCCTTCGATCATGGTGATCGCGGTGCGCGTGCCGGCGAGGACGAGATCGAGATCGCTTTCCTCAAGCTGCGAGTGCGACGGCATCAGCACGAATTCGCCGTTGATGCGGCCGATGCGGACGCTGCCGGTCGGCTGCAAAAACGGGATCTGCGAGACGTGCAGTGCGGCGCTGGCGCCGATCATCGACAGCACGTCGGGATCGTGCTCGCGGTCGGCCGCCAACGTGCTGGCCATGATCTGCACTTCGTTGAGATAATCGGCGGGGAACAGCGGGCGGATGGGGCGATCGATCAGGCGGGCGGTGAGGATCTCCTTGGTGGTGGGCCGACCCTCGCGTTTGATGAAGCCGCCGGGGAACTTGCCGGCCGCGTAGGTCTTTTCGCGGTAATCGACGGTGAGGGGGAAGAAATCGCGGCCCTCGATGGGGTCGCCCTCGACGGCGGCGACCAGCGAGACCGTTTCGCCGTACTGGACGCAGACGGCGCCATGCGCCTGCTTGGCCAGTTTGCCGGTTTCCAGGATAAGATGCTGGGCGCCGAAGGGACGTTCAACACGACTGAACTGCACGGACAATCCTCCTTTGGGGCCGCGCCAAACGCGCCCCCAGGCAGGAGGGAGGCACCCAGGTTACGGAGGAAAAGTTTTTTGCCAGCCCGCCGCGCCAGCAAGGGACGTTCCTTGCTGGCGCGGCGGGCTGGCAAAAAGTATCTCTTACTTGCGCAGACCGAGCCGGCCGATGACGGCCAAATAGCGGCTGCGGTCCTTGTTACGGAGATAGGTCAACAAGCCCGACCGCTTGCTGACCATCTTCAGCAGACCGCGCCGGCTGGCGTGGTCCTTCTTGTGCGTTCGCATGTGCTCATGCAGCTCATTGATGCGCTCCGTGAGCAACGCGACCTGCACTTCCGGAGACCCCGTATCGGTGGGTTCGCGCCGGAACTGATCAATGATCTGAGTCTTGCGGTCCTTGGTGATCGCCATCTCGATCCTCGTCACCTCCGCCTGGTGCTACTCCTGCCTGTTTGGACAGTGCTTCTTTAACCTCTACAACTTCAGGAATCGTATCAGCGGCGCGCGAGATTACAAGGGGGAAATGATTTTCCCTTTGCCCGCGCTCACTCGAACAGCAAACGCTGCTCCGGCGCACGCTCGGGGAACGGCGGCACCACGCGCGCCTGCGGCATCCTCTGGGCGATCAGTTCGCGCATCCGGCCGGCGTTGCGCACCGCCTGTCCACCGAAGCAGTTGTTGAACAGGTACAGCACTTCCTCGGTTCGCTCCTGCGCCGCGGCTTCCATCGATGCGACCCATTCGAGCAACTCCTGGTCGCTGTAGCTGTAGTCGTAGCGCTCCTTGTCGTCGTGATACCAGTTGCCGGCGTTGCGCGAGTGCAGGCGGACATAAGCGCGGCGACCCGACTGTACCCAGCCGCGCGGGAACAGGGCCGGCAAATCCGGGACATCCACGGCCACCAGATCGAAGTGATGGGCCGCCATCCAATCCGGCACGTCCTCGCGCCGCCAGGAGCGGTGTCGCAACTCGACCGCCGGACGGAACTCCGCCAGCTCTTCGCCCAATTTCGCGAGCCAGTGGAGCGACTTCTTCTCGTAGTGCGCCGACTGCGGCATCTGGCACAGGACGCCCAGGAGTTGTCCGCAGCGCTGCAACTCTGCCACGGCAGCGCGGAAGGTCGGCAAGTCGTCGCCGCGCTGTTCGTGGCTGATCGAGCGCGGCAGTTTGACGAGGAGTTGGAAATGGTCGGGCGTGTTGTCGGCGAGGCGGGCGAGCATGTCGCGCGTGGGCGGGCGGTAGCAGGTGAAGTTCAACTCCACCAGGGGGAAGTGGCGACAGTAATAAGGCAGCATCTTGTTGGAGCGCGTGCCGGGCGGATAAAACGCGCCGACCCAATCCGGATAGGAATACCCCGATGTGCCGATCCATATGTCCATGGCAAACCTCATCAGTCCGTAGTCCGCAGTCCGCAGTCCGCAGCAAAGACAATGCGGGGTTTTTGCTGCGGACTGCGGACTGCGGACTACGGACTCTTTTCGAGTTCGCTGACCGCGTTCCAGCCGTCGTCCTCGTTGCGCGCGACATCGGCGGGCGTCGCGCCCTGGTGGGCGGCCCAGACGAGAACGCGGCGAGCGATCTCGGCGGCCTGCCGGCTGTGCAGCGGTGGCAGCGGTTCGCCGCGCGGAAGCCCCAGATCCACGCCCAGACGGCGCTGCACCACCTCGGCGATGCCCAGCGCGATCTCCCGGTTGGGCAGTCGAGCCAGGTCGTGCAGGGCGGCGACGGCCTCGTTCGATTTGCCCTTCTCCAAGAGCGCCTCGACGGCGATCAGCCGCAGCGGGGCCGGGTTGGCCGGGTCGATCAGGTCGCGCAGCAGCACCGCGTCGAGTTCTCGATGCGAGTGCAACACGCGGGCCAGCTCCAACCGCAACAGCGCCGGCGTGTGTCCGTCGGCGAGCTGCCGGCGCAGCGTCTCCGCCAGCGCTGGGTCGGCGGCCAGCGCCAGCACGCGGTTGTAATGACAACCGAGCGTCAGCGCCGCTCGCAGCGCTTGCACGCCCTTCTCGGCCGTCCACGCCGTCAGATCGGCCACCGCCTCGGCCGTCAGCATGTTGCCCTCGTGCCGCATCGGGCCGTCCTCCTGACACACCGGGTCGGCGAGGGCGCGGCGCACCGACAGGCGAATCCACGCCCAGTTTTGCTCGGTGTTCCACAACAGCGCCTCGGCCGCCGTCTGCCGGACCAGATGCGACGAATCGCGCAGGAACTCGGCCAGCGCTTCGATGATAACGCGGTCGTCGGCGTTGGCGAGGGCGTAGATGGCGGCGGCGCGCACGGCCGGCTCGACGGCGTGCTGCGCCAGTTGCAGAATAACTTGCGGCTGTCCCGGCCGCCAGTTCTGCCGGAACTCCAGGGCGGCCAGGGCGGCGACGCGCACCTCCGCGCGCGGGTTGGCCAGCAGTTCCAGGGCCGGCGAGGCATCGACGTGCAGCGCCTCGCGCAGCGCCTTGACTTCCGGCAGCAGTCGGCAATCGTGCAGTTGCCGCGGCCAGTCGAGCCGGTTGGTCAACCGCTGGGCCAGGTGCCGCGCACGCCGCAGGGCCGGCGCTCCCGACTCCATCAAACACTGCACCGCGAAGTAAATCAGCGGCACGACCAGCAGGACTGACTGCGATAGGTGCAAAAACCAGTCGTCCGTTCCTATCGTGCCCAGCAACATCCAACTCATGGCGATGACGTAGAGCATGATGACGGCCGCCCCCGTCGGTTCGCGCCAACCTTGCCTTCCGAACAGCGACAGGCCGCAGGCGATCAGCTGAAAGAGCGTTCCCGGCCACAGCAAGCGCGGCGAATGACTGGTGCCGCGCACACTGCACACCAGCAGCAGCGTCACCGGCAGCAGCAGTAAGCAGACACGGCCCAGCGCCATCAGGAAACTCGCTCGTTTATCGCCCGGACTGCCCGGCAAGGGTGCGTGCATGGTGATTGTTTCGTGGGTGAAAGGTTATGGGTTCTCCTCAAATATGGCTTACGGCGAGGCGAAAGGCCAAGTCGGTAGGCGAAGTTTCGCGGCGGGGGTGAATTCGTGGGGCAGGCTTCCAGCCTGCCAGGCGCTCGGCAGGCTGGAAGCCTGCCCCACGAATTCCGTACCCTTCTTCTGCTCCGCTGTTCTGAGCATCGGAAAAAGTTAGGCTTGCTGACTGCCCTCGTGGAACTATTAGATGGAGGCCGGTGTATCGGCTCTGGAGTCGCCGCATGGCCAAGACCGCGTCCAGTCCAATTCTGCAACTCATCCGCCGGGTCTCTAGAGATCCGCAGGGGAAGGGCTCTCCCGACCAGGAATTGCTCCGGCGGTTTCTCGGCGATCGGGACGAGGCGGCGTTCGAGATGCTCCTGCGGCGGCACGGCCCGATGGTTCTCGATGTCTGCCGCGGCGTGCTGGGCAACGAGGCCGACGCGGAGGACGCCTTCCAGGCCACCTTCCTTGTCCTCGCCCGCAAGGCGGACTCGGTACGCAAGGCCGCGTCATTGGCCAGCTTCTTGCACGGCGTCGCCTACCGAACCGCTCTTAAGGCGCGGGACGACTCCGTCCGGCGGCAGAGGCACGAAGCGCGGGCGCCGCAGCGAAGCACCACCACGGACCCGGACGAGTTGAGTTGGCGCGAGGTGCGGCAAGCCGTTCACGAGGAGTTGAATCGCCTCCCCGCGCGACACCGGGCCGCGCTGGTGCTTTGCTATCTGGAAGGCAAGACGCAAGACGAGGCGGCCGTTCAACTGGGGCTGCCGAAGGGAACGCTTAAGGGACGCCTGGAACGCGGCCGAGCGCTCCTTCGTGCTCGGCTCGTGCGCCGCGGCCTGGGTTCCGGAGCGGTTCTGGTATTGGGAGTCTGGCCGGCGGCGACCGCGACGGCATGTCTCTCCCCTCCGCTGCTCCTCGCCACCGTCCAGGCCGCGACGTCTTCGGTCGTCTCACCTCACGTTGCCGCGCTCACCGAAAGCATGGTGAAAGCGATGTTTGTCAAGAAACTCAAAATCGCGGCCCTTCTCTTCCTCGCGCTCGCTGGTAGTGGCACGGGCCTCGCCCTGTTCATCCAGGGGCCGCCGCGTACGGATGCCGGTGCAGCGGGCCAGCAATCCGTCTCACCCGCGAAGCCGGGACCGGGTGCGGACGTGGCGGCGAAACCAGAGGCAGATTCGACCCGGCCGATACGCTCACTGCGGGGCCACGTCAATCGCCTGACTTCGGTCGCGTACTCTCCGGATGGCACCTCGATCGCCACGGCTTCCTGGGACGGCACCGTCCGGATTTGGAATGCGACGACAGGGGAGGAAGTGCGCCGGCTGGGTTTGGACAAAGGCGCACGGCTCCAGACCGGGGAACCCAGTTCCAACACCTTCGGCCAGATCGCCTTTTCGCCGGACAATGCGTTCCTGGTGACAGTGAAGAGGGGATCGACGGCTCCACCCCCGCCACCCCCGGCGCCGCCACCGCCGCCAAACGAGTTCGTCGTCATCGTTTGGGACCGTCGTACCGGGGAAAAACTGCGTACGTTCCCGGCCGACGGCGCCAGTTTCGCTATCTCGCCAGACGGCAAGTTGATCGCTTGCGGAGGGCATCAGGTTATCCGCCTTTACGAGCTTGCGACCGGGAAGCGAGTCCGCGAACTGCACGGGGACGAGAAACAATTGACAATAGCGTCGTTGACGTTTTCGCCCGACGGCAAGACGCTCATCTCCACGGGACGCCCTCCCACACCCCAGCCCGATCCTGGCGTTTTCCGGCTCACCATCATGCCGGATGCGATGCGCCTCTGGGACATGGCCACAGGAGCGGAACGCCACTCGGCCCTGAATGGGGTGGTGGTGGGAAGGTTCGGCCTGAATCCCATCGCCTTCTCAAAGGACGGACGAACCGTCATCCACGCAACCGAGGTGCCGCCACCGGGCGGCTCCGGTTACGACATCACCCTGCGCGAAGTCGCGACCGGCGGCGAACGCACCCGGTTAGCCGGTCACAAAGCCGAACCTCGCGCTTTCGCGCTCTCCCCCGATGGCAGGACCCTGGCGTCGGGGAGCATGGACGGTACGGTGCGCCTGTGGGATCTGCTCTCCGGCAAAGGGGTCGGCCGGCTCGGCAAGGAGGTCGATCCCTTTAAGGGCGGCTGGGTGCTGGACGTCGCCTTCTCCCCCGACGGTCGGACGCTCGTCTCCGGCGGGCTGGACAAGACCGCACACATCTGGGATGTGAGCCGAATCACGAGCCGGCGGCGCGAACCGGCCGAGCGCTCGTCTGCGGAACTCGAAACCGATTGGAAGGATCTCGGCAAGGACGCGGCGGCGGGGTACGTCGCGCTGGGTCGATTGGTCTCATCCCCCCGGAGCGCGGTCGCGTTCCTGGGAAAGCAACTGCATAGCGCGAAGCCTCCGGACACCAAGCGAATCGAGCGCCTCATCGCGGATCTGGACGAGGAGCGGTTTCAGGTCCGCGAACAAGCGGCGAAAGAGTTGGAGGCACTGGCGGAGCAAGCCGTGCCCGCGCTGCGAAAGGCGCTGACCGGCAAGCCTTCCCTGGAGGTGAAGCGGCGGCTGGAGGCGCTACTGCACCGGCTGGCCCACGGCCGCCTCTCGGCGGAGACGGTTCGCCATATACGAGCCGTGGAAGCGCTGGAGTCCATCGGCAACCCGGAGGCGCGGCGGCTGCTCGACAAGCTCGCTGTGGGGCCTGCCGAGATGCGGCTGACGCAAGAGGCCAAGGCGGCGGCGACGCGCCTGACCAAGCGGCCCGCGCTCGCGCCGTGATCGCTTCGAGCGCCGCCGGCTTCGACACTACTTATATGTCTCGCGGTTCTCCACATTCTCCGACGCGGTGCCGCCCTGCCAGTGTTCCCGCGCTTTCTCGTCCATCGCGCCGGGGACGCCCGGCTCCGCGTGGACCGGTACGATGCCCTTCGCCACCAGCAGCCAACGGCTGACGGCCAAAATCAGCAGCATCGCCACGCAGAGGATGACGAAGACGGTCATCACCAGGCTCAGCACGCCGGTCAGCACTTGCCCCTGCCGCATCAGGTCGATGAACTTGCCGCTGCACATCTGCACGCCGGCCGTCATCGTCGTGGCGATGACGAACAGCATCGGCAGCACCGTCACCGGAGCGTATTTGCCGCGTCCGGTGTTGACCAGCAGCGTCGTCACCAGCGTCAGCGCGATCACCGCCAACAGCTGATTGGCGATGCCGAACATCGGCCAAATCGTCGCCACCGATCCCGTCGCCACCAGCAACCCCCATCCCGCCGTGACGAGGAACGTGGCCAGGAGCGCGCTAGGCCACCAATCCGTCTGCGCGAATTTCGGATGGACGCGCCCCAGCGCTTCCTGCACGAGAAACCGGCCGATGCGCGTACCGGCGTCGATGGTCGTCAGGATAAATAGTGCCTCGAACATGATGGCGAAGTGATACCAGTATTTCATCAGCGTGTCGAAGGGAAGACCGAGTTGCGAGAGGGGTTTTGTCAGAATGTGCGACATGCCGACGGCCAACGTGACGGCCCCGCCGGTGCGGCCGCGCAGCGATTCGCCGCCGACGTTCTGCTCCACCTGCGCCAGGTTCAGATGTTCCAGGCTATCGACGTTGCCCAGCTCCGCGTACATCTTGTCGAGCGGCTGCTGCCACTGCTGCGCCTTGTCCAGCGGCACGTTGATGTCGTAATAGAGCTTCGGATCGAGCGACGCTGCCGCGATCAGGGCCATGATGCCCACAAGCCCCTCCATCAGCATCGCGCCGTAGCCGATCGGCCGGACGTGGCTCTCCTTGTCCACCATCTTCGGCGTCGTCCCGGACGAAACGAGAGCGTGAAAGCCGGAGATCGCTCCGCACATGATGCAGATGAAGACGAACGGAAACAGATGACCCTGGAAGGTCGGCCCGCCGTTGACGAAGATCGGATTGTACGCCGGACTCGGCAGTTTCGGATTGGCCCAGAACACGCCGACGACGAGCAGGGCGATGGTACCGAGTTTCAGAAAGCTCGACAGATAATCGCGCGGCGCCAGCAGCAGCCAGACCGGCAGCACCGAGGCGACGAAGCCGTAGGCGCACAGGGCGAACACGGTTTGTCCCTTGCCCAGCGAGAACCAACCCTCCCACGGCGAACCGGGGATCCAGTTGCCGACGACCACGGCCGTCAGCGTCAGCGCCGCGCCGATCAGCGACGCCTCGACTGTTTTGCCCGGCCGCAGGCGATACATGTACCAGCCGACGAGCAGGGCGATGGGGATGGTGCAAGCGATGGTGAAGACGCCCCACGACGAGCCGGGCACCAGCTGCACGGACTTCGCAGGCAACTCAACCGTATTCGCGGCGTCCGCGGTGAGAGATGTGCTCGCGGGCACCTGCACGGCGAAGCTCTCGGGGCGCGTTTGCGGCGCTTCGGTCGGGCTGTATCGAATGGTGCAGCCGCCGGGGAACTTGTAAACGTCCTCCGCATCTTTCTCCAGAGCGATGCCTTCCGGCAGAGTGATCCTCATGCCGGCCGGCAATTTCGCCTCCTCGCCGCCCAGCGCCTTGACCACGACGACGCCGAGTCCGGCCAGGGCGATGACGACGATGAACAGGATCGCCGCCGATACGACGAGATTGGCCCACGGCCCCAGTTCGCTGCGGGCGATCTCGGCCAGCGATTTGCCGCCGCGCCGCACCGACGCCGCCAACACGAGCATGTCCTGCACCGCCCCCGCCAGGCACACACCGATGACCAGCCACAGTAGTCCCGGCATGTAACCGTACTGGATGGCCAGCACCGGACCGATGAGCGGGCCAGCCCCGGAGATGGCCGCGAAGTGATGGCCGAACAGCACCCATTTGCTGGTGGGGTGGTAATTCTGACCGTCGTTGAACCGATGGGCGGGGGTCAGCCGGGAGTCGTCGAGGGCCGCGACTTTCGCCGCGAGAAAGGCGCTGTAATAGCGGTACGCGATGGCGATGCAGCACAGCGCTCCCAGCAGCAGCGGCATGGCGCGCAGAACGGTGCGGCCGCCTTCGGTGTCGTAGAAAATCCCACCGATGAGCGTGAGGGACATTCGCGGAACTCCTTACTGGCTCTTCCGTTTTGGCGAGCCGCGACCGCCGGGGAGCAGGGGGAGGCTCCGTTCCCTGGCGGTCGCGGCTCCTCAAGGTTCTTACGAGCCGTCGCAGGCGTGGCGGGCGGGCAAAACGGGCTGAGGTCTGTTTTACCGAATTTTCCAAATTCACTAAATGATTTCGTTCGCGCATCGAATACAATGATAGGCGGAGCCGACCGTACACTTTGTTGGTTCCCTCCGCGCGTGTACACCGTTTTACTTGGAAAGGGGTTCAACGTCATGCTCAAGAAGTTGATCATCGCGGCGGTGGCTGTCGTCGCGGGTCTGGCCATCCTCAACCTTAGCCTCGTCAAGGTGTGGTGGAAGGACTGCTGTCACTCGGCCAAGAGCCTTGTCCCGCCGGAAGTGCGCCTCAAGCAACTCAACAGCGAGATCGACAACATCGACAAGGACATCAAGAAAAACATCGGCAACCTGGCGCGAATGGAAGTCCAGACCGAAAAGCTGGCCAACCAACTCGACCAGCTGCACGGTCAAAAGGACAAGTTGGCGGTCGACATGGAGAAGATGGAACAAGCGCTGGAGTCGCGCACCGAGAAGGTGTCCTTCCACGGTCGTTCCTTCCGCAAGTCGGAACTGGCCGAGAAGCTCGATACGGTCACCAGCGAGTATAAACTGACCTGCGAGCAGCTCAAGGTGCAAGAAAAGCTCGTTCAGGAGAAGAAGCGCACTCTTGAAACGTCCCTCTCGCGCATCACCAAGATGCGACATCAACGCAACAAGCTTCGCATCCTGTCCGTCCGGCTCTCGGACGAACTGGAACGACTGAAGATGCGGCAGATGGAAGCGCGAGTCGGTGACATTGACGACAGCTCGGTCGCTCGCTGCCAGCAGCTCGCCGACGACATCGAAACCTACCTGCGCGAGAAAGACGTCGAGACGAAACACCTCAAAGAGTTCGGCTACGACACGCCGGAATCGGCCTTCGACAAGGAGGCCAAGAGCGTCGAGGAAGTCTTGAAGGCGTCGCGCCAGGCCCGTCAGGAGAAGGATGAGGCCACGGTCGCCGTCGAGAAGAACGAAAAGTAAGGTTGGAGTGACTTACGGTCAACGCTCCGTACACGTCTGAACCTGAACCCCGAGCGGAGGGCGTTAGCCCTTCGGCAGTCTGGCTGGCCGGAGGCGAACGCCCTCCGCTCTTTTTCGGGGACAATCGAAACCAGGAAGTAAGGACATGTTCGGCTTCGCGTGGCTGGCAATTCGGCAAGCGAGAGAAGCTCTGCGGCAAGGACGGCTGGAAGAGGCTCATCGTCTGCTGACCCAGCCGGCCATCCGCGAGCATCGCGCCGTCGGAGAGCTGCTGACCCAGCTTATCCGCCGCTACGTCGAGCAAGCCGAACGCCATCTGAAACACGACGACGCCGAGGGTGCCTGGCGCGATCTGCTCCTGGCCGAACAGTTGCAGACGACCGAGAAGGGCGTCGCGGACCTTCGCCAAACGCTCGCTCGCCTGGGACTTGCCGAAGTGCGGGCCTTGCTACAGGCGGGAGAGACACGGCGAGCGGATGAAGCCCTCGCCAAGCTGCGCGAACGCCGCGTGCGATCGTCGGAATTGCAGGTGCTGGAAGAGGCGACGCGCGATTGGCTGCAAGCGCGCGACCTGGCCGACCGCGGCGAGCTCCCACTGGCCCTGGACGCCGTGGACCGAACGCGCCGCCGTTTGCCCGATCGGCCCTGTGTGCTCGACCAGTTCGCCGCAGACCTGGAACGCCATCGGGACGGTTTCCCGCGCCTGTTGGTTCGGCTGCACGAAGCCGCCGACGCCGCTCGCTGGCGTGAGGTCGTCGAGCTGGCCGAGCAAGTGTTGGCCATCGCGCCGAATCACGCCGAGGCCCGCAAGGTGCGCTCGCGAGCCTGGAAGGCCATCGAGCCGGTGACGGTCGCGATGGCCAGTCCCTCCGACTCGCCCAACGGGGCGGTGTTGCCCTGCGACAGCTTGCCGACGCGATTTTTGTTGTGGATCGACGGTGTCGGGGGTTATCTGGTTTGCCTGGGAGCGCGGCTGACGTTTGGACAGGCCATCGTGGACGGGCACGTTGATGTTCCCCTGGTCGCCGACGTTTCGCGCCTGCACGCCAGCCTGACGCGCGACGCGGAGGGATACGTGCTGGAAGCGGTTCGTCCCGTGCAGGTCAACGCCCGGGACGTGACGCGAGCGCTGCTGCAATCGGGCGATCGGGTGACGCTGGGCGCGTCGTGCCAGTTGCAGTTTCATCAGCCGGTGCCGATTAGCACCACGGCTCGCCTCGATCTGGTCAGCGGCCATCGCCTGCCGCTGTCGGTCGACGCCATCCTATTGATGGCCGATACGCTGGTTCTCGGCAGCGAGACGCAGGTTCACATAAACGTGCCGGATCTGAAGAAGCCGCTGGTGCTGTTCCGGCAGAAGGACACGCTCGGCATTCGCCACGCCGGCAAATTGAACATCGACGGGCGTAAGAGCGGCGATCGTCTGGTGCTGAACGATCTGCACGCCACGGTCAGCGGCGAAAATATCTCGTTTGCCATTGAACCCGTGGCCGCTCGGATCGGGTAATACCTGGCGAACCGGCGGCGTAAGCTGCCGGGTTCCTGGCAATCAAACCCGGCAGCTCACGCCGCCGGTTCGCCAGAAAACGCGGCAAGAATTCGGCGCGGGCAGCGAATAAGGATCGGGATGGACAAATCAGGGGGATGGTTATGAAGTTCACATACAGTTCGGGACAACGACCCCTGGAAGGTTTCACGCTCAAGCGCGGCATCGGCCGGGGCGGGTTCGGCGAGGTCTACTTCGGCGTCAGCGACGGCGGCAAGGAAGTGGCGCTCAAACTGGTGCGCGGCGACACGCAAATCGAGCTGCGCGGCGTCGCTCAGTGCCTCAATCTCAAGCACACCAATCTCGTCAACCTGTACGATCTGCGCACCGACAATCAGGGCGATCACTGGGTTGTCATGGAATACGTCGCCGGTGAGCCGCTCAACGTCGTGCTCGGCCGGCATCCCAGCGGGCTGCCGCGCGAACTGGCCCGCGAATGGTTCCTCGGCCTGGCCCGCGCCGTCGCTTATCTGCACGATCACGGCATCGTTCACCGCGACCTGAAGCCGGGCAACATTTTCCTCGAAAACGGCATGGTCAAGGTCGGCGATTACGGGTTGTCCAAGTCGATCGGCACCAGTCAGCGCACCGCCCAGACGCAAAGCGTCGGCACCGTTCACTACATGGCCCCGGAGATCTCGACCGGCAACTACGGCAAGCAGATCGACACCTACGCGGCCGGCATCATCCTTTACGAAATGTTGACGGGCCGGGTGCCGTTCGACGGCGAGAGTTCCGGAGAGATTTTGATGAAGCACCTGACGACGCCGCCGGATCTCAGCAAAGTCCCGGCCGAATACCTGCCCATTCTGTCCAAGGCGCTGGCGAAGAACCCGGCCCAGCGTTACGGCAGCATGGCCGAGATGGCCCGCGCCGTCGAGGCGCTGGGCGTCGAGTCCTCCCGCGTGCCGGCCGCGGCGCCCGCCGCACCCCCTGGGGGCGCCGCTGCGCCGGTACGTTCGCCGCGCCCGCCGGAGCCGGTCCTCACCGCCCTGCCCGCCGTGTCGCGCCGCGCTCAACTGATGGAGCTGTGCGGCTCGATGCTCCTGGCCGTGCTGTTCACCGGACTGGGAACGGTCCTGTGGACGGCGATCATCCACCCCGAGCGGGACAAGGTGCTGCTGGAGATGGGCCGCGTCTTCTTCCCGACCGTGCTGGCCAGCTGGGCCGTGCTGGTGCCGTCAAAGTTCTGGACCGAGCGCCGCGGCGATTCGTGGCTTCGCCGCTTCGTCTTGCTCCTCATCGGCGGCGTTGTCGGCCTGGGGTGCTTGTGGCTCGATGGTGGATCGTTGGACCTGACCTACCGAGGCCGAGCTTCGCTGGCGTCCACTCCGACACAGAGCGGGACCGAAGCCTCGTCCTCCGGGCATAAAGGAGTCAATTTAACGGGCGAAGCATCGTATTTCGGCTTCTATGGCCTGGCCTTCTTCGCCATGCGGTGGTGGCGCATGACCGCGCGACGCCGTATCCATCGTTTCAGTTTCGCGCCGATCCTTGGGGCCGGCTTCTGGGGTCTGGTGCTGACGTTGCTCATCTACAAGTTCACCAGTACCAGTCCGGGATTGCTCGTGCTGGTGATGACGGCCGCCATCGTACAGCTGGTCAGTCCTTGGGAGCAACCGCCGGCACCGGCGTCCAAACGTCTGCGTCTGCGCTACGCCTGATACCCTCTGAGCGGGGGCGTCAGCCCCCTGAGAAGCGCTCAGGGGGCTGACGCCCCCGCTCAGACGGATGCGTCAATGAGGAGGAATTGTCAATGCGTCTTACCAACTCGCTGCGTCTGCTTGCTCTGTGCCTCGTCGCGGGCGCTCTTCAGGCGTCAGGCTCTCCGGCCATGGCGAAGTCGGCACCGTCCGGCCCGAAAAAGGTCGTCATCAAGCAAGAGTTTCAGGGCTACGGCCTGACGCCCAAGGATTGCGAGGCGAACGCGCTGGACCAGGCCTGCGACTGGCTGTCCGCCAATTCCAACCTCGGCTGGACGCCCACGCCGGAGTTTCTGCGCGAGAAGAACATGGTCCAGTTCGGCGAGCCGGCCGAGACCGAGAAGGAATTCGAGATCGCCAGGCAGCTCGGCGGCCACATGAAGGTCGTCACCATGCAGTTGGAGATCACCGAGGACCAGGCCCGCGACATCCAGAAACACGCCCGCCAGGAGCGCATGGTTTCGCGCCATCTGCTCCTGGCCCGCATCCTGGGCGGCGTGGTTTGCCTGCTGATCGTCGTGGGCGCGTACCTGCGCTTGGAAGAGGCGACGAAGGGCTATTACACCCGACTGCTGCGTTTGACGGCCATCGCCATCCTTATCGGTATTGGCGCGGGGCTGTTGCTGGTGGGATAATTCGTTTCGCCGCGCCCGCTCCGGGCCGGCGAAACGGGAACGTCATATCATGCCCTCCGACAGCGACCGCCTGCTGATCCAGCAAATCCGTCAGGGCGACCCGCGCGCCTGGGAGACGCTCATCTCGCGTTACGAAGGACGGTTGCTGGCTTTCATCCATCGCCGCCTGCGCGACCGCGACGCCAGCGAGGACGTGGTGCAGGAAACCTTTGTCGGCTTCCTCAACAGCCTGCCCAACTTCGACGACCGCCGCGAACTGCAAACCTATCTGTTCACCATCGCTTCGCACAAGCTGACCGATCACCTTCGCCGCAGCGGCCGTCATCCGCTGCGCTCGCTCAGCGACAGCTCCTCCGATCTGCTCAACCAACAAATCGACGATCACCCCGCCGCGTCGAGCGCCGCTCGCAGCGAGGAACGGCAGGAACTGGAGAGCGCCGCCATCGTCCGCTGTCTCGGCCAGATCCTGCGCGGTCTGCACGAGCGCGGCGATTTTACGCGCCTGAAGGTGTTGGAACTGTTGTGGGTCAAGGGTTGGGCCAACCGCGATGTGGCTTCGTTTCTGAAGATCAGCGAGCAGCAAGTGGCGAACTATCGCTTCGCCGCCGTCAAGAAACTCACCGAGCAAATCCGCGATGCGGGACTGTCCGCCGACGTGTTCCCGGAGTTGCACAACAACAATTCGTGACCTTGGCGCTGATGCCGCCAAAAAGTTGAACACTTCCCAGCGATCCGTCACACTACTTTACAGACGAACGCGAGTTCTCTGGAGATCCTCAGCACATGACTCTCCCAAGGGCTGGCGGCCTGCTGGCGCAACTGCGCAAGTTGCTCGGCACGCCACCACCCTGCTGTCGAACCGACGCCGAACTTGTCATCCGCTTCGCCGCGGAGCGGGATGAGAGCGCCTTTGCCGCGCTCGTGGAGCGGCACGGCCCAATGGTCTGGCGCGTTTGCCGGGCGCTGCTCGGCCACGAACAAGACGCCGAGGACGCTTTCCAGGCCACGTTCCTCGTTCTGGCGCGGAAGGCCAACTCACTGCGGAAGGCGTCATCGGTCGCGAGTTGGCTGCACGGCGTTGCCGCGCGGGTGGCGGCACAGGCTCGGCGTCAGGAGGTCCGCCGGCGCGGGCCGCCTCTGGAGGACCAATCGGTGTCGCGGCAAGACCCGCCGGACGACCTGAGCCGGGCCGAGATCCAGGCGGCGCTGCACGAGGAGTTGTCCCGGTTGGCGGGAGGGGATCGGGCGCCGTTGGTTCTCTGCTATCTGGAGGGCAAGACCCAGAACGAGGCCGCAGAGGAGTTGGGTTGGAGCAAGAGCACCTTGCGCCGGCGGCTGGAGCGAGGACGGACGCGGTTGGCGGCCCGTCTGAGACGCCGTGGGCTGGCCCTGTCGGCCCCTCTCCTGGCGGCGGCATTGGCGACCGACGCGGCGGCGACCGTGCCGCCGGGGCTTTTCCGGGCGACGGTTCTCCTCGCCGCAAGCTCGCCCGCGGCCATCGGGACGGTCCCGGAGCGCGTGATGAAACTTGCCCAGGAGGCGTCGAAAGCCATGTATCCAAGCAAGGGGAAAATGGTAGCGGCCGTGCTGCTGGCCGTGGGCGTGCTGGGCGCCAGCGCGGGGTTCGCCGCCTACCGCGCCCTGCCGGCTCAGCCACCTGTCGCGGCCTCGGAGGCGGAGCCTGCCCCGCTGGGGAAGGAAGGGCGGAAAATGGACGACGATGCGCCACGCGACAACGACTTGCCGGCGAAAGCGGCGGCCTTCTTGAGGGCCAGACCTTTGCAAGTGGTGAATCAGACGCGCACGCTCTTTTTCTCCCCCGACGGAAAGCGGATGGCATTTGTCGATTACGACCTGAAACGCTGGATTTCACGCGGCGGCCGATCGGGATGCGCCCACACGCTCCACCTGCGGGAAACGGCCAGCGGCAAGGAACTATGGACAGCCGAGGAGGCCGGCCCGTTCGGGGCGGGGGCCTTTTCACCCGACAGTAAGACGTTGGCCGTCAGCACGTCCGAGACGGTTCGATCGTGGGAAACGGCCACGGGCAAGGAGCGGCGGACCCTGACAATCAAGGGGAAGATGGACAGGCGCCCTCCAAACATCCGGGCGCTCGCTTTTTCCCCGGATGGCAAAACCCTCGCGGCCGTGAGTCTGGAAACGCCGCTCGTGGCGCTCGACCTCGATGTCTCCGCGATCACGCCGATCTTCACCCTCTGGGAGTTGGCCACCGGCAAGGAACTTCAACATCACCGAGGGCCGAATGGGCTGAACTATCGTCTGGTGGGATTCGCCTCAGATGGGAAGCTCCTGGCCTGGGAGGAGAAGGGGCTGACAAGTCTCGAACGACTCGTTGATTTGCGCACCGGCAAGGTGTACTTCTCCATCGGTCGAACGCAGGACTATGTCCCGCGCGCCTTTCTGTCTCCCGATCGCAAGACCTGTCTCTGGCCGAGCGCGGGGTTTGGAGATTTCAGCCTGCGCCGCTGGGACTTGACTCACGAAAAGGAGCTTGCGGCGCTGAAAGGACACAACGGCTCCGTCGTCGCCGTCTTTTCGCCAGACGCCAAGACCGTGGCCTCGGCGAGCGCGGACGGCACTGTCCGCCTGTGGGACGCAGCGACCGGCAAGGAATTGCACGTGCTCCGCGAGCACACTGGCAACGTTCCCGACATCGCCTTTTCGCCGGACGGCAAGTCGCTGGCATCCGGCGGCTACGATGGGAAAGTCTTTTTATGGGAGACGGCCACGGGAAAAGTTCGCGACGAGTTCCGCGGGCATCACGGCCGAATCGAGTTGGTTTACTTTTCCCCGGACGGCAAACTGCTCGTCTCCAGCGGGACGAGAAACGACGAGGGACAGGCGCGCGAGGAAACCTATCTCTGGAACCTGACGGGCCGCTCCACGAATCGCCGTTAGGACGATCTCCCACTCGTGTAACAACCTACCTCCCATCCACGTTTTTTGATTCAATTCTCCTGACAGGGCGGGTAACTTCACAGGTGCGCCGCTTGCGGCTTTATGCCGCGCGTCGGTCAGGAGAAGAAACACATGGACAAAATCAGCGTCGCGCAGGCCCGGCTGGTCGAGTCGGTCGGCCGGCAGGTGCGCCTGCAAGGCTGGATTCGCACTCGCCGCGATTCCAAGGGCGGTTTCAGCTTCCTCGAACTCAACGACGGCTCCAGTCAGGGCAACGTCCAGATCCTCGCCGAGAATTCGCTTCCCAACTACACGAGCGAAATCCTTCATCTGACGGCCGGTTGCAGCGTCACCGTGGACGGCGTCGTTCGCGCCTCGCCGGCCAAGGGACAGGCCACCGAAGTACAGGCGCAAGCGATCGCGGTCCACGGCGGGGCCGACGCCGCCAAATATCCGTTGCAAAAGAAGGGACATTCGATGGAGTTTCTGCGCGAGCAGGCCCATCTGCGGCCGCGCAGCAATACCTTCGGCGCCGTCGCCCGCGTCCGCAATTGCGTCTGTCGCTCCATCCACGATTTCTTTCAGGAGCAGGGTTTCCTCTACGTCCATCCGCCGATCATCACCGCCAGCGACTGCGAGGGCGCCGGCCAGATGTTCCGTGTCACCACCCTCGATCTCGGCAAGCTGCCGCGTAACGACAAGGGCGCGATCGACTACGGCAAGGACTTCTTCGGCCGCTCGACGTATCTGACGGTCAGTGGCCAGCTCGAAGCGGAGATCTTCGCCTGCGCGCTCGGCAAGGTCTACACCTTTGGCCCAACCTTCCGCGCCGAGAACTCGAACACATCGCGCCATCTCGCCGAGTTCTGGATGGTCGAGCCGGAGATGGCTTTCTACGAGTTGACCGACAACATGGATCTCGCGGAGGCGTTTCTCAAGCGCATCTGCCGCGACGCTCTCCAGCGCTGCCCCGAAGACATGAAGTTCTTCGCCGAGCGCATCGACAAGACGGCGATTTCCACCCTGGAAGGCATCGTCAACAGTACATTTGTTCGTCTGTCGTACACCGAGGCCGTCGATCTTCTGCTGAAATCGGGCCAGAGTTTCGAGTTTCCGGTCGCCTGGGGAACCGACTTGCAGTCCGAGCACGAGCGCTATCTGACAGAGCAGCACTTCAAGCTGCCGGTGATCCTGTACGACTATCCCAAAACGATCAAGGCGTTTTACATGCGTCTGAACGACGACGGCAAAACGGTGCGGGCGATGGACGTGCTGGTGCCGCGCGTCGGCGAGATCATCGGCGGCAGCCAGCGCGAGGAACGCCTGGACGTGCTCGAAGCGCGCATGAAGGAACACAACCTCGATCCGTCGGCGTACTGGTGGTATCTGGATCTGCGGCGTTACGGCACGGTGCCGCACAGCGGATTCGGTTTGGGGTTGGAACGCACGGTGCAGTTCGTCACAGGGATGGCCAACATCCGCGACGTGATTCCGTTCCCGCGCGTGCCGGGTAACGCGGACTTTTAGCCTCCGAGGGTTACGAGAAAGTTTCGTCCCATGCAAGACATCACCGCTCGGGTACGGCAATTGTTGGCAGAGGCCGAGTGCTTGCCGATGTCCTCGAGCAGGCTGGCGCTGTTACAAGAAGCGGTCGAACTGGCCGACACGCACCAGCGGATCGACCTGGGCATTACAGCGCGGCAGCTGTTGATGGTCGTCGCCCGCTATCTCTTGCGCGGCGACATTCTCACCGTGGCGTTTACCTGGTGCCTGGCACAGTATGATCGCGATCCGCAGCAGTTCGGCGGGCGAGACCTCTTCTGGGAATACCAGATGGTCATCAGTCAACTGGCCAACTTGCCAGAGGTGTCGCGGGCCAAACTCGAAGAGCTGCTGGACGATCTCGGCCGGCGACTGCAAGCGGCGGGACGGTCGCTCGGTGCCGTGCATGTCACTCGGCGATTGATCTCGGCCGACCTGGGAACTCGCGCCCTGGCACGCGCGGCTCAGGAATCCATCCGCCAACTTCAGGGGCAGGGAATACGCGACTTCTACAATAGTCGCATCGAGGAGATCGAAACGGAATTATTTATCGGCGACGAAGAACGGGCGCTTCAGTTGGCTCAACCCATGCTGGCCGGCAAATTCGCTCGCGAACAAAAGGCCGCAGAGATCGCTTACGCCGGCTTGTTGCTGCCATTGTTGAAGCGGCAGCGGCTCGCCGAGGCCAACCGCCTGGTACAACGCTGTCTCCACGTTTATCGGCCGGATCATTGTTATTACTGGGGCTACGGCGGCCTCCTCAAATGGTGGACCCTTACCAATCAGCTCGGCCGCGCTGTCCGTACCTACGAGGAGTGCCAGCGAGCTATTCAATCCTTTACCGCTCCAATTCCACGCTTGGGCTTCGCCCTCGATGCCTTGGTGCTCTTCGAGCGTCTGCGGCAAGAGGGACGGCTGACGCTATCCTTACGCTTGCCGGATTGGTTGCCCGTGGCAGTGAGCGGCGGAAAGTATCGCGTTGAGGCGTTGCACGCTTGGCTGTTAGGGGAAGCCGGCGAGCTGGCTGAGCGTTTCGACCGGCGTAACGGCACGAACTACTTCCGCGAACAGATCCAGGAGCGAAGGGAGCTTCAGCGCTGGGCGATCGCGGAGCCAACGCGGCCACAGGTCGATTGAGCCGTTTGATGGCGACCGTCACGCAACTTTGAAATGGTTGAGGATGCCATGAAACATCGACTGCTGTTGCTGGTTCTCTTCCTGACGTATCCTTCCGCTTGCGGCGCAGCCGAGACGCTCTACGCCGGCAAGCCGCTGGCGTTCTGGCTGGACGAACTGAAGAGCGACGATCCGCTCATCCGCGATGAGGCCGTCGCGGTGCTGTCCGACGCCGGACCGGCGGCGCGGGCGGCGGTGCCGCGTCTGGAGGAGCTTCTGAAGAGCAAGCAGCCACGTGTCCGCGTTCGGGCAGCGCTGGCATTGTGGCGGATCGTCGGACAGACGAAACCGGCGGTCGCAGCGCTGACCGAAGCGCTGCGCGACCGCGCCGCGCCCCATCGCGCGGAAATGCTCAACCAACTCGGCCAACTCGGCAGTGCGGCCGCCAGCAGCGCGCCCGTCGTGGTCGGGATGGTCCGCGATCCCGATCTGGTTGTGCGGACACAGGCGACGATGGCGATGCAGCGTTTCGGCGCGGCGGCCGTGCCCTCCCTTGTGCCCCTTTTTGAAGACAAGGATCCCCACGTTCGCCGCGAGGCTTGCCATGCGCTGGGCCTGCTCGGCATGGCCGCCAAGGAAGGCGTCGGGAAACTGACGCCGCTGCTCAAGGACGCCGATACGGAGGTCCGCCAGGAGGCGCTCGCGACGCTCGGCCGGCTGGGTCTCGCCGCGCGGGAAGCGGCGCCCGCGATCGCCGAACTGGCGCGCGACAAGGACGTTTCGCTCCGCGCCGCCAGCTTGCAGGCCCTCCAGAACATTTTCCCGGACCCCAGGTTGGCGCGGCCGATCGCCTCGGACGCTCTCGAAGACGACAACGTCCTCATTCGCTGTCGCGGCCTCGTTCTGCTCTGGCGCGTTTCGCCGAAGCACCCCGACATCCTGCCGCACCTCCTCGAACTGCTCAAACAGCCGGTCGGCCGAAGCGAGTTGCTCAATGTGCTCAGCTCGATGGGTCCGGCCGGCGCCCGCGCCGTGCCCGTGCTGACGAAGTTGCTGAAGGAAGCCGATGCCGCGCAGCGTCGTCAGGTCATTCTAGCGCTGGGCCGTATCGGCCGCGCCGCCCGGCCGGCCGTGCCCGCGCTGCTCGAACAGCTTCGGTCCACGGACATCCCCACTCGGCAGGACGCGGTGACGGCGCTGCGCGCCATCGGCGGCGACAGCGAACGCATCGTGCCCGCCGTCCTGAATGTGGCCAAACAAGACATGGCCACGCGCATGATGTGCCTGCCGCTTTTGGCCGACTACGGATCTCAGGCCGCCGCCGCGGTGCCCTGGCTTGTCGAAGGACTCCGGCCGCCGCAATCGTTCGTCACGGTGCAGACTGCCGAGACGCTGCACAAGATCGATCCCGAACGCGGCCGCAAGGAGGCGGTCCCCGTTCTGCACGACATGCTCAAACCGGCCGGCCCGTGGCGCGTCTACGCGGCCATGGCGCTGCGACGGATGCAGCCGGACAGCGAGGAGGCGCTGCATACCTTGATCGAATGCGTCGAGGGCAAGGATCCCAACGCCAAGCAGCAAGCCTGTCAGTTTCTGGGAACGCTGGGCAAGCCGGCCCGCGAGGCCGCTCCCGCGCTGAAGCGCGCGCTGCGCGACGCAGCGATTCCCAACCGCGTCGCCGCCGCCACCGCGCTGTGGAAAATCAGCGGCGAAACCGAGACGACCGTTCCCGTGCTGATCGAAGCGCTGAAGCCGGCGCCCAACAATTACTCGCGCTACCAGGCCGCGATGCAACTAGGCGAGATGGGACCGGCGGTCAAGACGGCGGCGCTGCCGGCGCTGCGGAAATACCGCGACGATCCCGATGTGTTCTTTCGCCAGAGCGTCGTCCAGGCGATCCAGCGAATCGAAGGGGCCACCAACAAGGGGCCAGGCTAAGGAGCGATTCGCAACCCACAAGCCCGGAGCGCCAGAACCTTTTGCAAGGAAGGCGTTAAGGTGTTGAAAACAAACGAGTTCGCGTTCGTTGACGTATCAACCTTGGGAAGCAAAACCAAGGAGATGTGTCATGGAACGCGAACTCTGGCCTTTGTTGT
>DATBGU010000059.1:0-3882 GCA_036557825.1 Gemmataceae bacterium
TGCCTGTTCTCGTTTCATGGGAGCAACAATCGGAGGACATAGCACCATGACCGACAGTGACAAGCAATACAGTCTCGACGTGATGTCGCCCGGCGACGTTTCCACCGTCCTTCGCGTGGTCGCCGACAAGTACCGTGAATCACAACTCGAACTGGCGGGTGCCTGGCAGGACAAGCACGCTGGCAAGATCTGGAGCAAGATTGCACGGATTCTGGAGCGTGCGGCTGACAGCGTTGACCGTGCGATTGCGAAGGAGGGCAAGTGATGCTTTGGCTGGAGAACAAACACAGCGGCAAGGGTGAGAACTACTACGGCACCCTGGAGGATGCACTCGCCTACTGCCAATACCTGTGCGGCGATGATCCGCACGCTGTCTGGGCTGTCTGGCTCTGTCCCCCTGTCAAGGACAACGTGAAGATCGCCGAGGTGACGATGAGCGGTGTGCGCTGGCTCAAGAAAGGACGGTGAGTCATGAGGTCGCGGCGGGGGTAGTGGATACCTCCGATCAAACTTCGGAGGTATCCACTCCGCAGCGCCTGGGTTTGTCTGGGTGCCGACGCGGTCTAGCACCTGATCGTTCTTCGAGGTGCTTCCGCCTAGGGACGGCGCAACCCGTTTCCCTCTACTGATATTATCGCCACTCACGTGAACACAGGAGAGGTTTTTTCTCAACACCAAACACAAGAGAGGTGCGATCATGAAGTCGCATGTGTACGAAGCATTCCTTTGGGTGCCTACGAAGGGATGGAAACTGCTGAAACGCACCAAGCTGCGCAGCAAGGCGCTAGAGGCGGCATGGGAGTTTGAACCGTTGGAGGTGCGGGTCTGCATGAACGGAGTGGAGATCTGGAAGGGTGGCGATGACGGGATGGGCAAGGACGCTGTGCAGGCCAAGGAATAGCACAGGGCTGTAGCTGTGGAGCGTGGGCGGGCACAGGGCAACCTGTGCCTGTCTCGCTACGTGGAGGGCAGGGAGAGGCACTGGAAAGCGGGCGACTGACCCCTGACGGCGTTGGTGTTTTTCGGCGCACGAAAAATAAATGGAAAAAACGCCGTCGAGGTCCGTGTATCTATTTGGTGCCGTTATCCGGGTGTTTCTTCAACGTGGCAAGGAGGATGGGCAGGAAGATCGTTGCGTTAGAGAAATTTCTGGGAACAGTGATGTCACCAACGAAGGGAGTGTCGGATGGGCCCTTCTCGAAATGATTTTAGGTCTTTGCTCATCCGGTACAGAGACGAGGATGATGACGTCGCGTTTGCGGCGTTCGCTCATGCGATGTGGGCGTGCCTGTGCGTCCGAGCGTTTCAGGTGCTATGGGACCGCCATCTCGCGGAAGACGCGGCGCAGGAAGCGCTCCTGCGGATTGCCCGCGCGGTCCGGGGTGGCAGATGGCGCGCCCGCTGCCGCGTCGAAAGTTGGGCTTGTACGATCGTTTTTCGCGTGGCCATCGACTTACTGCGGCGACGACGCCGGGTGGAGTTCATTCTGAATCCGGAGAGCCGGCCCGATGGGGAGGCATCGCCCCTTGAGATCCTGGAGTGCCGGGAGCTTCACGCCCGCATCCGCGAATGGCTGCGCGCGCATCGCGAAAGTCCCGAGGGCCGCGTCCTCTTCTGGTACTACTTCGAGGGGATGACTCTCGAAGGGATCGGGCAGCGCTTGCGCCCTCGGCGCGGGCCTCCGCGAGTGCTGACCCTGCGGAACCGGGCCGTGGCGAGGTTGGCGGCGTTTTTGGGTGTAGGACGAACCTGAGGCGGCTTCTCGTGGAGGGCGAGACAAATGGACAAGGCGAACTCAGCACAGCGCGACAAACAAAACGCAATCGGCCGGCCCGTCGAAGCCAATGCGGCGGAGCATGGGCGGCCTTCCCCGATGTCGAGCGAGTGTTTCCGCATCCTCGCTACGGTGGCCCGAACCGGCGAATGGTCGCCGCAAGACGCCCAGCACCGGGATTCCTGCCCGTTCTGCCAAAAGACGGACGAGCACCTCCGTCAGTCCCAGGCGAAGCGCCGGCCGCTGCTTCCGGCCTCCCGGGTCCGCAACTATGCCTCCCTCGATGCCTCGGCTCGCCGGCGCATTGATGTCGCCGTGGTCCAGGCGGTCCTGGACTTGAACTCTCCCAAACGAATCGTCCGCCGGCTCCTGCGCGAGCACCGTGTGCGCGTCGCGCGCGAGCAGATCCCCGAGATCGTCCAGAGAACGCGGCGGAATAGCGAGCTTGTTTTCAAAACCGAAGGCGACCTCGAACTGGGGAGCCGGCTGCAAGCGCGCTCGGGACTCGAATCGGTGCGGGTGGTGCGCTGCACCGGCGTGGAACCGATCATCCGCTGGGCGGCCGAATCGCTGCGCGACATCATTGTGGAACTCTCCGACGATCGTCCCAGCGTGGGCAGGCCGCGCATCCTCGTCGGCGTGGCGGGCGGACCGATGAGCTTCAACGTCATGAGCGCGTGCGGGCATCTCCTGGAGCAAGAGGGCTTCGACGGCGAGGTGGTCGTGGACGCCATGCTGCCCGGCGCGTTTTGGCTGCACATGGGGTTCGTAAGGCCGGACTGGCCTCGCTTCCAGTTTCAAAACCTGTGGGAACAGACGCATCACCTGCGGGAAACCAACTACGGCGGCCACTATATCCCCCCGATGGTCAGCCGGGCCGAGTTCGGTCGCTTGTTGGTGAACGAACAAGCCATCCAGGATACGGTGCGTTCGGTCATCGACCTGGATGTCATTCTGACCTCCGGCGCCATCTGGGACGACCCGCATGGAGCCTCGGAACTGAAGCGGAATTTCGCCGATCCCGAGCAATTGCGACGCGAGCACGACATCGTCGGCGAGTTGCTCTGGCACCCGCTGAGCGAACGCACGCCGGTGCGTCTGGACCTCGTGCCCGTGACCTCGCTGGGTCCGGACGGCCTGGAACGGCTTCCGGAACTGATTCAGCGAGGCAAACGAGTGGTGGCCGTTCTCGGTCCCTGCGTCGCCTGCAAGACGCTCAAAACGCCCCTGGTGAAATGTCTTCTTCGCCAAGACAAGCCCCTCATCACCGATCTGGTGATCGACGCGCTCAGCGCCGAGAAAGTGGTCGCGGAACGTCCGCCGGGAAAGGACACGCGCGACGTGATCTAGGCGGAGGCCCCATGAGAAAGGCCGTCGATCGAACGGTCTCGCTTCCGTTGATTCCCCCGCCTCCGGTCGAGCGCGCGGGTCCGCGGCGGCACGTCTATTACGGCAATAACCCGTGGGCGTCGCAGGCCAAATTGCTCTGGCAGCTCGACCGGCTCGCCCAGCTGCGCTTGCACGGCGACACCTTCCCCGTCCTGATGGAAATCAACCTCACCAACCACTGCAACCAGGCCTGCCGTTGGTGCATCTCCGCCAACAGCCACCTCGTCAACCCGGCCATGACGGCGGAGGAGAAGGCACGCCACAAAAAGAACCTGGATGCGTTGCCGGTCATGGCCGGCCATCCCGAACGCCGGCGAGGACTCGACGTTCGCCGCTTGCGCTCGTTTCTGGTGGAAGCCCACGGCAGAGGGCTTCGCGCGATCACCTGGTCCGGCGGCGGAGAACCGACGAACCATCCCGACTTTCTCGACGCGGTTCACGGGGCCGAGGAGATCGGACTGGAGCAGGGGTTGATGACCAACGGCCTGTTCCGGGCGAGTTACGTTCCCATCGTGGGGTCGGCCCTGAAATGGGTGCGCGTCTCGCTCGATACGCTCGATCCCGTCCGCTACGAACGACAGAAGCACACCAAGGGCTTCGCGCAAGTGATCGCCAACATCCGCGCCCTGGTGAAGCGCTCCGCGAAGCTCAACGTGAACATGAACATCGCCGATTGGAACGCCGACGAGATCTTGACCCTGGCGCGCTGGTGCCGCGAG
>DATBGU010000060.1:0-15292 GCA_036557825.1 Gemmataceae bacterium
GCCGGCTGTTGCATCTTCAAACAGCCGGCTGACGCCGGCCGCTCGCCCTGGAGATTCCCCGTGGAGGGAAGCATGGGTCGATCGATTGCTGTATGCCGTGCTGCTGTTCGTCCATCCCTGTACGCGTCTGCTGATCGTCAAGGACTTCCGCACCTTCCGCCGCGATCCGCAGCAGTGGGGACAGATCGTGGTGTTCAGCGGTCTGATGCTGCTGTACTTCGCCAACATCCGCCGTTTCGTCGAGAACCTGGCCGGCCCTTACCAGAACAGCATCAGCTTCCTCAACCTGTGCGCCATCGCCCTTCTGCTGTGTACGTACACGGGGCGATTCATTTATCCGATGCTGAGTTTGGAAGGGCGTAAATTCTGGATTCTCGGCCTGCTGCCGCTTGAGCGTGAGCAACTGCTGTGGGGCAAGTTCGCTTTCTCGGCGACGGGCGGCATCCTGATCGCCGAGAGTTTGGTACTGGTGAGCGATTTCATGTTGCTGATGCCGCTGCCGGCGGTGCTGCTGCACATGCTCACGGTCGCGGTGCTGGCGGCGGGGCTGAGCGGGTTGAGCGTCGGTCTGGGTGCATGCATGCCGAACTTCCGCGAAACCGATCCTTCCAAGATCGCCGCCGGTTTCGGCGGGACGCTGAACCTGGTGGCGGGACTCTTGTTCTTGCTGGTGATCGTGGGTTTGATGGCCGCGCCGTGGCACGGCGCCATGATGCTCAGCGACTCGGAATCGAGCCTGGCTCTCCCCGCGGGAGGCATCGTTGGCTTCGGTTTGTTGGCGGGGTTGAACGCCGGGATAGCGGCCATCATGTTGCCGCTGCGCGCCGGTATTCGGGCGCTGCGGACGATGGAGTTTTGATGTCCTCGTGGCCTGCTTGCCTGCCTCATATCAGGCGGACTCCGGCGACGGTGTTGTTTTCGTAGAGGAAATCGAAGGTGCCGACTTGCACGGCCGTCACTTGAGACGCGAACGGATTGGCGTACACCACCAGCGGCGAGCCGAGCCAGTCGCCCTCGAAGACGGGTACACCTCCGTTACCTGGACCACTGCCGGCGGCGAGCATGTTCTGTTCCACCGACAAGAGCGCATCCCAGAGGTTCGTCCACATCGGCACCAAGGCGTTGAACAATGCTTCCTCAGCGGCCACCATCGCGGGGTTCAAGGGCGCATCGCTCGACGACAGGAACAAGCTCTTGGACACCTGCCCCGCCGAGAGCATGCCTTCAATCGTCGCCGAACTGACATTGTTCGCCGGGTCGGGATCGAACTGCAAGGCCCCCACCGAGGCCGAGTTGGTGATCGGGCCGATGGTCGCCACGATACCTGTGATTTGCAGCGTGGCGGTGGCACCATTGGGTAGGGTGCCGATGGTCCATTGGCCGCTGCCGGCATCGAACGACCCCTGGCTGGCCGTCGCGCTGACGAACACCAGCCCCGCCGGCAGAACGTCGGTCGCCACCACGCCGGTGGCCGTGTCCGGGCCGTTGTTGTGGGCGATAAGCGTGTACGTCACCGGCGTGCCGAAGATCGGAGTGGTCTGGTTCACCAGCTTGGTCAGACTCACGTCCGCCGCGGGCGAGATGGTCACCGGCTCCTCCAGGGGTCCGGAAGACACCGAGTTGTTGTTCGGGTCGCCGTTATAAGTGGCTACCCAGTGCCAGATACCCGACGCATTCGCCACAAATCCCAGGGGGGTGTGGTACGTGCCGTCGCCGCTGACCCCCATAACGGTTGTGAACACAGGGGAGCCAACGGTCGGATCCACCCCCGGCGCGTACAGCTTGAAAGTGATCGTGCCAGTCGGGAAGTAGCCGCCGGTCAAGACGGCCACGTCTTGCAGCGTCGCGCCAAACATGGCTGTGCTCGGACTGGCGATCGTCACGATCGTCGGGCTGGCCGGGCTGACCACGGTCTGCTCGTCGGGGCCGCCCTGGTCGATGGCGGCGTTGTTGTTGACGTCGCCTTCGTAGCTGACCGACCAGGTGTAGACGCCCGCCACCGTGCCCGTGGTCGGCAGCGGGGTGCTGGCCGTGTAGATGCCGTTGCCGTTGACCCGGTCGGTCTGGATGTACGAGAAGCCACCCGGACCGGTCAGCGTGAAGACAATGTCGCCGGTCGGGTTAAAGCCGCCTTCCAGCTCCGCCGAGTCGCTGAGGGTCGGGGCTGCGGTACCCAGCGTGATGTCCGGACTGGCAGTCGTCACCAGCGTCGGGCTGGCCGGGGCGACAGTCACCTGCTCGGCGGTGCCGCCCTGGTCGATGGCTTCGTTGTTGTTATCGTCGCCTTTGTAGATAGCCGACCAGGTGTAGGTGCCCGCCACCGTCCCTGTGGTCGGCAGCGGGGTGCTGGCCGTGTAAGTGCCGTTGCCGCTGACCGTGACATCCTCGGTGAAGAAGAAGCCACCGGGACCGGTCAGCGTGAATGTGATGGTGCCCGTCGGGAAGTAGCCGCCCGACAGCACCGCCTCATCCGTCAGTGTCGAGGGCGCAGCGCCTCGCCGGAGGGCTGGACTGGCCGTCGTCACGAGCGTCGGGCTGGTCGGGCGCACCACGGTCTGCTCGGCGAGGAGGCCGTTGTCGTCTGCGGCGTTGTTGTTGACATCACCGCGGTAGTGGACCGTCCAGGTATAGGTGCCGGCCACGGTTCCCGTGGTGGGCAGGGTGGTGCTGGCGGTGTAGGTGCCGTTGCCGTTGACCGTGTCCGTCTGCGTGTACATGAAGCCGCCTGGGCCCGTCAGCGTGAACACGATGTTGCCCGTCGGGAAGTAGCCGCCCAAGAGAAACGCCGAGTCGCTCAGCGTCACCATTCCCGGAGGCGCGGTGGGCAGCGTCTTCACGAGCGGGCTGGCGATCGTCACGAGCGTTGGCTTGGCTGGGCGGACGACGGTCTGCTCGGCGATGCCGCCCTGGTCGTTGGCGGCTTTGTTATTGCCGTCGCCGCTGTAGCGGGCCGTCCAGGTATAGGTGCCGGCCACCGTTCCGGTGTTCGGGAGTGTTGTGCTGGCGGTGTAGGTGCCGTTGCCGTTGACCCTGTCCGTCTGCGTGTACATGAAGCCGCCGGGACCTGTCAGCGTGAAGATGATGCTGCCGGTCGGTGACTGGCCACCCGAGAGAAACGCCGCGTCCCTCAACGTAACTGTTCCCGGAGGCCCGAACGGAAGGACCGTCACGAGCGGGGTGGCCAGCGTCACGAGCGACAGGGTGGCCGAGCCGACCACGGTTTGCTCGGCGGTGCCGCCTTGGTCGTTGGCAGCGTTGTTGTTGTCGTCGCCTTCGTAGGTGGCGGTCCAGGTATAGGTGCCGGCGACGGTTCCCGTGGTGGGCAGGGTGGTGCTGGCGGTGTAGGTGCCGTTGCCGTTGACCGTATCGGTCTGGGTGTACACGAAGCCGCCCGGACCGCTCAGCGTGAACACGATGTTGCCCGTCGGGTTAAAGCCGCCCGACAGCACCGCGGTGTCGGTCAGAATGGTCGAGACCGGGACGGGCAGCGTGACCGTGGTCGGGCTGGCGGTCGTCCCGAGCGTCGGGCTGGCTGGGTTGACCGTCACTTGCTCGGCGGCGGGGTTGCTGTCGATGACCTCGGCGTTGTTGTCGTCGCCGCTGTAGACGGCGACCCACTGGTAGGCGCCGGCGACTGCACCCGTGGCCGGCAGCGTGAAGCCGGTCGGCGTGGTGTAGCTGCCGTTGCTGTTGACCGCGACGATTTCGGTATGCAGCAGAGTGCTGCCCTGGAACAACTCAAAGGTGATATTGCCGGTGGGGTCAAACCCGCCGGATAGTGTGGCCGTGTCGGTCAGGATCGGCGGGGCGGTGGCGCCCAGCGTGACCGTGGTCAGGTTGGGTGAGGTGGTGAGGCTGGGGTTGGCCGGGTTGACCGTCACCTGCTCGGCGGCGGGGTTACTGTCGCTGACCTTGGAGTTGTTGTTATCGCCGCTGTAGATGGCGACCCACTGATAGTTGCCGGCGACCGGGCCGCTGGTCGGCAGGGTGAAGCCAGTCGGCGTCGTGTAGGTGGCGTTGCCGTTGACGGCAACCGTCTCGGTGTCCACCGCCGTGCTGCCGCCGTTTTGGAACAACTCGAAGGTGATGGTGCCGGTCGGGTGATAGCCGCCCGATAGCGTGGCCGAATCGGTCAGGATGGGCGGGGCCGTAGCGCTCAGCGTGACTGTGGTCGGGTTGGGAGTGGTGGTGAGCGTTGGTCTGGCCGGGCTGACCACGGTCTGCTCACCGTTCGCCGCATTGCCCGTCTCGGTGAAAGAGTTGTTGTTACCGTCGCCTTCGTAGGTGGCCGACCAGGTATAGGTTCCGGCCACGGTGCCCGTGGTGGGCAACGTGGTGCTGGCGGTGTAGGTGCCGTTGCCGCTGACCGTGTCCGTCTGGCTGTACATGAAGCCGCCCGGACCCGTCAGCGTGAAAACGATGTTGCCGCCGGGGAAGTAGCCGCCCGACAGCACCGCCGAGTCGCTTAGCGTCACCGTCCCCGGAGGTGCGGTCGGCAGCGTCACGTTCGGGCTGGCGGTCGTCACGAGCGTCGGGGCGGCCGGGTTGACCGTCACCTGCTCGTTGGGGTCGCTGAAATCGGCAGCCGTGTCGTTCCCGGCGCTACCGCTGTAGAAGGCGTCCCATTCGTAGGTGCCGGTGACCGTGCTGGCGTCGGTCGGCAGCGTGAAGCCGGTCGGCGTCGTGTAGGGGCCGTCGCCGCTGACGGAGACCGTCTCGGTGTGCACCGGCGTGCTGCCGCCGTTGTAAAACAGAAAGAAGGTGATGGTGCCGGTCGGGGAGGTGGCGCCGGATAGTGTGGCCGTGTCTTTCAGGGTCACGGAGTTCGTGGCCAGCGTGACCGCGGTCGGGATGGGAATGGTGGTGATGGTCGGAGTAGCGCCGCCACCGGGGGCGGTGATGTTGGACCCGCCGTTGAACTGGAATTCGGCGCTATCGCCCCCGAAGATGCGCCCGAGTATGTTGGATGGGTTCGAGCTGACCGTGCCATTCGGGTTCAGGAAGATGCCTTGAGCGAGGTCCGACTGGTCGGAAGCGTTACCGTTGTTGAAGCTTAGAGAGGGACCCCCGGTGAGATTGCTGCCCCCGACGAAGTTGAAGATCACATCGTCGGGAGTGAGTCCTCCCGTCAGGGCAACATTACCATTGAAATTCACCCCGCTCGTGAAGTTCAAGACGACCGAGTCGCCATTCGCATCGCCGTTGATCGTCAGGGTTTGTCCGTGGCCGAGGCTAAAGGAGGTCACATTGAAGACCCGAACATTGGTGTAACCCGTTCCCGAAGCGGAGAAAGTGCCAGCGCTGGCATTGATCGTCGTATTGCCGTTGATAGCGACATTGGTCCCCGGCAAGGCGCCGAGGGTAGTATTCAGAGCGTTGACCGTGTTGAGAGCATTCGTCACCGCGGCGACATTGGAGTTGACCGTTCCGGTGGGTGAAGTACCGGAGAAATTCGCCGCGCCCGCAAAGTCGACGTTGCCGTTAACGTTAGCCCCGCCGCCGGTGACCTGGACGGCTCCCGTCCCACCGACCCCGATGTTGCCGATGCCACCGCCTTGACCGGCACCTGTGCCCGCGGTGTTGGTCGTGCTGTTGGCGATGTGGAGCGTATTGCCGCCGCCCCCCTCATAGAGGATAGCGTAGTTCGCGGCAGCCCCAAGCGAAAAGGTCGGCGCGATGCGGTCTTCTAGGCGCTCCAGGCGCGGCACGACGAAACGCCACGGAGTCTGACGCGGACTCGTGCGTCTCGTTCGCCGGACGATGCGGGAGGGCAGCCAGTGGAATAGGTGATGCCAGGTCATGGGAGAATCCCTCGCAAGAAAGAAGCAACGCAATCAGCGCGCGCAGTTCGAGGCGAGGTCTTCGTTGACCTGTACGGATTAGAGACTCTCGGCAAGATGGGTATACGAAAACAGTATGGCAGAAAGGATCGGGCCGTCAAGCAGGAAACAGAGGAAGAAACGCCATGAGTGGCCGGCACGTTTTCATATCTGGAAGGACGCGGAAGGTCCGCACGAACGACGGGACCGAACACCTCGCACCAGCCCGCAGCGGCGGCAAGGCGATCCTTGCTGCCGCTGCGGGCTGGCGGAGGCTCTCAGAAGCGCAGCGTGAGACCGGCGTTGATTCCCTGCGCCCAGAAGGTGGAGGTGCCGCCCGTGAAGACAGGATGGGTCGGCCCGCCGCCGAGCGGATTGCCCGGAGGCAGCAGGTTGGGATTGACGGCCGTGTCAATCGCGTCGCCCGAGCGAACTACATGCGACCAGAGCAGGAAGGTGTAGCCGACATTGGCGAGCAGCCAGGGCCTGATCTGATAATAGAGATTAGCGCCAAACTGGGGGATGACGGCGACGTTGTTGCTGCTGAAATGGCCAATGTTGCTGGGCAGCGCCAGCAAGCCGCCGGCGTTTGTCACCGACGGAAGGCCGGGGACCGTCACGGTGGTCGCGCCGTCTATATTGACAACGCGGTGATTGTCTCCGACCGCGATCGTGGCCAAACCTTGCACTCCCCACGCCCCGCGTTGGAACATCGCGCTCAGCCCCGTGTTGAAGCCGTTGAACGTGTTGCGCGTGTCAAAGCGATCGCCGACCGCCAGGATTGTCCCCGGCACGACGAAGTTGTCCGGGTTGGTGTTGGTGAGCGTCTCGTTGATGGCGAGCCGATCGCTGAAGGTCAGAAAGCGATAGCCGCCCAACCAGTCGATGCGATAGCAGCAGCCGCAGCATAGATTGGCGCGGAACAGCGCGCCGGCGCCGATCAGGCCGGTGGTCACGGCGTTGGCCGAGATCGAGCCATTGCTCAGGCCCGGAAACGACACGATTTCCGAACTGTTCTGATTGGTGGTCGGGTCGAAAAACGGCCGGGCCAGGATGGTGTCGCCATTGGAGGCGGCGCTGAAGTTGGTGGCCTGCGACGAGAGCATGAAGAAATTACCCTCGATGCCCCAACGCCGGTTACAGTCCAGCCAGGCGCCGGCGTTGATCAGCCAGCCGCCTTGCGGGGTGGTGTTGACGGTGGAATTGCCGAATAGCACGGTGGTGCTGTCGGCGCCGATCACGCCGGCCTGATTTTGCGGCGTGCCGACCGGACTGGTGGTGACGAGGGGCGGCAGCTGCTGGCCCTTCATCCACCACAACAGCGCCTCCGTGTTCACCCAGAATCGCCCATAGCCCAGACAGGCCTGACAATCCCAACCTTCCTGCGGCAAGCTCGTGCTCCCCGCAGCGCATTCCGGCGACGCGGGGGAGATGATCTGGGCGGGCGGCCCGTCCAGCGCCGTCTGCCGTGCCGGATCCCCGAGTGGCGGCGTCGAGGGGGGCAAGGTTTGCCCCATCGCCGAACCTCCAGCCAGGAGAATAGACAAGATCAAGAACGCACCATGTCTCTTCACTCCCACGATTGATCCCTCCTGACAATCATGCTCCCGCAGGGGGGTCTTGCGCCCAGTTGATTTCATTAGGGCGGCAAGATGAGCCGTATGGATTGTTTTCGACAACGGGAGTATTTCGGGTCTAATTCATCTGCTGAAAAAGACGGGGATAGGGGTTAAGATGGCAAAACTGAGACGGGCAAAGCGCTAATCGGCGGGCGCCCACGCCAGCGCGCGAACCTCGCCGAACTCGCGCGCCAGCTTTTGCCATGATGTGCCGCCGTCCAGCGAGCGATACAGCTGTCCGCTGACGCTGCTGGCGTAGATCATCTGCGGATCAGCGGGGTGGACGGCGAAGTTCCAGAGCGTGCTGTTGGCACGGCCGGGCATGTCGGTCTGATGCCAACTCGTACCGCCGTCAAGGGAGCGACCGACGATGCCGACCGAGCCGGGCGGAGCGTCGCCGTTGCCCAGCAAGATCACCTCCGGTTGACCGCACGTCTGCGCCAGCGTCCGGCAATAAGACCACGGCATCGCCTCGCCGATCCGCAACGGCTGCCAGGTCGCGCCGCCATCCGCGCTGAGGTTCAAATCGTTGTTCGTCGCCGCCAACAGACGGCGTGGCTGTCCGTTCCGGCCGGGAATCACGACGAGCGCGTGAATGTCGCGCGAGCTGAGTCCGCTGCCGATCGGCTTCCAGGTGCGGCCGCCGTCGCGGCTGTGGTGCACGCCGTCGATCTCGACGCCGGCCCACAGCAGATTGGCGTCGTCGGGATCGCCGACGATGCACGTCACCCGCGTCCACAAGATGCGCGGACACGCGCGCTCCAGCGTGGCCGATGCTTCGCTCCACGACCGCCCTCCGTCTTCCGAGCGAAACAGGCGCGACGGACAGGTGCCGACGACGATTACCTCCGGCCGTTGCGGCGCGATCCAAAGCGACCACACCTGCAAGCCGTCCAGCGGCGCCGGCAACTTCGTCCAGTTCTCGGCCCCATCGCTGCTGACGTACAACCCCTGTTCGCTCCCGAGGTAAAGGGTGGAGGCTTGGCGGGGATGGACGGCGAGGGCGCGGACATCGCACTCGACGAACATGTTTTCGCAGGCACGGCGGAAGGTTTCGCCGCCGTCGAGACTGCGGAACATGCCTTCGCCGATGGTGCCGACGTACAGACGATGAGCAATCATCCTTGCACCCCCTGGGAGACGGGCGATTGTTGGCACGGCAGCGCCTGCAAACTGGCTGCGCCGGGCGGCAGCTCCGCGTCCTCGACCAGCATGCACGGCAGGCCTTCCTTGATGGGAAACTTGAGCCGGCAACGCTGGCACACCAGCCCGTCCGCCTCCTGATCCAGCCGGGCCTGATGCGCTGGATCGAGCGGACAGCGGAGAATGTCGAGCAACTCTTTGCTAATCATGAATACACCGCGAGATCGACAGATGACGGATTTCTCTTCATGTCGCGGATATTGTAAAGAATCGAACACGGATGAACACGGATGAGACGAAGTAGCACGGATCAGATCCGTGTCAATCCGTCTCATCCGTGTTCATCCGTGTTCGATTCTTCGAGTTATCAACCCTGTCGAGCGGCTGACGTCGGCCAGCGCCGCGACGGCGCGGCCAGCTTTTTGCGGTCGCTGGCGGTGCGCCAGAGGGCGTGCATTTCGCGCCAGCGCTCGTCGTCCGCCGGCAGACCGGCCGCCTTCGCGATGCGCTCGACGTGGAACCACTTCACGAAGTCGTCGCGGTCGATCTTTTGCAGGTCGCGAACCAGGACCGAGTAGTTGAATCCCAGACGCGGGCTGAAATCGCGCAGCGACTCGGCCACCTCGCCGATCAGCAAGCGCAGCTCAATGCCCAACGGCGACGGGCAGCGCGTCTTCAAATGCTCGCGATAACGCTGTCTCCAGTCGTCGTGCAATTCCTCTCGCTCGGTCACATCGCAGACCTGCGCGATTTGCTCCAGGACGCACCAGGGTGGAACTTCCTCACCGTGGCCGATCGCCCGCAGACGGGCCGTCCACAGCCCCTTCAGCCCGGCGCGCTTCAGATGGCGCGACAGCGGAATGAGTCCGCCTTCGCGGCGCGCCAACAGGGTGATGAGGTCCGCCACCGACGGCGGACAGCGCCAGGCGGCGCGGGCGTCCTCGCACTGCTTGCGGTGCTGCAACAGCGCTTCCACGCGCCGCCGGCCGGCCTGGTGGACGGCGTGCAGGATGCGCTCGCGCGCCGTGTCCGTCAACGGCTGCACGCCGCGCTCGATTTTCTGATATTCCAGAGAGGAATAGCCCAGAATCGTCTCCATGTGTCGCGGCTCGAAGCCGTACAACTCGCGGGCCAGTCGCAGGTCGAAGCGCGTTTCGGGGCGGTGGCGGCGGTGAAATTGCCGCCGTCGTTCCAGCCAGGCGCTCAGCAGGGCGTCGCGTTCGTCGTCGCCGGTCGTCAGCAGGGCGACGAGTCCGGCGGGATACGCTTGCGCCGAATAGAAGCCGTCCTCCTCGATGTACTTGATGATGCGGGCCGGTTTCTTGCCGCCGATGCCAAACAGGTCGGCCAGTTCGCGGCGGGTCACGCCGTTGTGCTTGCGGAGTTGCTGCAAACGGGCGCCGAACTCATCGGGCAGCCGGCACGATTGGCTTTTCTCGGCGCGGCGCCACAGGCGTTCGAGGATGGGCAATTCCTCGTCGTCGCACAGCTGCCGGACTGTCTCGACCACTTCGCGCCAGCAGGGGATTTCCAGATAGCGCAGACGGCGCACGGCGGCGGTGCTCATGCCCAGCGACAGCAGGTGCTTCTCGGTGTAGCCGGCGCGGGCGCACAGTACCCAGAACTCGGCCAGCGGTTCCGGATAGCCGCGCGCGCGCAGGCGGCGACGTTCCGCTTCGCGCCAGAGGATCACTCCGGGGGCGGCGTCTTCGCGAACGGCCGCGCACATTTGCCGCAACAGGGCCAGAGGCAGCGGGAAATTGCCGCGGCGATACTCCCAGAGCGTGGCCGGACTGATGCCGACGCGGTGGGCCAGTTCGCGCGAGGAGCCAGCCCGCAGTTCCAGCCGCGCGATGAACTGTTCGAGCGTATCGCCGGCCCCGGCGTAGAGGCGGCGCAGTTCCTCCAGGTTCTCCTCCGGCACGCGGCAGCGCTGGCAGAAGGAAAGGAACCGCTGCAAGATTCGCCGGGTCGGCGTGTGAATGCCCAACTCCAGATCGCGGAGGGTGCCGCGACTGATGCCGGATCGGCGGGCCAACTCCAGGCGCGTCAGGCCGAGGATCCGCGCCCGGATGGTCACGAGGATGCGGGCCAGCGGCGGGGCGGATTCGGCGCGGCGCAGGGCATGTTGGCGCAGATGGGCGTTGCGCAGGGCGTGCCCCCTCAGGGAATCGACAGGTTGGCGCGGATCGATTGGCATAGGCTCGTCTCGCCCAATCGCGGAGCCGGCGGGTTTAACGGTGCGGTGGGAGTCGTATCTCCATCAAGGTCGGCCGTTCTCGTTGGGAGAACAACCGGCATGTCCCCGGCCTGGGCGGAGGCGATTCGGCATGGACTCCGTCGTTGAGGTCCGGAGGCGATGTAGGGTGGGTATCCGGCATCGGCAGGTCGAGGATGTCGTAGGGGGGAGGAAGCGACATCCTGGTTTACCCATCCCCATGCTATGTGGACGGGCTTGCGATTGCAAACAGAATTTAACCGGGGCGAGGATTTCCCCGCTGCGCGGCGCTTGGAGAGGACAAGCGGCCTGGCGGCGGCGTTCACGCGATTTCGCCGACTCCCGCCGCGTCAAAGGTCCACCCCGGCCTCCCCGGACTCAATGTGCGTTCGGTGCTCGGCACTGACAATATCGGTGCCACCCTCGCCTGGGGATGGCTTCCAGGCGTCGGCCGGAGCCGTCTGCCGCGGATGGATGTGGAAGAACAGCACGAAGATCACCAGCGACGCCAGCACACCGATGCTCGGCACCAACCAGATGTGATACCAGTCGCGCACCGGGCTGGCCGCCGGTCCGGTCGAATAGAAATCGACCACGTAGCCGGATACCACGTTGCCCAGCCACATGCCCACGCCATAGGTCAGGAAGGTGAACAGCGCCTGGCCGCTGGCGCGGATGCTGGGCGGGGCTTCGTTATCGACGTGAATGAAGCCAGCCGCGAAGAAGAAATCGAAACAGACGCCGTGCAGCGCCAGGCTGGCGATTACCACCCACGGGCTGACCAGACCTTGCGCCCCCACGGCGAACAGGTAATAGCGCACGCCCCACGACAACATGCCCAGCGCCAGCACCCATTTCATACCCAGATGACGCAAGAACCACGGCAGCAAGGGAAGCAAGACCATTTCGGCGATCTGGCCGATGGTCATGACCGAGGCGGCGCCGAGAGTGAACGCGATGGGCTTGCCGAACAGGGTGAACGAGATGAGCCGCTGGGCTTCCGGGATGCGCGGCAAGGTGGAACTGTCGAGGTAGATGCTGGTAAAACTGTAGTAGAAGGCGAGGACGATGGTGATGATGAACGACACGCCGAAGAAGACGGCGAAGGACGGCGAGCGGAGCAGGCCGACGGCGCGCAGGGCGGGGAAGGCGTCGCCGGCCTTGCCGGCCGGCGGCGTGTGCGGCAAGGCGAAGCTCAGCACACCCAGCAGCGCCGAGAAACCGGCGGCCAACAGCAGCGGCAAATTCGTTTCGCTGGCCGGATGACCGTCCACGCGGGGCAGGGCGAAATCGACCAGCAGGTTGGCGGCGATCCAGCCGATGGTGCCGAACACGCGGATCGACGGGAAATCGCGCGCGCCGTCGGGAACGTGCGTGAAGGTGATGGAATTGGACAGCACCAGCGTCGGCGAGTAGACGAGGGCGTACAGCAGAGCGACGAGGAAGAGCAGATTGACGTCGGTCACCTTGGCCATCGCGTAAAGCAGACCGGCGCCGGCCAGGTGGAGGATGGCCATCAGCTTTTCGCTGGAGAAGTAGCGGTCGGCGATCTGGCCGATGAACAGCGGCGCGAAGATAGTGCCCAGCGCCATGGTGCTGTAGATCCAACCGATTTGCGGCCCCTCGAAGTGCAGACCCTTATCCAGATAGACGCCGAGGACGACGAACCACGACCCCCACATGGCGTATTGCAGGAACATCATCACCGACAGGTTGACGCGCACCCCCATCGCCAGAGGCGGCGCCAGCGATGTTCCCGTCGATGCTCCCCCGTGTGCCATGAGTGTCTCCTCGAAAGCAGATGGATCGAATGGCCGGGGAGTTCCCCGTCGCCCGGATGGAATGTAAGAGGCTGTGACCTTTTGCCGACTAGCCCGGAGCGCCAGCGACGGGCCGCAGAAGCCCGTCGCTGGCGCTCCGGGCTAGTCGTTCATTCTGTTTGTGTCTCGCAAGCAAACCCCAGCGGCATTCAACGAAAACCGGCGTCGCCCGGCCAGATGCCAGGCGAATCGAAGAGATTGAAGTTTACTCCGCCCAGACGCGGGCCAGTTCGACCAGTACGCGCACGGCGGTGGCCATCTCCTCCAGGCACGTCCACTCCAGCGGCGAGTGGATGCTGTGCTCGCCGGTCGAGAGGTTCGGCGTCGGTAGGCCCAATTCCGTCAGACGCGAGCCGTCGGTCCCGCCGCGCACGATAGTCAACTTCGGTTGCAGTCCGGCCCGCCGCATCGCTTCCTCGGCAAAGGCCAGGGCGCGCGGTTCCTTCTTCAGTCCGTCGGCCATGTTGCGATACTGCGGCGTCACCTGCACGTCGATCGACGCTTGCGGATATTCCGCCGTGATGGTGCGAGCGATGGTGCGCAGCAGTTCGGCGCGGTCGGCCAGGCGCGGCGTATCGAAGTCGCGCAGCAGAATGCGCAGCGTCACCTCGGCGACGCCGCCGTCGATGCGGTATGGATGCAGAAAGCCCTCGCGCTCGGCGGTCGTCTCCGGCGACTGGCACAGACGCGGTAGACGGTCGAGGAACAGACCGGCCAGGCGCACGGCGTTGACCATGCGTCCCTTGCCGATCGACGGATGGATGTTGACGCCGCGGATCGTCACCACGGCCAGATCTGCGGAGAACGTCTCGCCGTCGATTTCACCCACTCCGCCGCCGTCGAGCGTGTAGCCGACGACCGCCCCCAACTCTTGCAGATAGACGTGCTCGACGCCGTGGCCCACCTCTTCATCGCAGGTGAAACAGACGCGGATCGGCCCGTGCGGCCAATCCTGCCGGGCCATCAACTGCGCCGCCGCCTCCATGATGACGGCCACGCCCGCCTTGTCGTCGCCGCCCAGCAGCGTCGTGCCGTCGGTCGTGATGATGGTCTTGCCTTTAAGACTCAGCAACTCCGGATTGTCGGCGGTGCGAATGATCTTGCTCGTGTTGCCGGGCAGGACGATGTCGCGGCCATCGTAGTTTTCGTGGACGATCGGCTTGACGTTGCGTCCGGTCGTCTCCGGCGAGGTATCGACGTGAGCGATCCAGGCGATCGTCGGCGCGTTGTGGCGCACCGTCGCGGGGATCGTCGCCAGGACGATGCCGTGCTGGTTCTGCTTGGCGTCGCGCAGGCCGAGCGCGCGCAGTTCTTCCGTCAGCATCCGTCCCAGTTCGAGCTGTCCGGGCGAGCTGGGGTAGGTGGATGCGCCCTCAACGGCGGTGGTGTCAACGCGGACGTAGCGACAAAAGCGATCGAGCAAGGTGTTCATCCGGGGCCTGTCTTTCATTTTTCGTGTCTTTCGTGTGTTTCGTGGTTCCTTCTTCTTTTTTCAAACCGACGCGCGGGCAGAGCTTGGCGAGGGCGCACTGCTCGCACTGCGGATTGCGGGCGTGGCAGACCTGCCGGCCGTGGAAGATCATGCGATGGCCGAACGTCGTCCATTCCTTGCGCGGAATCAGGGCCGTCAGATCGCGTTCGATCTTCACCGGATCGGCGTGGGTGCTCAGGCCCATGCGCTGGCTGAGGCGGCCGACATGCGTATCGACGGGGATGCCGGGCACGTTGAAAGCGTTGCCGAGGATGACGTTCGCGGTCTTGCGGCCGACGCCGGCCAGCGGCACCAGTTCCTCCATCGTTCGCGGCACCTGTCTGCCGTGCAGCTCCACCAGTTGCCGGCAGCAGGCGATGATGTTCTTCGTCTTGTTGCGGAAGAAGCCGGTGGACTTGATCATCTTCTCCAACTCGGCCGGGTCCGCCGCGGCGAAGGCGTGCGCGTCGGGGTAGCGATCGAACAGCGCCGGCGTCACCTGATTGACGCGCTCATCGGTGCATTGGGCCGAGAGGATGGTGGCGATGAGCAGTTGCAGGGGATTGGCGAAATGCAGAGCGCAGTGGGCGTCGGGGTAAAGTCGGGCCAGGCTGCGCACGATGCGGCCGGCGCGCCGGCGGAGGGGGTTCGATGCCTTCATGACGGCACATGGTAGCAAAACGAGCCGGACGGCGACAGGGCGACCGGCAGGCGAAAGTCGGCTTTACACAGCCGGACGGGTTTCTATCCTTCGTCGCCTGGCGGACGGTTCCCGTTCTCGATTTCGGAGGGAGACGATGCCCAGACGATTGCTGCCGGTTGCCGTGCTGATGGCGTGGATGTCGGCGGGACTGCTGATTGTTCCGGCCGGCGCGGGCGAGAAGCCGGCTCCGAAGGAAGCGGAGACGGATACAAGCACATCCAAAGGACATTCGCGGATTAGCGACCTCATCATCGTGGGTAGCAAGCGGATGAGCGCGGAGCAGATCAAGAAGCGCATGCGCACGCAGGTCGGCAAGGAGTTCAAGCCCGCCGACCTGGATGAAGACGTGCGCGAGTTGTACAAGACCAACCAGTTCAGCAACATCCAGACCTTCACGGAGCCGGACGGACCCGGTCGCGTGAAAGTTCGCATGCACTTCCTCGATCTGCCCAATAAGGTCCAGAAAGTCACCTTCCTGGGCGCCAAGCACCTCAAGGAA
>DATBGU010000061.1:0-5856 GCA_036557825.1 Gemmataceae bacterium
ATTCCTTTATGCAGGCGTCGGCCGTCATCTTGGCAACCGGGGTTCGGTCTTCTGCCGGCAGCAGATCCCGCAAGGCTTGTTTCGCCTCTCCTGGGGATTGCGAGAGCCGGTAGGCGATGACGGCAGCCGCGACGAGGGCGATGAAGACCGCGACCCCGCCGAACGCAATCACGATGCCCCATCCTCCGCTCTGCCGGGCCGGCCGGCTGGCTGGCGCGAAGGCGAACGGATCGGCCGTCGCCGGTGGCGGCAAGTTGGCCGCGGTGCGAACCGACAACGCATCATTTCGTCTCGAAGGTGCTTCTGCCGCCACCACATTACCCTCCTGACTGTCAGCGGGAACCGACAGCGGCCGCGTAGTTCGATGTCGGTTAGTCGTTCAGCAGATTGTAAGGCCAGCGCTTCAACACGCGGCCGTTCAGGTACGCTGTCAGATGCCCGCGTCCGGTGTCCACCACCAGCCGCAGGTACAAGCCCCGATGCCTCTTCCCCACCCGGAATGTCTGACTCAGCACCGTGACCGCCCCGGCCCCACTGACTCGCCGGATGAGGGTCACGCGGCCCTCGGACAGCGGCAGTCGCCCCGTCGGCACGATGAAACTCGCGGGCAGCTTCCGCAGGCACAGGCCCCGGCGGTACTGCGCCGGTGTCCTGCCCCCCAGCCGTGGGTGGACATGCTGTGTGTTGACCGCCTCCTGCAGTCGTGACAGCTCTCGCCGCAGGTCGCCCGGGCGCCGGAAGCGCCGGTCGAGCAGCGGCTCTTGGAACCAGCCGTTGAAGTTCTCGACGCTGCCGTTGAACTGCGGCTCCCCGGCCGGGATGAACACGGGGCTGACGCCGAAGCGCAGGCACAGCCGGAGTACCCGCGACAGGGTACGTGCCGCTGGCCCCCAGCCGGCCAACTCCCGGGCGTTGTCGAACTGCACTTGCTCGGGGATGCCGAGGTCCTTCCAGCACTCCCCGAGGAACCACAGGACTTCGTCCATGCGGCGGGACTCGGCCAGGCGCAGGCACACGGCGCCGTCGAAGGCGTCCTTGCCCACCCAGATGTAGTAGCGGTGGCTACACCCCTGGAGGTAGATTGGCCCCACCAGATCGACCTCGTGGAGGTCGTTGGAGGCCCGGGCCTGCGGGCCGGGGTACTCCTGGCGTGGCAGCAGCGGGGCCAGGCGGACCCGCGGCGCGGTCACGTTGTTGCGCTCCAAGACGCGCTCGACGGTGCGCTCGCAAGGGAGCGGTCGGACGCCGAGGCCCTTCAGCTCGGCGAGGATGGCCGGGGCGCCGATCAGGCAGTAGCGAGTGGCCGGCGTGGCGTGGGCCTGCAGCCGACGGCGGACGGAGAGGATGGCCCTCTCCAGCTCGGGCGGGATGCGCTGGGCGACGTGGTGGTTGGCCCGGGTCAGGTCGTAGAGGCCCTCGGGTCCGGCCTCCAGGTAGCGACCCCACCACTTGCGGAACCAGACCTCGGAGCGGCCGACGGCGGCGCAAATGGCCTTGGTGGGTCGGCCAGCGAGGCGTAGGGTGATGGCTCGCTGACGAGCCGCGAGTTCGTCATGCATGGCTACCTCCGCAAGGCGGCCGCTGGCGGTTGCCCGCGGAGGTAGTTCTACGCTAATATTGAGCCCGAACTAGCCGCGGTCCTGCGTGAGGCAACCGCTGAAGGCGCTGTGTCGGACCGAAGCGCGCAAGAGTCAGTTTCAATGAGCAGGCCGGTGCGCCTCCAGCTGAGAGACGGTGCATGTTATCAGCTCGGCCGCCCGCCCCGGTAGTCTCCCGGCGCTTCGATTTCCGACTGCACCCGATGGGTGGACCGACCATCAGACTGGGATGACCCGCTCTCTCCGCAACCGGGCGAATAGGTCAAGGAACGAACCAAGCGTCGACTGGTACTCGTGGAAGCCGGCCAGGCGGCTCTTGGTCATGTCGGTCACAACCTCAATCTCCCGCCCGAGATCCAGGTCGGTGTGCCAGGCCGACGCCAGTTTGCCGAGGTCGGCTTGGGCGAGGCCGTGCTTCGCCGCGATCTTGGCCCAGGTCGGCCCCGCGTCCACTAACTGTGCCTCCAGCGGCGTCGGGCGGCCCGGGTACGGGGCGGCCTCGATGCCGAAGTCAGCCGCCAGCTTCGGCCACAGCCAGCGCCAGCGGAAGATGTCCCCGTTGACGATGTTGAACGCCTGGTTTCGGCCGGCCTCGGAGGTGGCGGCCCACTCCAGGTGCTTCGCCAGGACGCGGGCGTCGGTCACGTCGGTCAGCCCGTCCCACTGCTGGGCCGAGCCAGGGAAGACGAAGGGGCGCCCGGTCTCACGGCAGATCGTGGCGTAGACCGCGAGGGTCACCCCCATGTTCATGGACGTGCCGAGGGAGTAGCCGATGGTCGTGTGCGACCGATGCACGCTCCAAGTGAAGCCCCGCCGTCGGGCCGCCTCGAATAGCTCGTCCTCCTGGGCGTAGAAGAAGTTCGGGAAGGGCAGCCGCGGCATCTCCTCGCGCAGCGGGGTGTCCGGCTTGACCTTCGCGTAGTACTCAAACGGCCCGAGGTAGTGCTTCAGCCCGGTGACGAGGGCGACGTGCCGCAGGCTAGCGGACCGATCGAGGGCGGCGAGCAGGTTGCGCACCAGGGCGCCGTTGGCCGCGATATTCTCCTCCTCGCTCGCCTGGCGGACCCAGGTCGTGAGGAAGACATGGGTGGGGTCGATGCCGGCGAGTGAAGACCAGAGCGCCTCCGGTTCCAGCAGATCGGCGACGATGGGGCGAATGCCGGGGATGCTGCTCTGCGGTTTGCGGGCGATGCCATGGACCTCCCAGCCCTTGGAGACGAGATGCTCGGCCAGATTGCTCCCGATCAAGCCGGTCACTCCGGCGATGACTGCTCGTAATGTCATGGGGTTCTCCTTATTTGAAGATGTTTGTCTCACTCGAAGGCCTTGCGATGCTTGGCGATGAACTCTTCGAGCGTCATGGGCGGACGGCCGCCAAGCTTCTCGACGTTGTCATTCGTGCCCGCGAAGATGCCGTTCTGGTGGTCGATCACGACCTCGCGGAGGTGTTGGAAGAGGAAGTCGTTCCCCTTGACTCTCTTTGCCGCCCCCTCCCAGAACGTCCAGAACTCCTCGAAGCTGACCTGCTTGTACTGGACTTGCTTCCCCAGTTCGCGGCCCAGGACTTGAGCGATCTCCGGGTAGCTGTACTCGACCGGGCCGAACAGCGGGTAGACGTTGCCGCGGTGCGACGCGGGATCTTCAAGGATGCCGACGATCACGCGTCCCATGTCCTCCGCGGCGATGGGTGCGTGGCGGCCTGTGCCGAACGGCAAGTGTAGCTTCCCTTCGCGGATCATCGGGGCGAGGTACAGCAACCACTTGGCGAAGTAGGTGGGCCGGATGTGGACCACCGTCAGTCCGGACCAGTCGAAGACGCGTTCGGATAGCCAGTGATCGGTCGCGGCGTGGCTCTTCGCGTCCGCCCTCGCGGAGATCTGCGACATGTTCACGATGCCATCGACGCCGGCCTCCTTTGCGGCCTGGGCGAAGTAGGCCGTCGCTTGGGCGATCCCCAGGCGGATCGGATAGACGAAGTAGGCCCGCCGCACACCGTTCAACGCGGAGCATACCTGCCCGAAGTCGAGCAGATCGCCGAAGATGACCTCGACCCCTTGCTGCTGAAGCCGCTTCGACCTGTCGTCCTCCCCATGGGCCAGCGCACGCACCTGATGGCCGCGAGCCAGTAGCTCCTCGACGGTCGCCCGGCCGGTATCGCCCGTCGCGCCGGTGACCAGAACCTTTCCCGGAATCATGGTATAACCTCCTCTCGAAAGATCCTCAAATATTGATGTGCCTTGGCTTGTTTCGAATCCGAGGTCACGGCTGGGTTACCCCTTTGCCGCCCCTTGCTCCGCGGCCCAGGCGCGGAGATCGCCAATCTCACGATGTTCGCGCCGTTCGGCCTCGGTGAGTGACGCCCTCACCAAGTCCTGCTTCAGCAGGTACACGGAGACGGCGAGAAAAACGACATCTTTCATCAGGAACGCCACGTTGCCTTTCATCGCCGGGAAGCCGGCCGCCGCGTCCCAGCCGTCCGGCATGAACGGGATGATGGCGACCGTGGTGACGAACGTGGCGACGGAGAGGATGGCCCCGAGGAGGCCCGCCTTGGGATTCCAGAATCCCCAGATCAAGAGCGCCGCGGTCAGCCACTCCGAAACCCCCAGGAAGTAGCTTGCCCCGTGGAGGCCGAAGACCGGGTACATCCAGAACGTAAGGGGGCCGTTGCTGATGAACGGGATCAGCGTCTGCGCCTCGTACTCGAACCACTTCTGATACCCGAAGAGCAGGAAGATGAGCACCATCGACCCGCGCACCAGGTGGAGGTCCCGATCGCCCTTGAGGAGAGAGGACCTGGCCAGAATCTTGATGAGAGAGTTCATCGCTTACTCCTTCACTGGGTCACGTTTGCCGTTGAGTTTTATGTACCGTTCGGTACAATGAAAGTGTATGGGGCCGGCCAAGCGCCGGTCAAGGGGGACGACAAGATTTTTTTGGATAGGAGGGCGCCATGCCATCGGGGCGCACGCGACAGTTCGACGTAGATGAGGCGCTCGACCGGGCGCTGGAGGTGTTCTGGGCCCGCGGCTACGAGGGCGCCACGCTCCCGGAACTGACCCAGGTTATGGGGATCAACCGGCCGAGCCTCTACGCCGCCTTCGGGAACAAGGAGGAATTGTTCCGCAAGGCCCTCGACCGTTACCAGACGGGGCCGCAGGGGTTCCTGACTGAGGCCCTGGCGAAGCCGACCGCCCGGACTGGGGTCGAGGCAATCTTCTCGGGCTTCATTCGGATGCTACGCGGCCGGGACCAAGCGCGCGGGTGCCTGATCGTGTGCGGGGCGCTGGCTTGCGGGAAGGAGGCGGAGCCGGTGCGCCGAGAGCTGGCCCGCTTGAGGCAGGCGGCCGTGGCGGCGTTACGGGAGCGGTTCGAGCGCGCCGTGCGGGACGGCGACCTGCCGGAGGGAACCGATTGTGCGACGCTCGCCCGGTACATCGTCACGGTCCTGAATGGCCTGGCGGTTCAGGCGGCCAGCGGGGCGACCGAGAAGGAGTTGCGGCTCGCTTCGGCAATGGCAATGCGAGTATGGCCCTCTTGATTCGAGGTGCGTCTGTCGTCTCTAGGATGCTGATGAGCTGGACGCTGCGCGCTTCGGTTGCAACGAATCAGGCACTTTCCTCGAGCGTTATCTGCACAGAGGGACACCTGGTTCTTTGCTGATGGTGTTCCTGGGGACCGGGAATAAGGGGTCACATCGACCGCCGGCAGTTGCGGCGACGCGATCGTTGCGGCATCTCCCCGAATCAGTTCGCCGTCTGTCGGGTGGTTTGGCGTCGCCGGCGAGTAGTTTCGCCGGATGCTAGGTGGATTGGCGGAAGGGTCACGGGAGGATCGCGAGAAGCGGTATGGGGCGACAGAAAACGCGGCGATGCGCTGTCGGCCTGAAACGCCGAAAACGAAACGATGCGCTGTCGCTCGGAAAGAAACGATGTGCTGTCGGTTCGCAACCGAGGATGGCCCGTGGTGTTTGTTGCCTGACGGCCGAGCGATTCGCTCATCGGCCTCGATGCGCGGGTTTGTCGGGCGCCGGCTTGACGAGGCGGCAGTGAATAAGGATCGGCGCATAGGTCGATCCGCAGTTGACCTTGCCGACAAGGACGATCGCTTGACCGCCGCGGATTTTGGGGAGTAGCGACTTGTCCTCCAAGAAGCAATGCAACTCACGAGATTCGCTGCCGGCGGCTTCCACGCAATCCTCGTACTCTCTTGTGTCATATCGAGGGCATGGCCCTATCCTCCCTACAGTCAAGCGGAC
>DATBGU010000062.1:0-19873 GCA_036557825.1 Gemmataceae bacterium
GGAACGGGCCATGCGCTCGGTCACGGGGGAGATGGGGCTTATGCGTATCAAGAGCGTTTGGGGGGCAGGGGTGCTGGCCGCGTTGGCGTCGCTGGCCGTGCTGTCGCCGGGGCGGTCCCTCGCTCAGGAGTCGTGGCCGCAGGGCGGCTTCGCCACCGGGTATGCGCCGCCGGCGGTGCCGCTGCCGTATCCGCTGTACAGCACGCACCCGGAGGTGGGCGGCTTGTTCATCGCCGGCTCCTACACCTTCTACAATCAGACCAATCCGCTCCGGTCGCAGGAGGTCGCCGTCCGCGGCTTCGTCACCAACGACGATAGCGTCCTCAACGCGGCCGGCTCCGCAGGCACCTTCGTCGGCTCGCGCAACAACGCCCTGGACGTTAATCAGGTCACGGGGCCGGGCAGTTTCCAGCCCGGTTTCGACCTGGCCATCGGCTGGAAGTTCGGCGACGGCTCGTCGCTGACCGCCGACTTTTTATGGATCAGCGAGACGCAGTACACCGCCGTCGCCACGCTGGCCCAGCCCATCGGCAACGGGTTCATCCGCTCCGACCAGGCCGACACCTTCTTGTTCTCGCCCGTCTTCAACTTCCCCAGCGACTTCGCCGGGGCGCCGAACAAGATCGTCAACGGCACAGCCGGACCGTTCAGCGTCTACGGCATCTGGAACGGCGCCAGCTCCATGACGCTGGCCTTCTGGCAGCGGGCGCAGCAGTTCACGTTGACGTACCGCAAGCCGTTCTACGAGACGGAGTGTTACCGGGCGTCGGCCCTGGTCGGCCCGCGCTTCTTCCGCATCGATGAGAAGTTCCGCTGGCTCACCACCGATCTCGACGCCTTCGGCCAGTCCGCGCCGATCTTCGTGGGCGTCTACAACAACCAGGTGACCAACAATATGTACGGCCTCTACACCGGCTTGCAGCAGGAATGGTATCTGGGTTGGGGCGTCGCCGCCATGCTCAATCTGAACGCCGGCATGTTCATGGACGTCGTCCGCGAGTCGGTGGATTACGAGCGCGGCGATCGCGACGCTCCCGAGAACAAGCGCACGCTCCGAAGGTGGCGGGCCGTGCCCGAAGTCCAGGTCACGCCCAGCGTCATGTGGTATCCGTTGGAAGGCATTCAGATGCAATTCGCTTACGACATCTTCGCCTTCTTCAACACCGTGGCCTCGCCCAACCCGGTCGATTTCAACTACAGCGCCATCAACCCCGGCTACAGCAATGTTTTTCGCCTTTTCAACGGCTTCCAGGCCACCATCGCCTTCATCTTCTGAGCGGCGCGGACTCCGCGCCGCGGCCGCCGACGTCGGCCGACAAACCGACCTCTCCCTCGTGGCGAGAGGGGTGGGTTTGTCGGCCGGTCCCCGTTTCCAAAGCCGCGCCAACCTCTTATAATGCCCGCACTTTGAGGAATTGAGCAGCAATCGGCGGTCAGCGGTCAGCGATCGGCCGGCTGGTTGCCGATCCTTGACCGCTGATTGCATGAAGGAGCATTCATGGCCGAAGGCAAACTCGAGGGGCGCGAGGCGACGTGGCGGCAATTACTGCCCTGGACGGAGCTGTTCCGCGGCTTTCAGGTGGCGCTGGATCTCAACAAGTTGCTGCTGGCCGCCGCCGGCATCGTGGTGATGTGGTTCGGTTGGTGGCTGCTGGCGGTCATCTTCGCCGCCGCCGGCGGGTTCAAGGACGCCCCTCCCCTTCCCAGGGAAAACAAGTACACCAGTCTCCCCGCCGACCAATGGAAGCACTTCAAGCGCGACCGCGACGAATGGAACCTGATGTACGAAACCGCCGGCATCGGCGACTGGGGACAGAAATACGAAGCGGAGGATTTGGCCGCCACCGAGCAGGAATACAATACCGTCAGGGCGGCCCTGGAGGCCAACGATAACGACCCCGTCAAGGCCCTCGACGCGCTGACGCAAGGCAAGTCCCCCAAATTAAACGAGCAGCAAGCGCGCGTCTACAAGGCCAAGCTAGGTAAATACAAACGCTACGCGGGGATGTCGCTGTCGCCATGGAAGGAGGACCGCGGTCCCAACCCGTATCTGCTCGTCACCGGCCAGGCCGGAATCCCCTGGGAGGCCGGACGATTCTGGGACTGGTTCGTCCGCGATCAGCTCCTGGTGATGATCGAGCCGCTGGTCAAGTTCGTGCAGCCGATCATCTTTTTCTTCAGCCCGCGCTCGACTTTCCACACGTCCTTCTATTTCCTGTGCGTGATGCTGTGGACGCTGGCGACCTGGGCGTTGTTCGGCGGGGCCATCACGCGCATCGCCGCCGTGCAGATCACCCGCGGCGAGAAGATCGGACTGCGCGAAGCGGTGCGCTTCACAGCCAAGCGCATCCTCTCCTACTTGATGGCCCCGTTGTTTCCGCTGGCCTTCGTCTTCGTCCTGCTGATCTTCATGATCCTGTTCGGCGTCGTCCACTTGATCCCCGGCTTCAGCGATTTCGTTTGGGACGGTCTGCTGTGGTGGCTGATGCTCATCTGCGGCCTGGTGATGGCCGTCACCCTGGTGGGCCTGGTGGGCTGGCCGTTGATGGCGGCGACGATCAGCACCGAGGGCACCGACAGCTGGGAAGCCGTCAGCCGCTCCTACAGCTACGTCTATCAGAAGCCGTGGCACTACATTTGGTACGGCTTGGTGGCCATCGCCTATGGAGCCGTGCTGGTGTTCTTCATCGGCTTCATGGGATCGCTGACGGTGTATTTGGCCAAATGGGGCGTTTCGCAGACGCCGGGCAGCACCAAGTTCAACCGCGACCCCTCGTATCTGTTCGTCTACGCTCCGACCTCGTTCGGTTGGCGCACTCTGTTGCTCAGCGACGCCACCGTCCACGGCCGGCCGTTGGTGCATAACGGCGAAATCGACGAGGTTGCCTACGCCGATTACCTGCGTCTGCCTCGTCCCGACGGCACCGAGTACAAGTCGGACAAGGAAGACAACAGCGCACTTACCTGGTGGAACAAGGTCGGCGCGTTCCTGGTGTCCATCTGGCTGGGCATCGTCTTCTTGCTGATGCTGGGCTTCGGCTACAGCTATTTCTGGACCGCCAGCACGATCATTTATTTGCTGATGCGCCGGCACGTCGATGCGGCCGAGTTGGATGAGGTGTATCTGGAGGACGACGAGCAGGAAGGTCCGTACGGCGGCCACTTCACGCCGCCGGCGCCGCCCGCCACGGCGGTCAAGCCGTCGATGACGATGGTCGAGGCGCCGTCGCTGCGAACGCCCTCCGCGCCGCCTCCGCCCGCGCCGCCTCCGCCGGTTCCGCCCCCGGTCGCTTCCGATCCAGCCCCTGAACCGCCGAAGGCACCGGAGCCGCCTCCCGCACCGCCGCCGCCGCCCGAGCGCGACGGCGGCGCGAGCTAGAACCGGTTTGCTAACCTGTTTTGCCAGCCCGCAGCGCCAGCAAGGGCTACCCTTGCTGGCGCTGCGGGCTGGCTTTCCTACCGCTGTTGAACGCCCTTTGACCGAGGTATTGATGGCACGGCCGGTCCTCCTGTTCACGGGCGCCTGGACGGAAACGCCGCTGGAAGATCTGGCGACGCAGGCCGCCGAATGGGGCTATCAAGGTCTCGACCTGGCTTGCTGGGGCGATCACTTCGAGGTGCCGCGCGCCCTCAGCGAAGAAGACTACGCGCCGCGAAAACTGGAACTGCTCAACCGCCTGGAGTTGGCCGTCCCGGTCGTCAGCGCCCACCGCGTCAGTCAGGCCGTGTGCGACGTCATCGACAACCGTCACCGCGATCTGGTGCCGGATTACGTCTGGGGCGACGGCTCACCGGAGGGTGTGCGCGAGCGGGCCGTGCAGGAGATGATGGACACGGCGCGGGCCGCTCAGAAGCTCGGCGTCTCCGTGCTGAGCGGCTTCACCGGCTCGCCGATCTGGTCCTACGTCCTCGGTTATCCCGCGCCGACCGCCGCCGTCGTCGAGGACGCCCTGCGCGACTTCGCCCATCAGTGGAACCCCATCCTCGATGTCTGTCAGGAGTGCGGCCTGAAATACGCTTTCGAGGTCCATCCCGGCCAGATCGCGTTCGATCTGTACAGCGCCGAGCGCGTTCTGGACGCGCTGAACGGCCGCGAGGAGTTCGGCTTCACCTTCGACGCCAGCCATTTGCACTGGCACGGCGTCGATCCGGTGGAGTTCCTCCGTCACTTTCCCGACCGCATCCTCCACGTCCACGTCAAGGACATGGCGATGACGCTGAATGGACGGACGAGCTTGTTGGGTTCTTATTTGCCTTATGGCGATCCGCGCCGCGGTTGGCAGCCGCGCTCGCCCGGTCGCGGCGGACTCGATTGGGAGGCGATCATTCGCGCGCTCAATGAAATCGGTTACGATGGTCCCTTGTCGGTCGAGTGGCGCGATCCCGGCATGGACCCCGCGTTCGGAGCGGAGGAAGCCTGCAAGTTCGTCAAACGGCTCGACTTCGAGGCGGCGCCGCGCGGCGATCGGGCGTTTCGTTGAGCCGCTTGCGGCTTAGCGTCTTGGCGCTAAGCCGCAAGCGGCTTACAACAACAAGGGCCGCGCCTTCCGGCGTGGCGATCTCTCAGGGAGATTTGTATCGTGGATCCCGCCGAGTTGCGCAACGCCGCGTTGAAGCGCGAATGGACCGATCAATACGTCGAGGTCAACGCGGAGCGTCCGGAGTTGAAGCGCTTCGCCGGCATCGTCGGCCGCGTCGTCACGGTCAATCACAACAACAAGGCGCTGGTCGATTTCCAGGACGGCGGCTGGTACGACATCACCGCCTCCGAGGAATATCTGCGCAAGCTCGATCCCGCGGTCGCCAAGGCCAAATACAAGGGCGACGTCAACAGCGCCCAGCCGTATCCCGACAAACAAGGCTAACAAACCAATGCAGAATTCAGAATGCAGAATGCAGAATGAAAGAAAGGGGCCGATACGCCTCAAGCGGTCGTCATCTTTCTCTCTGTTGTTTTTCATTCTGCATTCTGCATTCTGAATTCTGCATTGTTTATGATTCTCCTCATCGACAACTACGATTCCTTCACCTACAACGTGGTGCAGCGCCTGGGCGAGCTGGACGGGAGCATCGATGTACAGGTTTTCCGTAACGATCAAATCATGGTCGAGAAGATCGCGGAACTGAAGCCGTCGCACATCATTATTTCGCCGGGTCCATGCACGCCGCGCGAGGCCGGCGTCTCCAACGACGTGCTGCGCCGCTTCGCGCCGTCGGTGCCGATCCTCGGCGTGTGCCTGGGACATCAGTGCATCGGCCACGTCTTCGGCGGCGAGGTTGTGCGCAACGCCCGCATCATGCACGGCAAAACCTCGCCCATCCACCACGACAATCAGGGCGTCTTTCGCGGCCTGTCCAATCCGTTCGAGGCGACGCGCTATCACAGCCTCGTCATCCGCCGCGAGACGTTCCACAACCCGGACTTCGTCATCAGCGCCTGGACCGAGGAAGGCGAGATCATGGGCGTGCGCCACCGCGCCTGGCCGCTGCACGGCGTTCAGTTTCATCCGGAGAGTTTCCTCACGGTCGAGGGTCCGCGCCTGCTCAAGAACTTTCTGGAAATCAAAGGCGAGCGGCCGGCGTAAGCCGGCTGTTGGAGTCTCCAACAGCCGGCTTACGCCGGCCGCTCGCCGGCACGCTTCGCATTAGAGCGTCTTCTGGAACAGCACGAGGTTGGCGCCGCGGTCGGGATCCCAGCGGATGCCGAGGATGTCGTAACCCAGCGCGATGCCCAGGTGCAGCATGGGCCGGTGCTGATTGTGGCACTCGAAGCGGATGGCCTCGTAGTCGTTCTCGCGCGCCCAATCGTGGACCGCCTCCATCAACTGCGACGCGACGCCCTGACGGCGGCGGTCCGCCACCACGCCGTAGAACCAGGCGAAGAAAACGCTCGGCTTCAGCTCGAAACCGAGGAAGAAGCCGACCGGCTGGTCGTCGATGCGCGCCACCATTTGCAGCGCGTTGTGCCGGCCGAGGTAACGGCGTTTGAAAAACTCGACATCGCGCGACGGACGGAAGATCTGGTTGAAGAGCTTGACGATCTCGTCCAGATCCTCCGGTCCGACAATATCAATGATGGCGTCGGCCATGAGTCGGTCACCTCTCGCGGAGGACGGCTTCTCGGACCGCGATCCGCGATCGAAGGACGGCCTCGCGTCCAGGCTCAGCGTTCGGGACGATACAGTCCGGCGATGATTTCGGCCCACGAAGGGACGTTCCAGGTCGAGAAATCCTCGGTCTCTTCCTCCTCGTCTTCCTCGTCCTCCGCTTCGGACGTTTCCGCCGGCGCGACGGTCTCTTCCTCTTCCGGTTCCGTCTCGGCGGCGGCGGCGAGGTCGCCGTCCTTGTCCGCTTTGTCTTTTTTGCCGCGACGCCGGCGGCGTCGGCGCGGCCGCTCCTCGCTGTCGGATTCATCTGCCTCGGGGCCGGACGTGACGGTCTCGGCGACGGTGGTTTCGTCGCCGCTGGCTTCCGTTTCCGCGGCCGTCGCTTTGCTGCCGCGACCGCGACGACGGCGGCGTCGCGGTCGTTCCTCCTCGGATGGTTCCTCGGCCGCTTCCTTGGGGTCCTCCGCGGCCGTTTTTCGCGCCTTGGCCTCGGTGCCGGAGGAAGCCGAGCGGCGACGCCGGCCGCGCGCCGGTGGTTCCTCCTCGGAGACGGGCGGCGCTTCGACGGCCGGTTCCTCGATGTGGTTCACCGGAGGTTCCGGCGCGTGCGGAGCGGAGGAAGCCTCCTCGGCTTCGGCGGGCAAGCCCAATTCCTCGGCGAGGGACCGCCAGCGATCGTCTTCTTGCGGATCAATCATGTCTTGCTGTTCTCACTGCTGTTCGCATCAAGGTCGAATCAATGGGGATATTCTAACACAAAAGCACCCGGACAACGCGGCGATGTCGCCCGTGGAAGAGACATGGTTCGATTGTAGGTCGAGAATGGGAGACGGACTAGCCCGGAGCGCCAGCGACGGGCGCAAGAACCCGTCGCTGGCGCTCCGGGCTGGTCGGTGACGAGGCTAAACCGCCTTAAGAACGAGGCAGGTATTGCTGCCGCCGAAGCCGAACGAGTTGGAGACGGCCGTGCGCACCTTCGCCGGCCGCGCCTCGTTGGCGATGTGGCACAGAGCGCATTCGGGATCGGGTTCGTGCAAATTGATCGTCGGCGGCAGCGCGCCGCGCTCCATCGCCGCCAGGCAGGCCAGCGCTTCCACGGCGGCGGCGGCGGTCAGCAGGTGCCCCGTCATGCTCTTGGTCGAGCTGACCGGCACGCGGCGGATCGACTCACCGAACACGGCGCTCAGCACGCGCGCCTCGGAGATGTCGCCGACCGGGGTGCTGGTGGCGTGGGCGTTGATGTAATCCACATCGTGCGGATCGCAACCGGCGTCCTCGAGCGCCTCGCGAACGGCGGCCATCGCGGGTACCGGATCGGGGCTGGGGATGACCATGTTGTAGGCGTCGCTCCGCGCTCCGTAGCCGGCCACCTCGGCGTAAACGCGGGCGCCGCGGCGGCGGGCGCAGGCGGCCGATTCCAGCGCGAACACGGCGCCGCCGTCGCCCATGACGAAGCCGTCGCGCTGGCGGTCGAAGGGACGCGAGGCCGCTTCCGGCTCGGCGTTGCGGCGCGACAGAGCGCGCAGATTGCCGAAACCGGCCAGGGCCATCGGCGTCACCGCCATATCGCAGGCGCCGGCCAGGCACACATCCACCCAGCCCAGTTCCAGCCAGTGCCGCGCTTGCGACAGCGCCACGTTGCCGCTGGCGCACGCCGCCGACACGCTCACCACCGGCCCAGTCAGACCCAAGACGCGCCGCGTCCGGCTGAGCATCGCTTCGGAGTCCAGTTCGGGCTGACAAACGCGCCGTCCGCCGGCCAGGGAGTCCGTCTCCCACACTTCCAGCCACTCGGCGCCGACGCCCAGCGCCAGGCCGATGCGGACCTCGCCCCGCCGCTCCCACCAGCCGGAATCGCGCAGGGCACTCTCGCAGCACCAGCGGATGAGTTGTTCCAGACGATGCAGCTGGCTGAATTCGCCGGCATCCGCGCCGGCCGGACAGGGCACATCGTGCAGCAGGCCGGCGATCTGGCTGGGGTGTTCGGAAACGTCGAAGCGCTGAACGCGGCCGACGCCGGAGCGACCGGCCAGAAGGCTGTCGGCGAAGACGTTGTAGGTGTGGCCCAGCGGCGTGGCCGTGCCCACTCCGGTTATCCAGACCGCGCTCGAATGGCTCACTGTGTCATCTCCGCTACCCGCTGCAAACGGTCCGCTCCGTACTGTTCGCGCTCCTCCGAGGAAGAGAGCGGATAGCGCGCGAGGGGCAGCGCGGGACGTAGGGCGGACAGTTCAATGCGGCTGCCAGGCTCCAGCAATTGGACGAGGGTCGTATCGCCGCCGCGCTGGCCGTGCAGCAAGGCCAACAACGCCTCCAGGCGCGGCAGGTCGAACCCGGAACCAGCCGCGTGCGTCTCGCGCCGCCGCGGCGTGTGTGGATCGGGACTGCCGCACACGACTCGCAAGCGCAGGCGCGGGCGCGCCGACGAGATGGGCGTCAGGGCGAGCGCCAGGCCGACGCACTGCGTTCCCGGCGCGGGCCGGCCGCACTCCTCGGGAGGCTGTTCCGGGTCCAGACAGGTCAACACAACCCATACGCCGGGCAGTTTCTTCCCTTCCAGCATGGCCGTCGCCGCCAGCAGAACCTCGACCGCGCCGCCGGGTCCGCCGCCGACGCCGAAATTCGGGCCGTGGATCTTGAGCGCCTGGCTGACCGTGCCGGAGATGGAGTGCAGCGAGCGGTGCGGGATCAGGTGCGGCGAGACGCCCCAGGCTCCCTCGCTTTTGAAACGCTGAAGGGCGGCCGCCATCGCGGGACGCCCCAAAAAACGCGGCGCCGCCAGCACGCCCCAATCGCGGAATTGGTTCGCCGGCAAGTTCGCGGTCTGGATGGCCTTGTAGACGGCGGCGAGACCGACCACGGTCTGCTCGTCGGCGTGTTTGAGGAAAGACGGCGGCAGAGGCTCGCCACCGCAAGCCCCCGGATTCCGCCGCAGGTCCGCCAGCGATCCCAGGCCGACACGCACCGTCGCGTCCGCCGCCACATCGCAGCAAACGGCGCAACTGCGCGCCGGAGGTTGGTCGTGAGGTAGCGTCAAATGACACAAATCCTTTCCCTTCCTCGCCATTCGGCTATCGGCACCGCTTGTGGCTTAGCGCGTGTTCCCGCGAAGCCGCAAGCGGTGCCGATAGCCGTCGTCGTACTTCAATCTACCTATCCTGTCAACGCGAGATCATGAAAGCGGCTTTAATCCGCCTCCTCGCAAAGCGCGGGGCGAACGGCTCCTCTCCGCGCAACCCCTCTCATCGGTCCATCTCTGATGGTATTATCGGCCGAGATGCCGGCCCGAGTTTGGCGGCGGCCCGGTTCTTTTTTGCAATCCAACGCTCCTCTCGGTAAGCTGGAGAAGGTTTCATGTGGACTTTTTGAAGGTGGGTCGTCCTCTTGTGGGGAGGTTGCCCGACTTTCCGGTACAACGGACCGAACGCGCATTACCGGCGACGGCGTAACTTCCGTACCATCCGCTTCCATCCTCGATTGACAGGATTCCCCGAGATGTCGAGCATCTTTCGATCTTCCCTGGCGCTGTTCGTGTTCGCCCTCGTGCTTGGACCGGCCCACGCCCAGGATCCCATCCGGCTGGCCCGCACGCCGGACATTTCTCCGGACGGCAAACTGGTCGCCTTCAGCTATCTGGGCGACATCTGGGTAGTCGAAACCATCGGCGGCACGGCGCGGGCCGTCACCTCGCACGCCGCCCACGACATCTCGCCCGTCTTCAGCCCCGACGGTCGCACGATTGCCTTTAGCTCGAACCGTCACGGCGGTTATGACGTTTACGTCGTGCCCGTCCAGGGCGGCAAGCCCAAGCGCCTGACCTTCGATTCGGCGTCGGACATGGTGTGCGACTGGACGCCGGACGGCAAGCACATCCTGTTCGCCTCCACCCGCAGCACGAACTTCCCGCCCGGCTACGAGCTGTTCACGGTCCCCATCCAGGGCGGCATGTCGCGCCGCCTCACCGCCGCGGAAGGCAAGGAAGGCGTCTTCGCGCCGGCCGGCGATCGTCTGGCTTACGTCCGTGGTCCCGGCACCTGGTATCGCAAAGGTTATCGCGGTTCGTCCAGCGACGACATTTGGATCTGCAACGCCGACGGCACCAACAACCGAAAGATCACCGGCTTCAACGGCCAGGACAATTCGCCGATGTGGGGCGCCGACGGCAAGACGCTGTTCTACGTTAGCGAGATCCACGGCACCCCCGCCAACATCGTCCGCCTGTCACTCGACTCCGCCGCGTCGCCGCCCGCCGCCGTCAAGCCGCACCCCGTCACCGCGCATAAGGACGACGGCGTCCGCCGCGCCCGCATCTCGCGCGACGGCCGCTGGATCGTCTACGAGTGCGGCGCCGATCTCTGGGTCGCCTCCACCCGCGACGGCGCGTCGCCGCGCAAGCTGGCCATCGAGGTCAACGCCGACGACAAGAGCAACCCCGAACAACTGCGCGTCTTCACCAACGGCGCCACCGAGTTTTCGCTGTCCGCCGACGAGAAGTTCATGGCCTTCGCCATCCACGGCAAGTTGTTCCGCATCAACGTCGGGCCGGGCGCCAAGGTCACGCAGATGACCGACGGGCCGTCCAACGATCACAACGCCGCCTGGGCGCCGGACAGCACGAAGATCATCTTCATCTCCGACCGCAACGGCCATGAAGATCTGTATCTGCTCGAAGCGAAGGACGAGGAGCATCCGAAGTTCACCGAGGCCCATCACTTCAAGGTGACGCAACTGACCGACACCGCCGATGCCGAACTCGGCGTCAGCTTCGCGCCCAACGGCCGCCGCGTCGCCTTCCTCCGCGCCGGCAAGCTGTGGACCATGAACCCCGACGGCAGCGATCAAAAGGCCGTCGTTTCAGACGTTCACGTCTTCGATTACGAATGGTCGCCGGACGGCAAATGGTTCGTCTACGCCCGCCGCGACGGCTCGTTCGCCAGCGAGTTGTACATCGTGCCGTCCACCGGCGCGACCGCCGACAACCCGGCCCGCAACATCACGCGCTACGCCACCTACAACGGCGACGTCACCTGGAGCCGCGACGGCAAGCGCATCGCCTTCCTCAGCGATCGGCGCGGTTCGGCGAACCTCTTCACGATCCCGTTGAACAAGCCCGCCGTGCCCGGTTTCAAGGAAAGCACGTTCCTGCGCGGTGCGAGCGTGTCCATCGACTGGGAGGACATCCATCTCCGGGCCGCGTCCGTCACGCCCCTGCCGGCCCTGACGGGCGCCATCTCCGGCGACAGCAGCAAGATCGCTTTCAGCGACTCCAAGGACCACGACCTGTGGGTGGCCAGCACCAACGGCGGCCAGCTCACGCGGCTGACTTCGGGCCGTGTCGGGGTCCGGCAAATCGTGTGGTCCAAGCCGGGCAGCGCGCTGGGCGGTTCGACCGGCGACCTCATCTACTATCTGGATCAGCCCGGCACCATCCACCTCATCAAGTCCTCCGGCGGCGCGGGCCCCGCTCTGCCGTTCCGCATCAAGATGCGCATCCGCACCGAGGATCTGTACGTGGAGATGTTCGATCAGACCTGGCGCTACCTCGCCGAGCATTTCTACGACGCGACCTTCCACGGCCGCGACTGGAACGCGGTGCGCGAAAAGTATCGCCAGCTGGTCAAGCACGTCACCATGAAGGAGGATCTCTACGCCCTGCTCTACCTGATGATGGGCGAGCTGAACGCCTCGCACCTGGGCGTCGTGGGCTACAGCACTTCGCCCGACGAGGAGACCGCCGACCTCGGCCTGGTCTTCGATGAGGGCCATCGCGGCCGCGGGCTGAAGATCGCCGAGATCCTCAAGCGCGGCCCGGCCGACCGCCGCGGTCTGAACCTCAAGGCGGGCGAGTACGTCCTCAACATCGACGGCGTCGAGGTGTCGGAGTCCACCGATTTGAGTCAGTTGCTCAATGGCAAGGCCGGCGAGCCGCTCACGCTTCAGGTGTCGGCCAACCCCGCCGCCGCGCCCAAGGAGCGTCGCCGCGTCGAACTTGCCCCGGTTAGCCGTACCGCCGTCGCTCCACTGATGTACGATCGCTGGGTGGAACGCAACGCCAAGCGCGTCGGCGAACTGAGCAAGGGCAAGCTCGGCTACATCCACATCCCCAGCATGGACGAAGCCGGACTCGATCGTTTCGTGCGCTCGCTGTACTCCGACAATTACGATAAGGAAGCCATTGTCCTCGATGTCCGCTTCAACGGCGGCGGCTTCACCCACGACCAAGTTCTCAATTACCTCGGCAGTCACGAGCACACCATTTTCAAACAGCGCGACGGCGGTCAGGGGTTGGTGCTGCGCTCGCACGACCGCAAATGGAACAAGCCGCTGGTGCTGCTCATCAACAACCGTTCCTACAGCGACGCCGAGATTTTCCCCAACGCTTTCCGCACGCTCGGCCTGGGCAAACTGGTCGGCCAGCCGACCGGCGGTTTCGTCATCGGCACCGGCGCAGTGCGTCTGATCGACGGCTCCACGCTGCGGATTCCGCGCATCGGCGTGTACACGACCAAGGGCGTGAACATGGAGAAGGAAGGCGTGCATCCGGACGTGCTGGTGGAGGAACATCCCGACCAGCTCGCCCGCGGCATCGACGCCCAGCTCGACAAGGCCGTCGAGGTGCTGCAAAACGAGGTCATCGCGTGGAAGAAGAAGCACGACGCCAGCGTCGTCAGCAAACCCGGGGACAGCGGCACCTCCACGCCGATGGCGCAGCCTTCTCCCGTCGTTCCGCCCATGCCGCCCGCCAAGTGATCGCGGACCGTGAATCGGGGGTCGAAATCTCGACCTCCGATTCACGAATTTCTCCTTTGCCCTTTCGCATCGACCCCCATAAACTTTGCCTAATACCTTGCGCGGCGACGGCCCACTCGCCGCCCGAGAGCGTTTCAGAGAAAGCTGAAGCAGGGACAGGAATAGGCCGAAGCCGGCGAGGTACTTTTCGGGAACCTCTCGCGCCGCAACGACGCCGGGCGCGAAGGATGCTCGGCCTGGCAGGGACGCCCTCTCGTGTCCGTCACCCTGTTCAGCCTGGTGTCCAGCCAAGAGGTACACACGTGAGCAATTCCTTGCTCGTCGAATTCTACAATCAGATCCCCGAAGGCCGCGGCGACGCCAAGCCGAAGTTGACCCGCAAGGAGTCCATCGAGGTCTTCAAGCATCGGGTCGCCGAGCGCTACACCGAAGGCACCTTGCTGCGTCTGCTCGATCACGGCGACGGACCTTGTCGCCGCGCCGCCCTCCTCGCCCTGGGTCTGCTCGGCACCATGAACGCCAGTCCCGTCATCGCCGTCCATCTGCGCGACGACGACCGCGAGATCGCCCAGACGGCGGCCGATACGCTGTGGACCTTGTGGTTCCGCAGCGACACGCCGCAGCACAACAAGGAACTCCAGCGCCTCGCCCGCATCCGCGACCGCGAAAAGTCGCTGGCCGGTCTGAACGCGCTCGTCCTGCGCGCTCCCAATTTCGCCGAGGCGTACAATCAGCGCGCCATCGTGTACTTCCGCCTCAAACAGTTCGACCGCTCCATCGCCGACTGCGAGAAGACGCTGGAGTTGAATCCGCACCATTTCGGCGCTCAGGCCGGTCTGGGGCAGTGCTACTTGCAGATGCGCAAGCACCGCGCGGCCCTCAAGGCGTTCCGCAACGCGCTACGTCTCAACCCGCACATGGACGGCGTCGCCGAAACGATCCGCGCCCTGGAGAACGCCCTCGGCGAGGAAGGGCGGCGCGACGACAAGAAGTGAGAGGCAAACAAGCCCGGAGCGCCAGCGACGGGCGCATGCGCCCGTCGCTGGCGCTCCGGGCTTGTATTCGTTAAACCAGCGCTGGACCCGCCTCGATTACGAGACCTTCCGGGCCGCAATGCACACCGAGCAGGTTAATCCGCAAGCGCAAGCGCTGCACAGCCGTGTGCTTGCTCAAATCGACGTGGATGGTTTCGTCCGCGACGCGCACGCCCGGCTCATGAGCGACGAGATCGCGAATCGTCTTCAGCAGCACGCCGCGCAGCATTCCGGCGGGCAGGCCGGACACCTTGATCGACGCCAGCCGCGCCTCGACGACGCTGCCGACCCCCTTCACCACCCACAACGTCTCGAACGCCATCTTCATGAACATGCTCGGATAATCGCCGGTCACGAGGATGCCTTCCGGCGTCAGACGGACGCGCAGGTTCTCGACCGCGCTCTTGCCCGACGGCAACTCCTTCACCAGCGCGTTGAGTTCTTCCTCCGTGACCGACAATTTCAACGTGTGAATTTCCATGCCTGTATCATCCACCCGGATTCGTGATCTTCGCCAAACTAACTTCCGCCTCGCTTGTGTACCAGACGATTGCTCCATTCACCAGATCTACTTTGACGACCGGCCCACCGGACGATTCCTTTCCTTGCCACATCTCCGCCGGCAGATCCGGCACGACGATCTCGAAACGCTGGCCCTCGGCGGTCGGCGTCAGCACCCGATAGGCCACCGTCGAGCGATCCACCACGATGTACAATTCCAGCGGGCGCTCGGCCACGCCCACCACCTCGCCGCCGACGCGCAGTTCCACACGATCGCCATGCAAGACGGCGGTACGGCGCAACTCGCGCAGGAAGGCGTTGCAGCGAACCTCCAAGGCGGCCTCGCCCCGCCAACCTCCTTGATCCGCCGCCCCTTCCACGTTCACCACCAACTCGTTGCGCGGGCGCAACAAGGGCGTCACCTCGAACTCGAACGCCGCCGGACCCTGGTGGCGTCCGAGGAGGCAATCGTTCAGATGGACCTCCGCTGCGCCGGCGACGCTGGCGAACGTCAGCCAGACGCGCTCGTGCGCGTCGATGCGGCCGGGGTAGCCGAAACGCCGCCGGAAACGCGATCCGCCCTCCGCCGTCCGTGCGGTCGAGAGCGGTTGACACTCCCACGGGCCACGCAAGCGAATCCGGTGCGGGTACATAATGCTTTCTTATGTCTTTTCGCCGCGCGCGTGCAGTTTCAGCAGGATGGGCCGGTCCGGTTGCAGCGTCAATTGCGGTTTGGGAAGGACCGGCGGGCCGGGCGGCCGGCTGAAGCGGAATCGCTGCGCGATGGTCGCCAGCACGAGCGGCACTTCCATCAGCGCGAACGTATTGCCGATGCACACGCGCTGGCCGCCGCCGAAGGGGAAATAAGCGTAGCGCGGCAAGCGCCGCGCCAGATCGTCCGTCCAGCGTTCCGGATAAAATTGCTCCGGATCCTCGAAATAGCGCGGATCGCGATGCACCACCCACTGACACATGAGGACCGTCGCGCCGGCCGGGACGGGGTAGCCGCCGATAGTGCAGGGCCGGATGGATTGCCGTCCGATGGCGTAAGCGGGCGGATAGACGCGCAGGATTTCCTGCACCACCATCTCGGTGTAGGGGAGGTTCGGTAAATCGGCGACCGTCGGCGCGCGACCGCCGAGCACTTGGCCCAGCTCCGCCTCCAGCTTCTCGACGACCTCCGGATGCTGGGCCAGCAGATACCAGCCCCAGGACAGAGCCAGCGCCGTCGTTTCGTGGCCGGCCAGAAAAAGCGTCATGGCCTCGTCGCGCAGTTGCTGGTCGGTCATGCCCGTGCCGTCGCTCTCGTGGCGAGCGTGCAGCAGGATCGACAGCAGGTCTTTCTGTTCGCCCTCGGCGCGGCGCTGGTTGATAAGGCCATAGAGGATGTCGTCGAGGCGGCGCACGGCGCGGCGGATGCGCAGATTGCCGGGCGTCGGAATGCGTTCCGGGATGCGCAGGACGCGAAAGAAACGCTGGCTGAAGGTGCCCATCGCCTCGTGGAGCGCCAGCCCGACCGCCTCGGACTGGCCTGTCACGTCGGCGCCGAACAGCGTTTTGGCGGCGATGGCCAGCGTCAACTGCCGCATCTCGATGTGCAGGTCGCGCACGTCGCCGTCGCGCCAGGTGTCGATCTGTCGTTGCGTGAAGGCCGTCATGTCCGGGGCGTAGGAGGCGAGGCGCTCGCGCTGAAAGACCGGCTGAATGAGCCGCCGTTGCCGCAGCCAGAAATCGCCCTCGCTGGTCAGCAGGCCGTTGCCCAGAAGCAGCTTGTTCATCCGCAGCGCGAAGTGCTTCGTGAAGTTTCGGCTGTGCAGCACCTGCTCGATCAGGGCGGGGCTGTTGACGAGGTAGATGCGCTTCAGACCGAAGCGGATAAGGGTGCAGTCGCCGTATTCGCGGGCGCAGCGCAGGTAAAAGCCGAGGGCGTCGCGGCGCAGCTCCGGCAGATGGCCGCTGAGAAAATGTCCCTTCGGTCCGGGTGGGATCAACGCTTTGCCCATGGGACGAACCACTCTTTGTTCGTGGGTCGGAAATGTCCTTTTCACGATCCTCAATTGTGGTCATGTATCAGGTCGTGAAGCAAGGACGAACAATCCGCGTAGGGCGTGCGGTCGGGCGGCCCCTGGGCGTGAAGATAGATGCTGTCCGTCAGCGATCCGCGCAGCGCGACGATCGAACTGGAGACGGTGCCGCGCTCCTTCTCATGAAAACACATCGGCGGATGCTCCGGTAGGTGCTGGGCGCACAGTTGCCGAAGTTCTTGCACGCATTCCTTCGCCGTGGAGTAGTGCCGGCGGCCCAGCCAGCTCAGGGCGTGCTGGACGCGAAAATCGCCGGCATCATTGATGTCGCGGTTGGTCAGTACATGCAGACCCGGCGGCAGCGGCCGAACGCGCAGCCAGTCGCCGGCATGGAGGACCACGGCCCGCTCGGCGTCGGCACAGAGAAAGTTACCCCCGGCGTACTCGTTTTGTTCCAGGGCGCGGACGGCACGTTCGACGGCCGCCGCCGCCGAGGGGCATTCGAGCATTTCGCGGACAAGAAGTCCACGACTGCGCGGCCGGGCCGGCGTCTCCGACTTCGCCCGGTTCGTGACCGCCACCAAGACGCCGCGGGCATTGACTCCAAACCACGTCCCGCCGGCGACCGGATCGACACCGGCCACGGAGCGAACCGCCCCGTCCAGCAAGCGGGGAGGTTCGCCGCCGCGCTGGTAGTATTCCTCTCGGTTGGCCCCGGCGACCACCGCCGCATCGTCCACCGCGCGGAAGAACAGGGCCAGCAGACACATTGAAATGCTCCCTCGCCGGGACAAGCAGCAGGGCCGCTCCTCTGTTTGGAAAAGAGGAACGGCCCTTTTTCCCTACCCCCATCTTACCTGATGGCGGCGTCTTTCGTCTTCCCTCATGCGCTCTTGCGCAGCGGTTCGGGCACACGCGGCGCCTGACGGATGCGCTCCAGGGGCAAGGCCCTTGGCGCTTCGTCGAGCAGCGCGTCGATGGCCCGCAAGCGCGGCAGCAGACCGCGACCGTTGGCAATCTGAATGGCCAAGCCCGGCCGCGCGTTCGCCTCCAGCAACATCGGCCCCGCGTCCTCATCGACGACGATATCGACGCCGATGTAGCCGAGTCCGACCGCCCGCGCCACGCGCCGCGACATGTCGAGCACCTCGTCCCAGTACGGCACCCTCATGCCGACGACGGGCCGGCCGGTGTCGGGATGGCGCTCGACGAAGCGGTTGCGCTGCACGGCATGATGGGTGATTCCTGTTTCGAGATCGACGCCGGTGCCGATGCCGCCCTGGTGCAGATTGGCCCGGCCGTTGGACGCCCTGGTCGGCAGCCGCAGCATGGCCATCGCCGGCTCGTTGCGATAGAGGATGACGCGCACGTCGGGGATGCCCTTGTAGGTGATGGACTCGAACGCCGGATGCAGATGAATGCGCTGCTGCACGATGGCCGTGTCCGGCTGACCGCCCAGCGAGTACATGCCGGAGAGGATGTCGGAGAGGTGTTGCCGCAGCGCGTCGAGGCGCAGGCGCTCGCCGTTGTGCCGCCGATAATCGCGGCCGTCGCGTCCGATGACGACCAGCACACCGCGCCCGGCCGAACCGCGGTTGGGTTTGATGACGAAATCCGCACGGTCGCCGAGCAAGTCCGGCAGCCGGCGCAGCATCGAATACGACGAGATCTCGGCATAGAGTTCCGGCGTCGGCACGCCGATGTCTTGACACAGCCGCGCCATGCGCAGCTTGTCATCGACGAGAGGAAAACGAGAGCGCGGGTTGTGGTCGAGAATGCAGGCCGCGTTGCGACGGTTCATCCCTAGAATGCCCAGCTCCCGCAGCTGCCGCGCCGCCTTGAACAACCACAACATGCCTCACCTCCGAAGAGAATCACTACGAATAAAAGAAGAGCTAACCACAGAGGCACAGAGACACAGAGAAGACAAATGACAAATAAAAAAGATAGGATCTTTTTGTTTGCTTTTTCTTCTCTTCTCTGTGTCTCTGTGCCTCTGTGGTTAGCTCCTCTTTATTACAGTTCACTGTCGATGGCCCAGGTATGTCCCTTCGGAGTCGGCGGTTTCAGGAAGTCGCGGAAGCGGAACAGTTCCATCAGGCGGTATCCGGTGTAACGGCCGATGAGCAGCTGCGCCGCCATGATTAGCCCCAACGTCTCGGGGAAGCGGAACATGTGCTGCACGATCTCCGACCGGCTCAGCACCAATGCGATCACGGTGGAAATCAGCATCGTCTGAAACAGCGTCTTGAACGAGGCGCTGGTGCTGTCCTCCGTCTCCAGCGTCCAGAAGCGCTCCACCATGCCGCACAAAATAATCATGGGAAACAGAGAGATGTAGCGCGTCGTGGGAGCGCCGTACAGGTTGGCGGCGACCACGGCGGAGATGAGCACGATCATGATGAGCGTCAGCATCGTGGCCACGCGCGGCACTTGCAGCAGATGATAGTGGTCCAGCACGCGCCGCATCAGCCAGCCGATCAGCAGGATCGTCACGAACACGAAAATGCCGGGCAGACTGTGTAGATCGTGGAAGGCCAGGCCGATCAGCGCCGGGGCGAAGGTGCCGAAGCTGCGCAGGCCGATCACGTTGCGGAAGATGCAGATGATTAGCGCCGCGATCGGCAGCAACAGCAGGATCTCGACGAGGCGGCGCTCCGCCGGGGGCAGTGTGAACAGCGACAGGTTCAGAAACAGCCGCTTGATCGGCGAGACCCCCGCCGCGTTGGGGTCGGGCGCCGGCAGGCGCTCCACCAGGAAATTGAAATCGAGATCCTTGACGTGCCGGCCGCGCACGATCGGTTTCTCGCCGAAGCCGAAGATGAGATACGTGGAAGGCACGCGGCCGAAGTGCTGATAGAAGGGGCACATCGACAGCCAGTGGCCGTAGGTCGGCAGCCAGGCCTCGACCCAGTAATGCGGATGCTGCTCCGCCCCTTTGCTGAGGGCCAAGCCGGTGACGAGACGCGCCGGGATGCCGCGATTGCGCAGCAGCGCCAGCAGCAGACGACTCTTGGCCAGGCGATCGCCGCGCTCTTGTTGCAGACACTCGACGGCGCTCGCGGAAGAGTCCTCCACCGGATCGTTTTTGATTTCCTGGGCGACGAAGCGATACAGCGCCTCGGCGATGTCGTGCGGATTGCGCGGGGTGTCGAGGTCGGCGAGCAGACGGCGCGCGGTCGCCGAGATGGCCTCGTCGTTGGCTCCCGTGGCCTTGTCGGCGGCGAGGTACTCGCCCGGTCGCGGAGCGGCGTACAGGCCGGTTGACGTATGCGCCATCAGCGCGTTGGGCCGGCTGACATCGACGGCGACATGAAACTCGCAGCGCGCGCGGAAGGGACCGTCCGGAGCGGCGCCGCGCTGCGACCAGTTGACCACGCGCCGCTCCGGATGGCGCGCCTCCGGCGCTTTGTTGAACAATTGCTCGCTGGCATAGGAGTCGTCAAAAACCTGTTGG
>DATBGU010000063.1:0-34966 GCA_036557825.1 Gemmataceae bacterium
GGCGCTGGCGTAGGTGTTGGTGCCGAGGACGGCGAAGCCGCCCTTGCCGTCGGCCACGATGGTGCCGTTGGAAGCGTGGCCGTCGCCCCAGTTAATGGTGGCGGTGAAGTCCTTGGCGTTGGCGTTGGGGTCGGCGTCTGAGAAGTTGGCGGCCACGCCGGTGAACGATTGGCCGGCCGTGGCATTGACAAGCACGGCGGCGTTGAGCGTGCCCGGCGCCACGCCGATGGGGGCGCTGACGGGGATGTTGGTGCCGTTGACGATCGGCACCGGTTCGGGGAAGACCCAATCGTCCACGGCCACCAGGTTGTTGGTCGCTGAGTTCGCTCCGCCGGAAGTGATCGTCGTGCCGTCGAACTTGAAGATGACGCCCTGACCGAGGGTGAGCAGGACGTTGGTGACTTCGGGGTTGTTGAACAACTCGCCGGCGAAGACGGCGGCGCCGGACGTCGAATTGGTCGGCACGTCGAGGGTGTCGATCAGCGTGTTGCCGTGGAAATACTGGATGGTGGTTCCCGGCTGCTGCACGTTGAGGAAGATGCCTCCGAAGCCGCGGGTGGCCGCCGACACCGGCGCCGTGCTCGGACTGCTGGGGTCGATGAAGGTGAAGTCGATGCCGTTGTCGTTGAACATGGCGAAGGTGTTGGGCGTGCTGAAGGCCGGGAACAGGACCGGGTTGGGAGCGCCCACGTTCGGATTGACATCGACGAAGCCGTCGTTGCTGACGGCGTAGACGGCGCCGAAGAAGACGCCCGAACCCTGGAAGCGGTTGAGGGGGATGGCCACGGTGTGGTTGGGGGTGATGACGACGGTGGAGTTGGGTCCGGCGGCGCTGTCGGTGCCGTCTACTTTGACGCCGTCCCAGGTGATGACGCGGAAGCCGCCGTTCTGCGGAGCGGCGGCGGTATTCTTGACGCCGCCGATGGCCGCCTCGAAGTTGGCCAGCGCCTGCGCCGCGGTGGTGGTGTTGTTTTGGTCGCCGCCGAAGAATTGCGTGCCGGGGCCGACCTTCACCGGATCGCCGTTGCTGAGGGGGGCGTCCTGCACCTCGGCCGTGGTGTTCGCCGTGTCGGTGTTGCCCGAGTTGGCCGACTCGGTGACCGTCAGTGTCACCGGGAATGAGAACGGCGGCACCGTCGCGCCGGATTCCTCGGCGAAGGTGTGCGTGTCCGCGACGGTGTAGTCGTTGCCGTTTTGCGTGACGAGCAAGTTGGCGTCGAAATTGGGTCCGGGTTGATTGCTCACCGTCGTGCCGTCGCCGTAGTCGATGGTGACGATGAGATCGGACGGCGCGACGCCGTTGGTGTCCGTGAAGGCGGCGCTGATCGAGGGCGTGGCGGGTTGTCCCTCCGTGGCCGCGGGCACCGTCGCCGACGTGGTGGACGGGCCTTGGATCGCGGTGATGGTCACGGTTCCGGACAGCAGGCAGCGGTCCTCCAACGGTTCGAGGGTCGGGCGCGTTCGGGGCGGCCGGGCCGGACATTTCACGCCTTCGCCTCGTCTCCACGGTACGGGGGCGGATGGGGAGAACATGGTGCGACTCCTTCGGTGAAACAAGGATTGGGCAACAGAAGTGACAGCGACGAGTCATCAACATAGTCGAGGGCAAATGGAAGTGCAAAGAAAAAAGAGCTGTCGAGAGGGGCGCCTCCTCGCCTCCGACTCGGCGCTCTGGGTAATGCGGCGCGACTTTGTCGGATGTGCCGATCGTGCTCAAAAGGCAAGGTCCGCGTATTCTCGGAATAGTCGTTTTGTCCGCACTTCTCGGTCCGGCCGGTCGATTCTAGTTGTGCCGGATGCGGCGCTGCTATGGGATAAAAGGCCGCATCGCGTTGAACTCACCCCCGCACGGGTATCGGACAGGAGACGTCGGACGCCCCGACCACTCCCGCCCCGTGAACGGAATGGGGTCTTCCCTGTGAAAGGAGTCGCGATGAAACGGATCGGCTTGCTGGCGTGCGCCGTGCTGGGACTGGCTTTGAGCACCAATCAATCGCAGGCTAGCTGGAGTGCGCTGACCTACAGCGGTTATCAACCTTGCTGGAACATCTTCGCCAAGCGCTACAAGTGCCTCACCTGTGAGGAAGAGCGCCTGCAAAAGTTCTGGCACGACTACTACGACGCCCTCAAGAACTACTACTGCGCCCTCGACCACATCGACTGGGTGGCCTACTACAAGAATCACGGCTACCAGATCAACGCCGGTTGCGGCGGCGGTCCGGGCGGCTGCTGTGGTCGCGTCAACTACGCTCCGGTCTTCGTGGTGCCCGGCATGCAATGGGCGGCCCCGAACAACTGCATGGGCGGCCCGCCGGTCGGACCCGGCTGCGGCGGCGGCATGTGCGGCCCAGCTGGCCCGGCCATGATGCCCGGACCCGGCGGTTATTAAATCGACATCCGATATCCGTGCCCTGAGGCCGGCGCTCGGACCCCGAGCGCCGGCCTCTTGTCGTTGTTCCGTCACGTCGCGCATCTTCCGCGCCATCCTCCCGCTCCGCCGGGAAATCTCACTCAAATCGCGAGAGGGACGACCGGGCGCCGCGATTCGTGGGGTAGGTTAGGAGGGTGGAAGGCTGCTCGCCTTCCGCGAGGATCTCCCTCACGAAAGGAGTCGCGATGAAAGGATTTGTCCTCTCGCTCGGCGCGGTGGTCGGCCTGGCGCTCGGCGCGGGATTGGCCCAAGCCGGGCCGACTTGCGGTTGTTACTACCCACCAATTCCCCAGGCGCCAGACATGTGCGGTCCGGGCTTCTACTGGGCCAACAATTGCGGCATGGTCTATGGCCCGGCATATTGTCCCTATCCCCCTTATCCGCCATTTCAGGGCATGGTTCCCGGTCCGCCGGGGCCGCGCGGCGGTCCGGGTGGTCCGGGTGGTCCGGGTGGTCCGGGTGGTCCGGGTGGTCCGCTTGGCTCGCCGACCTTCCCCACACACCCCTATGCCCGCAGCCCGCGCGACTTCTTCATGTACTACGACAAGGACGAACCGTCGTACACGCCCGGTTCCTATGTCCCCATCAGTTCGCCGGCGTATTCTCCTACTCCGTATTACTCCGCTCCTGCCGTTCCACCTACTCCGATTGTTCCGCCCGCTCCGCCCCCTGTGCAACCGCCGGAGGAGAAGGAGAAGCTTCGATAAGAAACTCCACCACTCCACAGCGCCAGCAAGGGGAACTTCTTCCCTTGCTGGCGCTGCGGAGTGGTGAGTTACACGCACGGCACGCTGGCCTCCAGTTCGGCAATGCGTCGCCGCAATTCCTCCGGCAACGTCACCTTCTCGCCGCGCCCGTAGTGAAACGCGACCACGGTGCCCTGTCCCTCCGTGGCCACGTCGCCGAGTTGTTCGCTGAAAATGCGATGCTCTAAGGTGAAGCGATCCTCGTCGAGCGTGACCAGCCGCGCGGTGATGGCGATGGTATCGGGGTACGTCAGCGCGCGGCGAAAGCGCGCCTGCGTCGCCGCCAGAATGGGACCGACGCCGCTCTCCTGCTCGAACTCCGGCCACCTCAATCGACGGAAGTATTCGAGCCGGGCGTTCTCGAAGTAGCGGAAATACACGACGTTATTGACGTGGCGGTACGAATCCATCTCGCCCCAGACGACCGCCTGGCGCACCACTACGGGATAACCCGCCGTCAGTTCGTTGAGCATTCCGCTCCTCCGATCATTCGCTGTTGCTGCGCTCCAGTTCGCGCAGGTATTCGAGCGCCTCATCGAGTGTACACACCGCCGCGCCCGGCACACGGCCGCCGGCGTCGCATTCGTGCAGCAGCATCAGTTCCTCGAAGTCCGGCGACGCTTCCAGTTCGCGCCGCAACCTCGCGCCGAGCTTGCCGGTACGGTAGTCGAGCGCGTGCATGTGATGCTCGATCAGAAAGCGGGTGCGCTCGGTGATGAGTCCGTCCAGCGCCTGCAAGCCGGCCTCGACATGATTGCTTCGGTCGAGTCCCTTGCCGACATCGTGCAGCAGCGCCGCCAACAGAAACTCCTCATCGTAGGCTCGCCGATCGCGTGCCAACTCGAACACCTGGAGCGAGTGATACAGCACGTCGCCTTCCGGGTGATACACCGCCGACCCCTGCACGTTCTCCAAGGGCGCCAGCAACATGCGGAAAACGGGATACGGATCCACCTCCGCCTCCGCGGCGCGCAGCTCCTCATCGAGATGGAGATCCGGGTACTCGCGGGCCAGCAATTCCTCCAACTCGCGGATCGAGGCGCGCTCGATGGCCTTGCCGGTGATCGAGCTTTTGAAGACGTAATGCGCCTTGTCCTCGGGATAGACCGTCAGCTCGAAATTGAAACGATCGAACACGTGAATGTGCGTGAAAACGCGCGCTTCGCCGTGTTTGACGACCTGCTTGCGTTCGAGGTCGAACTGGCAGCCGGCCTGTTCGAGCAGGTCGCTGATAAGGGCGGGACTGTCGCTGAAGACGTGAAGGTCGATGTCGGAGCCTTTACGGACGTGCCCGGTCATGACGCTGCCGATGAGCCGCGGCCGAAACTGGCGCAGCAGGCGCATCAGGCGCAGCGCCTCAATGCGCATGTCGCGCAGGTGCCGCGTGCGTTTGTCGCCCTCGTGAATGCGGGCGAAAAGCTGGATTTGTTCGCGGATCTCGGCGTTGGAGGGGAGGTCTTCGGGTTTGAGACTGCGGCGGCACAGCCGTTTGGCGGCCTTGCGCTTGGCGGTGAAGTATTCGGACTCGATGCGTTCGTACATCAGGCGAGCGGCTTCGAGCGCGATGGCCTGACGCAGTTTAACATCACTCATCCTTTCAGGCGCCGTTATCAAGCCCATCGAGGCGGCGCGGGGCTGTGAAGATGTTCCACAGGAGGATTATACCCGCGCCATACGATCTTCACCAGCCCGCAGCGCCAGCAAGGGCTTCGTTACTCCCCTTGCTGGCGCTGCGGGCTGGTAAGGGCCGCCTCCACCGCTTCGACACCGACCAGCGGCGCCTGACAGGTGAAGTTGCGGCAAACGTACACCGTCACCGGCCCTTGCGACGGCTTGCCCGCCAATAGTGGCAGCGTTTCCTCCAACATCTTCTCGTCGCTGTCCGGCGTCTTCAGCGCAACCACTCGATGCGGCTGATACGAGCCATTCAGAATGCGAAGCACCCGCCTCGTGTCGGCGTCGGCCAGGTCACCGACAATGGCGATCTCCTGAACGGGACCGAGGTGAAAATCCAGCGCCAGCAACATCTGTCCCGCCGCCAGCGGATGACTGCCCAGCAGACCACGATACAACCTCAGCGTCGTCTCCGCCTTCTCTTGCAGGTCCATGCGCCCCGTCAATTTCACCAGGCGCAGAAGCGCCGTCACCGCCATCGAATTGCCCGACGGGATGGCGTTGTCGTGCGGATCCTTGCCGCGCGCGATCAGCGATTCATGATCGCGTCCAGTGTAAAAGAACCCGCCGTCGGCCGTATCCCAGAACTGATCGACCATCACTTCGGTCAAATCCAGCGCTGCCTCGATCCAGCGCGGCGCGAACGTCGCCTCGTACAGCGACACTAGGGCATCGATCAGGAACGAATAGTCTTCGAGATAGGCGTTCAGTTTCGGCTCCGACCCGGCGCTCCAGGTCCGCAGCAGCCGGCCGTCTTTCGTGCGCATGCGCGTGAGGATGAACTCGGCGGCGCGGGCGGCGGACGCGGCGTAATCGGGGCGGTCCAGCACCTGCGCCGCCTGGGCCAACGCGCCGATCATCAGGCCGTTCCACGATGTCAGCGTCTTCTCATCGCGTCCCGGCCAAACGCGCCGGCTGCGCACCTCGAACAGCTTGCGGCGGCAGGCATCGAGCCGCGTGCGCAGGTCCGTCTCGCTCACGCCGTTGAGACGCGCGTACTGGGCGAACGTCTTGACGCGATGCGGGACGTTCTTGCCGTGCTCCCAGTTGCCCTCCGGCTCGACGCCATACACCGCGTCGAAAAGCTCGGCATCCTCGCGGCCCAGGATCTGCTCGATCTCTTCGGCGGTCCAGACGTAGAATTTGCCTTCCTCGCCCTCGCTGTCGGCGTCGAGCGTGCTGTAAAAGGGTCCGTCGGGACTGGTCATTTCCCGCAGCACCCAGCCGAGCGTCTCCTCGGCGATCTCACGATAAAACGGTTCGCCGGTGGCCTGGAACGTCTCCAGGTAACAGGGCACGAGCAGGGCGTTGTCGTAAAGCATCTTCTCGAAGTGCGGCACCAGCCAGCGTTCGTCGGTGCTGTAGCGGGCGAAGCCGCCGCCGAGATGATCGTAAATGCCGCCCCGCGCCATGTGGTCGAGCGTGACGCGGACCATCTCCAGCGCCTGCGGATCGTCGAAGCGCTTCCAGCAGCGCAAGAGGAGACGCAGGTCCATCGGATGCGGAAACTTGGGCGCCTGGCCGAAACCACCATTGCGGGCATCGAACGCGCGGGCCAATCCGCCTAGCGCCGTCCGCAGCAGCCCGGCGTCCAGTTCGCCCTCCTCCGCTTCCAGCCGCCCGAAATCGCGCAGATGTCCGGTGATCTGCGACGCCGCCTCCTCGACATCGGCGCGGCGCGTGCGCCAAACCTCGGCGATGTGTAGGAGCAATCGCTTGAACCCCGGCCGGCCGTAGCGGTCGTCCGGCGGGAAATAGGTGCCGCCGGTGAACGGCTTCAAGTCCGGCGTGAGGAACACCGACATCGGCCAGCCACCCGCGCCGGTCAGCATTTGTACCGACGCCATGTAAATCTGATCGAGGTCCGGCCGCTCCTCGCGATCGACCTTGATGCTGATGAACTCGTCATTGAGTATTTTAGCGACCTCTTCATTCTCAAAACTCTCGTGCTCCATGACGTGGCACCAGTGACACGCCGAGTAACCGATGCTGAGGAAAATCGGCCGGTCGAGTTGCTTCGCCCGCGCCAGCGCCTCGGCGCCCCAGGGATACCAGTCCACCGGGTTATGGGCGTGCTGCCGCAGATAGGGGCTGGTTTCGTGGCTGAGGCGATTGGTGAATTTCGCTTGCACACTCATGATGATCTCTCCGGGCGGGCCGTTGTCCCTTCTGGCATGTTATGAAAGCGCCTGCGATTTGCCGCTTTGACGAGCAATCGGCATCTCATGCGGAGCAAACGGCGGACGCCTGTCGCTTTTCTCTTGAATCAAACTCAGCGGGAGGATACGATCAATCCCAACAACCCTCCATCGAGGACGGTCTGCGCCCATTAATCTCCTCGATGAAACGGCCTTCCAACGAGGTGGGGAACGAACCCGGTAGGATGGCATGAGTTGCTCTGGGAAGAGAACTCGGACGCGAGGCTCTCCAGGCGTGCTTCTGGCACTTCTGGCCGGGAGTTTCGCCGCGCCGTCCGCCGTCCACGCCGGCTGTGACTACCCTGTGGCGGTGTGGCGCGGTGAGCCTACTTCGGTTTCATCCTCCCACAACATGCCGCACGCCTCGAAACCCGTCAGCCCTTTGCCGTCTCGATCGGATGCCCCCTGTCACGGTCCGACCTGTTCGCGCCGGCCCGCTCCCTCGCCGGTGACGATTCCCAGTCCGCCAAGTGTGCAAGTCGATTCCTGGGCGCTGCTCGATCCGCGTTCACTGATTCCCGTTGCCCCACCGGGCGCCTCCCTTGACCCGGTCGAACCCGCCCCCCTCATTCGTCACGGCCGCGACATTTTCCATCCACCCCGCTCCTCTTCCGCCTTCTGATCGTTCCCACAAACAACGCAAGCGCTCTCTGAACTCGATGGTTCAAGGAGACGGCAGCGGTCCACACCGCAGGCCGTGAGTCCGCACGAATCCGCGTGGAGACGCGGCGAACGGCGACGACCCTCTTCGGGGCTTGACCGTTCCCTTGCGCCCGCGCCGTTCGCGCCGGACGGCCCGGAAGTGGTCCGCGATCCTTGGGATTACTTCTCTCTTTTTGTGCCCGGAGATGGTCCATGTTACGCCGAAGGTCCGCCTTCACGCTGGTCGAGCTGTTGGTGGTCATCGCCATCATCGCCATCCTTATCGGTCTTCTCCTGCCCGCCGTGCAGAAGGTGCGCGAAGCCGCCGCTCGAACGCAGTGCGACAACAACCTCAAGCAGATCGGGCTGGCCTGCCACAGCTACAACGACGTCTACAAGTCCCTCCCCTACGGCAAGGGCAAGGACTACCGCGGCAGCCCCCTGGTGCCCGGCGTGCCGGTTTACCCGCGCTGGTCGGTCCACGCCCTGCTGCTGCCGTTCATCGAACAGGACAACCTGTACAGGAGCATCGACTTCACCTATCCGCCGGAGACGCCCGGCATGGGCGGCGCGGTCGCCTTCATGCCGGCCTACCAAAATCCCGGACGGCAAAACGCCGCCGCCTGCCGGACGGTCGTCAAGACTTTCCTCTGCCCGTCCGACCCGGCGCCGCAGCCGCCCGACTGGCCGGGCCAGAACAACTACCTCGGCAACATGGGCACCACGTATATGTGCGATGTCAGCGAGCAGCAAGCCAGCACGCTCGATCCCACGGCGCGGGCCGACGGCGTCTTCTATTACCTCAGCAATGTTCGCCTGACCGACATCACCGACGGCACCAGCAACACGGCGATGTTCAGCGAGAAGCTGCGCGGCCAGGGCTTTCCCAACCCGCGCACCGACATGTACATCATGCCCGTCGCCGGCAGCATGAACCAGGCCTTCGCGCAATGCACATCCACCAATCCGGCCACGGCCACGCCGCTGACCAGCAAGCAAGGTTACAGTTGGGTCATGGGGGAGATGTGCTGCACGACGTACAACCACATGGTCGTGCCCAACTCGACCACCTGCGCCTCGACGGGCTTCCCCGGCAACATGTCGAACATGGCCATGGTCGTGCCGCCGACGAGCATGCACACCAACGGCGTCAACGTGCTGTTGGCGGACGGCAGCGTCCACTTCGTCGTCAACGGCATCTCGCTGACGACGTGGCGATCGCTCGGCTCGCGCAACGGCGGTGAAGTCCTGGGTTCGGATTTCTAAAGAGGAGGCACTTTCATGTTCACTCGTCGCATACGATCGATTGGGTTGGTTGTGGTGCTGAGTTTGTTGACGGCCTGCGCCGGCTGCGCGGACAAAAGTTACAGCAAATACGTTCCCTCGGAGGACAAGGCGCGGCAGGCGCTGGAGGCGACGCTGAGCGCCTGGCGCGACGGCAAGAGGCCGGGCCCCATCGAGGGCGCGCCGGTGGCCGTGCAGGCCGTGGATTCGCACTGGCAGTACGGCGAACGGATCGCGGCTTACGAAATCCTCAATGAGGAAGCGAACGAGGGACCGCGCGTTTTCGCGGTGCGTTTGACGATGCAACGGCCGGCCGGCAAGCAGGTCACGACTCGTTACTTCGTGGTCGGCAAGGAACCGCTGTGGATCTACCGCGAGGACGATTACAAGGCCCCGGCCGGGATGTAGCGCGAAAGAGACAGGGCCATGCGTCGCGTACCCTCGATGTGTCTGTGGCTGGCGGCTGGCTGCGCGATGGTCGCCGCCGGTTGCGGCAGCCGCCTCTCGAACGCGCGCTATTCGCCGCCTACCGAGTCGGCGCGCGGGGCGTTGGAGGCGGCGTTGCGTTCCTGGCAGGAAGGACAACCGCCAGGGAAGCTGGAGGGCTTTTCTCCCACGGTCATGCTGGTGGACAACTGCCGCACTCCGGGGCAAACCTTGCGAGGCTTCACCATCCTGGGCGAGACGCCGGGAGAGGGACCGCGCTGTTTCGCCGTGCGACTGCGTCTGGAAAACCCGGCGGAAGAACAGCGCGTGCGCTTCGTCGTCTTCGGCATCGATCCCTTGTGGGTGTTCCGCTACGAGGACTACGAGATGATGATCCACTGGGATTGCGTCGGCAACGAGAGCGAGGGCAAAACGGGCCGCTCGCACCATTGAGACCACGAGAGACATCATGTCTTTTTTTGATCCCAGCTCCCGGACGCCCGCGCGGCGCTCCGTTTGGCTGGCCGTGCGGGTGCTGATCGTCCGTCTGCGCTTCTTCCTCGTTCTCGTCGCCGTGCTGCTCCTGGTCGGCTACTGGCACGTGCTGCGCAACTACTGGGACCGATGGACGCGCTCGTCCGCCGTTCCCGACGGGGCGATCTCGGCCGATACGGAATACTGGTGTCCCATGTGTCCGGGCGTCGTCTCGGATTGGCCGAGCAAATGTCCGGTGTGCAACATGACCCTCGTTCGCCGCAAAAAGGGCGAGTCCGTGCCGCTTCCCGACGGCGTTCTGGCCCGCATGCAGTTCTCGCCCTACCGCGTGCAGCTCGCCGGCATCCGCACCGCCGACATCGAATATCGCCCCTTGCGTCGCGAGGTCGTGCTGGTCGGCGTCGTGGAGCAATCGCGCTCCACTTCCGCGGTTGCCGTGCGGGCCGAGGTGTTCGCCGTGGACTTGCCGTTCTTGCGTGAGGGACAGACGATCGAGGTGGACGCCGATCCACTTCCGGGCCATGTGCCTTTTCAGGGGAAGATCGCCCGCATCGAATCCGCCTCCGTCCGTCTGGAGATCGACGACCCGGAGCGCGAACTGCGTCCCGGCACACTCATCACAGCACGCGCCGAGGCGCCGATCATGCGTCTACCGTGGTGGCAGCGTGCCGTCCTTGAAGAGTGGCGCAACCAAACCGCGGCCGACCTGGCGCTGCACACGCTCTTCGCTCCGGCAATGCCGGCTTTTCCCGGCGGCGTCGAACCACTGCTGCACCAGGCCGGGACGCAAGCGACGCTGGCCATGGGGCAGGGGGCGGCGGTGCCGTGCGGCGCGGTGATCGATCACGGAGCGCGGAAGGTGGTTTTTGTCGAGAACGGTCCCGGCATGTTCGACGCGGTCGAGGTCGTGGTCGGCCCGCGCTGCGGAGATTTTTATCCGGTGCTGCGCGGCCTGGAAACGGGTCAGCGCGTCGCCGCTACCGGGGCGTTCCTGCTCGACGCGGAGATGGGCCTTGATCGCGGATTGGCCGCCGCCTATTTCGGCGCCTCCCGCGGCGCAAGCGAGCCGACGCCCGCCGCGCCGGCGACCGCGCCGAGTTCGCTTTCAACGGAGGATCAACGGCTCGCGGCGAAACAGAAAACGTGCCCTGTCACCGGCGAAGCGCTCGATGCGATGGGCGGTCCGGTTCGCGTGGAGGTGGCGGGGCGCGTGGTGTTCGTTTGTTGTAAGGCGTGTGAGAAGCCGCTGCGCAGGAGCCCCGCGAAGTACCTGGCCAAGTTGCCGGCGAAGTGAAAGGGCGAGCGGGATGCAAATATGATCGAGCGCCTGATCGAATTCTCGATCCGCAATCGTTGGCTGGTCATCGTCGCCGGTCTGCTGCTGGCGCTGGCCGGACTGTACGCCGTCTATCACACGCCGATGGACGCCATCCCCGACCAGTCCGAAAATCAGGTGATCGTCTTCACGGAATGGCCCGGCCACAGTCCGCCGGAGATCGAAGCGCAGGTCACTTACCCGCTGTCGTTGCTGTTGCAGGGTCTGGCCGGCGTGCGCGTGGTGCGCTCGTCCAGCGATTTCAATTTCTCGACGATCAGCATCATCTTCGAGGATTCCGTGACCACGGCGGCGGCGCGCGAGCAGGTGGCTGGGCGATTGCCGCGCGCCCGCGACGCGCTGCCGGCCGGAGTGGTGCCGGCCCTGGCGCCGGACGCCGCCGCGACGGGACAAATCTTCTGGTACACCGTCGAGGGCCAGGGCTACGATCTCGGCCGACTGCGCGCCGTGCAGGACTGGTACGTTCGCCCCCAACTCACGTCCGTGCCAGGTGTGGCCGAGGTCGCCAGCGTCGGCGGATATTCCAGGGAGTACGCCGTCGAGGTGGACCCGCGACGTCTGCGCGCGCTGGGCGTGCAACTGGCGGACGTGCTGCAAGCGGTGCCGCGCTGCAACGCGGCGGTCGGCGGTGATGTCATCCACAAGGCCAACGTCGAGTACATCGTTCACGGCGTCGGTTGGCTCGGCCAATCGGCGAAGGAGGACGCCGACTTCGATCCGCAACGCGCCGCGCACGATCTGGAAAACATCCTGGTGCCGCGTTCGTCGGGCGGCGTCGTTCGACTGTCCGAAGTGGCGGCGATTTCTCTCGCTCCCGCTCCGCGCCGCGGCGTCCTGGAAAAAGACGGCAACGAAGTCACCGGCGGCGTCGTTCTCATGCGCGAGGGCGAGAACGCCCTGGAAGTCACGCGCCGCTTGAAAGACAAGATCGAGGAGATGCAAGCCGGCTTGCCGTCCGGCGTGCGCATCGTTCCCTTTTACGATCGCACACCTCTGATTCGCGGCGCCATCGGCACCGTCACCGGCACGCTGATCGAGGCCATCCTGACGGCCACGGTCTGCGTGCTGCTCGTGCTGCTGCACTTCCGCACTTCGTTCGTCATCGCCCTGACGCTGCCGTTGGCGGCGCTGGCGTCGTTCCTCATCATGTGGCTGCTGCGCCGCCTCGGACTCGCCGACATTCAGACGAACATCATGTCACTGGCCGGCATCGCCATTTCCATCGGCGTGCTCGTCGATTCGTCGATCGTCATGGCCGAGAACGTCATGCACCGTCTGCACGAGCGCTTCGGCGACAAGCCGGTGACGGGCGACGTGCGCGACATCGTGCTGTCGGCCTGCCGCACGGTCGGCCGACCGATCTTCTTCTCGGTCGTCATCATGCTGCTGTCGTTTTTGCCGGTGTTCGCGCTGGGCGGCATCGAGGGCAAGATGTTTCGGCCGCTCGCCTTCACCAAGTGCTTCGCGCTGGTGTCGGTCGCCGTGCTGGCCGTCACGCTGGTTCCCGCCCTGTGTACGCTGTTCATTCGCGGCCGGCTGCGCGGCGAGATGGATAGCTGGCTGGTGCGCGGCGTCATCCTCGCCTATCGTCCGGTGCTCGCCTTCGTGCTGGAACACCCCGTCGCCATCGTCTGGTTCGTCGGCGTGACGTTCCTGGTGGGCCTGGCGCCGCTCGGCAATCGCTGGGTCTTTTTGCTGACCTTGGCCCTCGCCGTGCTCGGCAGTCTGTGGGCGGCGCGGCGAACGCTCACGCGCATCGCCGTCGTCCTCACGTTGGTGCCGATCGCAATTGTCGCTCAGCAGAGCATCGCGCCGCTGGGTTACGAACCCATCACGGCTTTGGATGAGGGCATGGTCATGGACATGCCCATCACGGTGCCGTTGGCCTCCGTGGGGCAGGCGGCCGACGACCTGAAGGAACGCGACATGGTGTTGTGCCGCTTTCCCGAAGTGGACATGGTCGTCGGGAAAGCCGGCCGCGCCGAAACGTCCACCGATCCGGCGCCGCTGGATATGATCGAGACGATGGTGAATTTTCGACCGCGAGCGTTGTGGCCGCGGCGCAAACTGCGGCCCGCCGATGCGGAACACCAGGCGCGAGCGGTCCTCGATGCGCTCGATGCGGCCTGGCTGATCGACAATCCCGGCGCGGACGCGTCACGAACGGGGTTGGTCAACGAAGCGGTGATGGCCGTGCTGCCGGTGTTCGACGCCCAGATGCGCGAGTACGCCTATCAGCGCAATCAGGAGTTCGAGCGCGAACTGGGCCACGTCCTCATCCGCGCCGGCCGCGCGGAACTGGCCGAACTGCTCTTCGACAACGGCAGTCTGCCGCGCCGCCTCAACTCCATCGAGCTGCAACGCTTGAGCGAGCCGGACGTTCCCAGTTTTCCTCTTCGACTGGCCCACGATCTGACGCCGGAGGATGTTAGCCTGCTCGCGCGGGATACGGTGCGGCAACTCGAAGCGATGAGTTTTCTTCAACCGGGCGGCGATCCGCTGCGTTATCGACCGGGTCCGATCCGCCGCGCCGTCCTCAGCATCGATACTCTGCTGGGTGGAACGCCGCCCACGCTTTTCAGCTATCTGCACCAATCGCTGACGGACGAGCAACGCCGCCTCTGGCTTGCCCACGTCCACAAGCTCGACGAGGAACTTCCCGAACGGGCGGCGCCGCTTTTCACCCGCCTCATCCTGGAGGAACTGCTGGGACGCTCGAAGGTGATCGACGCGGATGCGGCGGCAAACCTCGAACAGCGCCGCCGGCTGCGCACCGAGCCGGCCGCCGCTGGCGCTCGATTGGGACATCATCACCACGGATCGTCGGCTCCCCCGCCGTCGCTGCCGTCTCTCGATCCGCACCCCGCCCTCGATCGCGTGCAAGACGAGCTGACACGACGCTTCGCCGAGTCTCTTCTGCTCTGGCAGGCGGAGCGGAGCGAACTGGCCGACTTCGGCGGGGAACTGGACCGGACCATGCAGATGCCGGGATGGACCAATGTTTGGACCCGGCCCATCCAGAATCGCATTGACATGCTTTCGACCGGCGTGAACACCACCGTCGGCATCCGCGTTCTGGGCCGGAGTCTGGAAGACGTGATCGCCGCTTCGGAGCGCGTGGCAGCCGTGGTGGCAAAGGTGCCCGGCGCGACCAACGTCATCGCCGACCGGCTGCGCGGCAAGGGCTATCTGCAAATCCATCCCGACCGCGACCGCGCCGCGCGACTCGGCGTGAGCGTGGCCGACATTAACGAAGTGGTCGAGGTCGCGCTGGGCGGCAAGGTGGTGACGCAGACCGTCGAGGGCCGCGAACGTCATGCCGTGCGCATCCGCTATCCGCGCGTTTGGCGCGCCGACGAGGAGTCGGCCCGCGAACTGCCGGTGCCGGTGCGCGGCGCGTCGGGCGGATACGTGCGTCTTGCCGACGTGGCCGAGGTGCGCATCGCCGAGGGTCCGGCGACGATCAAGAGCGAGAACGGCTTGCTCCGCAATTACGTCCGTCTCAACGTGCGCGGCCGGGACAGCGGCGAGTTCGTCGAGGAGGCGCGGCGGGGCGTCGCGGCGCGGGTCGAGCTGCCGCCCGGCGTCTACCTCGAATGGACCGGGCAGTTCGAGCACGAGCAGCGGGCCGGCAATACCCTGGTGCTGATTCTGCCGCTGGTGATCGGTCTGATTTTCTTCGTGCTGTGGCTGACGTATCACGATTTGGCCGACGCGGTCTTGATGATGCTGGCCGTGCCGGGAGCGTTGGCCGGCGGCGTCTTCGCGCAGTGGCTGTTCGGCTACAAGTTTTCGGTGACGGTGTGGATCGGCTACATCGCCTGCTTCGGCATGGCCACCGCGACCGGCATTATCATGCTCGTCTATCTGCGTGAGGCCATCGCCCGCGCCGGCGGACTCGAAAATCTTACCCTGGAACAATTGCGTCAGGCGGTGATGGACGGCGCCGTCCATCGCCTGCGCCCCAAGCTGCTGACCGAATGCACGATGATCCTCGGCCTGGCTCCGCTCTTGTGGACTAACGGCGTCGGCGCCGAGGTCATCAAGCCGATGGTCATTCCGGTGCTGGGGGGCATCCTCATCGCCGATGAAGTCATCGATCTGTTTTTGCCGGTGCTGTTCTACCAGGAGCGCCGCCGTCGCTGGCAGCGTCTGCAATGCCAACGGCGAAACCCGGCGTGTCATTCCCCGAACCTGGAAGGAGTTGCTTCGTGAAACCGCGACGAATCGCCTGGATGACGGGCGTCTTGTTGTTGGCGCCGGGATTGGGGTGGGCCGGACCGGCTCACGTCCCGGTAGTGACGGATGTGGAGGCGTGGAAGAAAATGCCCCGCGCGGAAGAAGGAGGCGGCCAACGGCTGCCGGTGTGGATTCGGGCGCTGGCCGGCACGCTGCCCAAGACGGCGGCGGCCATGATCGAACTGGATTACGCCCAGCGCGTCGAGAGTCCGTTGCCGCCGCGCCTGCGGGCCAAGCTGCGCTGGATCGCGGCCGACGCCAACCGCTGCGACTACGCCAAAGCCTACGCCCGCTTCGATTACATCCAGGCGCACGGTAAGGCCGAGGACATCGACAATTTGCCGCGCCAGCTCGATCGTCTGCCCGAAGCGGAACGTCTGGCCTTGCAACTGGTGCGACAGCTCGTCGAAGCGGCCTACACCGTCGAGGACAAGCAGGTCGCTCAGCTCGTCAAGCTCTACGGCGAAAAACAGGTCGTGGCGATCGTTCTCGTCGCCGCCTACGCCAACTTCCAGGACCGGCTGTTGCTCGGTCTCGGCGTGTCCGTCGAGCCGGACGGACCCTTGCCTCCTCCCAAGGTCCGCTTCCACAAGCCGCCCCCGCCGGACAAGAAGGAGGACGCGAAAAAGGCGGAAGAGAAAAAAGAGAAACCCAAGCGGAAGGTTTCTCCGCCGGCCAAGAACCCGCCGCCGGTGCCGGAGAAAGTGGACGATCCGGAATGGACCGCCGCCTCCTTCGATTCGCTGCGGCAGAAGTTGAACGGACAGATCGCTCGCCGTCAGGCCCGCGTGTCCATCCCCGATTGGGAGATCGTGCGCGACAACTTGCCGGATAGCGTGCCCAAGCCGGAGAAGCCGATTCGCATCAAGTGGAGCCTGCTGACCTACGGCCATCAGCCGCGGCTGGCGGCAGCCTGGCTCGGCGGCTTGCGCGCCTTCCACCAGGAATCGGACCTCGATCCGGTGTTTCACGAGTCGATGTTCTGGGTGGTCACGCGCTCCTTGCAGTGCTTTTACTGAATGGGCCACACGCAAATGTTGCTCGCGGTCGCGGGCCTCGATGAGCTGGGTCTGAAGGAGCGCGTCTCGAAGCTGGCCAGCGGCGACTGGTCGTCGTTCAAACCGGACGAGCGCGCCGGGCTGCTGTTCGCCCGCAAGCTGACGCGAACGCCGTGGGCCGTGCGCCAGGCGGACATCGACGTACTGACGGCCCATCTGGGGCGCGAGCGCGCCCTCGATACAGTCTGGTACGTTTGCTGGTGCAACTACATGACGCGCGTGGCCGACGCCTTTCAGATACCCCTGGAGGCGGAAAATGTGTTCATGGATGAAAAGCCGTCGAAAGAGGAGAAAAAGTAACCCCTGAGCCGGGCGCAAGCGATGCGTGACAAGGACACGGCCCCGCCGGCGACAACAGCGGCGGCCGCGAGAATCGGGCTTCGATGGCGTGCGGGAGCGGCGCTGGCCCTCTCCCTCTTCGTCCTCGGTGCGCCCGCGCCCCTCCACGCTGGCTGTGACTACCCCACGATCGTTCACCCATCGATCGCGCACGGCTTGGAGTCCACGCTCGCCGCGCGTTTGTCCCCGATGCTGCCAACTTCCATTCCTTTCGAGCACCATCCCCAACCCTGTTCGGGACCGACTTGCTCGAAGCGATCGCCTCTTCCGTTCTCGGTCCCGCCGGACCCTGTGCCGGTCGGTCCTTCCGAATGGGCGGCCCACGTCCTGCCGCCGATCTGGCTCAACCTGCCAACCCACCGTCTGCTCCCGAACTCTCCGGCAACACGCCCGATCCGGAGGGCGACGGAAGTATTTCACCCGCCGCGGCGCGTCCTCCACACCGTCCAGGCGTTATTCTCGATTTCCTTTATTTCTTGGAGGACACCATGTCTCCTCGACGCACCGCGTTCACGCTGATCGAACTGCTCGTGGTCATCGCCATTATCGCGATCCTCATCGGGTTATTGCTGCCGGCCGTGCAGAAGGTCCGCGAGGCAGCGGCCCGCACACAGGACAGCAACAACTTCAAGCAACTGGGCCTCGCCATCCATAACTGCAACGACACCTACGGTATACTGCCGCCCGTGTACAACAACTTCCCCAATCCCAACGGCGGCATGGGGCCGCCTGCCGGCATGGGCACGCTGCAATACTTCTTGTTGCCCTTTCTGGAGCAGCAGAACCTTTACAACCAGGTGATGACGAGTTCGGATATGTGCATGAACACACCGCTGAAGGTGTACATGGGACCGGCCGATCCAACCATGCCGTCCAACGGCATTGTCACCATGATGGGCGGTCCCTACGGCGGTTGCAGCTACACCGCGAACTACCTCGTCTTCGGCAACACGGCAGGCGGCTCGGCGAAGATTCCCTCCACGTTCAGCGACGGAACCTCGAACACCCTCGTGTTCGGCCAGCAGTTCACCGTTTGCAGTGGGATGGCGGTCGGATGGGAAATGGGCATGTGCGGCAATCCGCCGACCTGGCCCTACTGGTACACCTCGGCCAACTATCTCTCGCTGCCGTTGCCGCAGATGGGGCCGAACGTCAGCGCCTGCGACTCGATGCGCTTGCAGTCGCCCTATTCGGCCGGCATGATGTCGGGCATGGGCGACGGCAGCGTCCGCATGATCTCCTCGGGCGTTTCCTCGTACTCGTGGAACCTGGCCCTCAACCCCTCCGACGGCCTGACCTTCGACAGCAGTTGGTAAGGCCGCCCCGCTACTCCCACGACGGCGGGCGGAGGTTTCTCCCTCCGCCCGCCGTCTTTCGCCGCTATTCTGCTTTCCCCCCTCATCGGCCCTCGCTACAATCATCCTGCCTCGCCCGGAATTCTTGCGTGTTAGGCCGGTGGAGGAGGACCACGAGCATGAGCAGTTCCGCAGCCGGACAACCCACCTCGCAGCAGCGCACGTTCCTCGGTCATCCGCTCGGCCTGTACGTGCTGTTCTTCACTGAGATGTGGGAGCGCTTCAGCTACTACGGCATGCGGGCGCTGCTGGTGCTGTACATGCTCGATCACTTCAAGTACACGCAGCGCCAAGCCTCCTCGGTGTATAAGTGGTACACCAGCCTCGTTTATCTGACGCCGCTTCTGGGAGGGTTCCTCGCCGATCGCTACCTGGGCAACAAATGGGCGGTCATCATCGGCGCCATCCTCATGGCCATCGGCCAGTTCCTGCTGACGTTCGAGCCGGAACCGATCTTCTACATGGCGCTCGTTTTTATGATCCTGGGCAATGGCTTCTTCAAGCCGAACATGTCCACGCAGGTCGGCCGGCTTTATCCGCAGAACGATCCGCGCCGCGATGGGGCGTACACCATTTTTTACATGGGCATCAACCTCGGCGCGTTCCTCTCGCCGCTGGTATGCGGCTGGCTGGCGCTGAACACGCTCGGCGGCCGGCACACCGGCTTCATGGCGGCGGGCATCGGCATGTTGCTCGGTTTGCTCGTCTACCTCGCCGGCCTGCGCTGGGTGATCGAATTGAAACCGGAGGAGGCGGCCGCGGGAACGACTGCAGCCGGTGGCCAACCCGTTGCAGGGCGGGAGGCCATCTCCGAGGAAAAGGCCGAGCAGGTGCCGTCCACGGTTCCCACGCTGAACCGGGTCTCGCCCGGACTGCTGCGGCTGATCGGCTACGCGCTGCTGATCGGTGCCATCGCGCTCGGAGCGGTCCGCATCGCGAGCCACCTCCTCACGACAAAACAGGCGGCCGCGCCGGAGTTTCTGAACAAGGCCGCCCTGTCCGAGTACGTCGCCAACGATACGCTGGTTTCGCTGGGCATCGTGGCCGTGTGCGCCCTGATCTCGGCGTGGATTCTCGGCCATCCTCGCGGCGCCTTGCGCGATCGCGTGCTGACCATCTACGTTCTCGGCGTGTTCGTGGTGTTCTTCTGGGCCGCTTTCGAGCAGGCCGGCAACGCCCTCAACGTCTGGGCCGACAAGGCCACCAATCGTTACCTAACCCGGCCGGCCGAGGCGCCGCCCTTGTATCCCGAAAAGCCCGCGGCGACCCCGAAAGACAAGGGGCAGGAGGGGCAGGAAACAACGGCCACCCTCAACGGCGGTCTGTCGCGCTGGGTCACCATGTGGCGGCTCAAACCGAGCAAGGTCGAAGATCCCACCAAGAAAAGTAAGGCCGGTTCCGGCCTGTGGGCCTGGTTCACCGATCTGTGGAACCCCGTCGCCACCGAATGGTTCCAGTCGATCAACGCTCTCGCCATCTTCCTCCTCGCCCCCGTGTTCGCCTGGTTATGGACCTATCTGGATCGCCGCGGACTGAATCCGTCCGTGCCTCTGAAGATGGCCATCGGACTGTTGCTCATCAGCCTGGCGTTCGGATTGATGATCGTCGCCGCCGAACGCGAGAACGGGCCGACCGATGTCTCTTTTAATGGATCTCTGCCGTCGCAAATCAAGCTCAGTCCGAGCAATCAGCTGAGCGGCGAAGAGGACCATGCCCTGAAGCCCTACCAGGCCGGCCGACTCACCTACGACAAGGACGCGCACATGCTCCACATGACCGGCGTGCTCGCCGACACGGAGCGCGACCGCATCGTCCGCGATACCGCGCCGGAATCGTTCGTGAAGTCCGTCAAGGAGTTGCAGACGAAATCGCAGGATGCCGCCGGCGATCGTTTCTCTGTCTCGGTCACGCTCAATCCGGTACCGCCGGGATTCGATATGAAATACGTCCCGCTCGACCCCGGCAAACTGCGTTACGAGAAAGAGGACCACACCTTGACAGCCACCGATTACCGCCTCGCCGACAAGGACCTAAAAGCGCTGCTGGTCGCAGCCGGCGAGCCGACGTTCCGCGACGCGATGAACGCGCTGTATCAGGAGTCGGCCCGCCATCGCGTCAGCTCTTGGTGGCTGTTCTGGTTCTACATCATCGCCACGCTGGCCGAGTTGTGCCTGTCGCCGGTCGGCCTGTCGATGGTGTCCAAGCTCGCGCCGGCGAAGTTCGCCACCATGCTGATGGGCCTGTGGCTGCTGACCAGCTTTTTCGGCAATTTCGCGGCGGGCGCCTTCGGCGAGCGCTGGGGCGAATGGACGCCGACCGAGTATTTCCTGTACATCATGGCGCTCCTGGGCGCGGCGGCCCTGGTGCTGTTCCTGCTTGTCCGCAAGATCGGCACCATGATGCACGGCGTCAAATGAACTGAGAATTCCGCGATGCAGCCCGTGTCGATGGCCGCCCTCGTCGGCGCCACGATCACCTTCCTGGGAGGATTGTTCGCCGCGCTGCTCGGCTTCCGCCTGATCGGCCGGCAACCGAGCGCCGACCCGGCCAACGAACAGCGCATGGTCGGCGTGCGGCGCTGGTTTCGCCTGGCCGGGCCGCTGCTGATGATCTTCGCAATCTTGTTGCTCTTTATCGAGCCGCCGACGCCGCCGCGGGAATGGCGCACCGTCACCACCTCCGACGGCGTTTGCAGCATCGAGATGCCGGGCGAACCGGCGGAGGGCGAAGGGCCAGTTGTAAAAGGGCAACAGCGCGAGTTGGGGCACTGGCTCTCCCAGGACGGCGGGACGGCGCGATACAGCATCAGCCACTCCGAGATTGCCGAGGCGTATCGGGAATTGCCTTCCGAGAAACTTCTGAAGACGATCGGTGAAAACTGGTTGAGCGCCGCCCAAAAGCAAGGACAGACGCAAGTGATCGAGGAACGAGACCTGACCGAAAACGGTTGGCCGGGCCGGGAGATCACCATCGAAATTGACAGCCAACACATGCGGCAAAAATGGTTCGTGGTACACAATCGACTCTATCGAGTGATCGCCTCGACGCCGGGCGACGCCAGACATTTGGAAGACGCCCGCCGCTTTCTCGACTCGTTCCGCATCCTGAAAAAACCGGACGACGACAAGGGACCGCGATGATGCAACGCTTCAAGACGTGGACGCTGACCGACGTGCACGGCGACGTTTGGCTCGACAGCTTCGCCACCGGCAGCGACACGCTGCACCTGCCGACGCCGTTCGACTGGTCGCTGCGCAAGCGCACCCTCCGCGGCGGTCTGCGCGACGGACTCGATTTGATCGAGGTCCACAACGGGGCGCTGTCGTTTTCGGTGCTGCCGACGCGCGGCATGGGGCTATGGCGCGGCGACTATCGCGGCAATCCGCTGGGCTGGCGCGCTCCGATCGTCGGTCCGGTGCATCCCAAATACGTCCAGCTCACCGACCGCGGCGGACTCGGCTGGCTGACCGGCTTCGACGAGCTGCTGTGCCGCTGCGGCCTGTCCTCCAACGGCCCGCCCGGCGAGGACGCCGAAACCCGCACCCCGCTGACCTTGCACGGCCGCATCGCCAATCTGCCCGCCCAGGCCGTCGAGGTGCGCGTCAGCCTCGATCCGCCCTATGAACTCAGCGTCAGCGGCGAGGTGGAAGAAACCGCCCTGTTCTGTCCGCAATTGCGCCTGAACACGACATACACCACCGTTCCCGGCTCGAATCGCCTGGTGATCCACGACATCGTGACCAACCGCGCCGCCCGCCCGGTCGAGATGCAGCTGCTCTATCACTGCAACCTCGGCCCGCCGTTTCTGGAAGCCGGCAGTCGCGTCCTCGCTCCCATCCGCGAGATGGCCCCACAGACGCCGCGCGCCGCCGAGGGCATCGACACGCACGAAACCTGCGCCGGCCCGCTGGTCGGCTTCGCCGAGCAAGTCTATCTCTACGATCTGCTGGCCGATTCACGCGGCCATACGCTGGCGCTGCTCATCAACGCCACCGCCGACCGGGCCGTCGCCCTGCGCTTCAACCGCCAGGAATTGCCGTGTTTCACCGTATGGAAGAACACCGGGGCAATTGAGGAAGGTTACGTCGCGGGCCTGGAGCCGGCGACGAATTATCCGAACTTCAAGAGTTTCGAGCGGCGGCAGGGGCGTGTACCGCTGCTGCCGCCGGGAGGGCGCTGGGAGTGCCGCTGGTCGCTGGAGGTCGCCGACAGCGCCCCAGCGGTGGCCGCCCTGATGGCCGAGGTCGCCACCTTGCAGGCCCACGCCCGCGCCGTCATCCATCGCGCGCCGCATGCGCGGTTTTCACTGACCTGAGGTTTCACCATGCGCCGATTGCTCGCGGTTCTGTTCGTGCTGTCGCTGGCAGCGCCCTGCCGGGCGGCCGACGATGCCAAACCCAACACGCTGACGTCGAAGGAAATCGCCGAGGGGTGGCTTCTGCTCTTTGACGGCGATACCTCCTTCGGTTGGAAAGTCGATGGCGAGGTCCGCGCCGAGAAGAACGAGCTTTTTCTCGGCGGCAGCAAGGCCGCCACGGTAACGTTGCCGCTTACCCATTTCGAGCTTCGCTTGGAATACCGCAATGTGGAAGGTATCGGAGCGACCAACCTCGTTTTCGATCGGAGCTTGGCGAAACTCCCTCGTAAATCGTTCACGACCATCTTCACCGGCATCGGGAAGGAGTCCGTTTGGAGCGTACTGACTCTCAAGGTAGAACCGGATCTGGCGAACCCCGCCTCCGGTGAATCGTTCCAAATGAAATCGCAGATGGAATCCGGGAAGCCCGGTTTCTATCAAAACAATGCGAAGTATGGCACCAAAGATCCTCTCACCCTCCGCTGGGAAATCCCGGCCGGAAACAAGTTGGCGGTACGCAATGTCAAACTCAAGCCACTCGGTTTCAAACCCGTCTTCAACGGCAAGGATCTAACGGGCTGGAAAAAGTTCGAGGCCGATCCCAAGCGGGCGAAATCGCGCTTCACCGTCACGGAAGACGGCTGGCTGAGCATCAAGAACGGTCCCGGCGATTTGCAAACGAGCGGCGAATGGGCCGATTTCGTGCTGCAACTGGATTGCCGCACCAACGGCGACAACCTCAACAGCGGCGTTTTCTTCCGCTGCATCCCCGGCGAATACCAGAACGGATACGAAGCCCAAATCCAGAACCAGCGCGCCAAGGGACAGAGGACGTACACCATTGAGGAGCACGATCCCCGGACGCATAAACTGCTGGACAAGAAGAATATCGCGAACTGGTCGCAGGATTACGGCACGGGAGCCATCTATCGACGCATCCCGGCGCGGCGTGCGGCGGCGAAGGACCGCGAATGGTTCGCGATGACAGTCGTCGCCCACGGCCGGCACATCGCCACTTGGGTCAATGGTATCCAAATGGTGGACTGGACCGATAATCGCCCGGAGAACGACAACGCGCGCAACGGCTGCCGTTTGAAGAAAGGGCCGATCAGCCTGCAAGGGCACGATCCGACCACGGACCTGAGTTTCCGCAATATCCGCATCGCCGATTTAGCTGGGAGGAACTAACCACAGAGTCACAGAGAACACAGAGAAGAAAAGAAGAGAGACAAAAGCAAAGGTGAAAGCATCGCTCCTTTTCTTTTCTTCTCTTGTTAACGTTTTTTCTGTGTCTTTCTCTGTGTTCTCTGTGACGCTGTGGTTAGTTCTTCTTCACGTGCGCACGGCGATGGCATGGGCGGTGGCGTACGCCCGGCAGTGCGACAGCGATAAAAGAATGTCGCTGATCCGCTGCTCGCAAGCGATGTCCTTGGCCGCGCCGCACAGCATCACGCCGGGTTTGCCGTTCGTCTCCATGCGCACTTCCATGTCCGTCCACGACAGGCCGCGCCGCCACGACAGATTGAGACACTTCAGGATCGCTTCCTTGGCCGCCCAGCGGGCCGCGAAATGCTCCGTCGCCCGCTGCCGCGACTGGCAGTAGCGGATCTCCCGCTCCGTGTACACGCGCAGCAGAAACAGCTCGCCGTGCTCCTCGATCATCCGGCCGACGCGCACGCATTCGACGATGTCTGTGCCGATTCCAACGATTTCCATGACCGCTCGCCCCTTTTCACGGCGTCCGGGTGGCTCCTGCTGATCTTAGCAAAGAACGACCGCCCCGGTACAATCCGAGTCGTGGGGCATCTTCGTTGTCAGCTGGAAGGAGAAGAGCGGGCATGGCGCACGAAGCCGAACAGGACTTGCTGGCCGACCTGACGCCGGCGCAGCGCGAGGCGGTGACGCACTTCGAGGGACCGTTGCTCATCCTCGCCGGCGCCGGCAGCGGCAAGACGCGCGTCATCACGCGCCGCGTCGCCTGGCTGCTGCAACAGGGCGTTCGTCCCGGCAACATCCTGGCGATCACCTTCACCAACAAGGCCGCCGGCGAGATGCGCCAGCGCGTCGAGGCACTGGTGCCCGGCAGCCGTGTGTGGATCAGCACTTTCCACAGCTTCGGCGCTCGCCTGCTCCGCCAGTACGCCGACCGCCTCGAACTCGACCGCAATTTCACCATCTACGACCAGAGCGACCGCGCCCGCATCGTCAAAATGGCCCTGGAAGATGCCGGTATCGACAACGCCCGTATGACGCCGGATGCCATCGCCGGCGCCATCAGCAAGGCGAAAAATCAGCTGCTCAGCCCGGATCGTTACGCCCAGCACGCTCGCAATTATTCCGAGATATTCGTCGCCGGCGTTTACCCTATCTACCAAGACCGCTTAAAAGCTGCCAACGCCCTGGATTTCGATGATTTGCTATACTGGCCGGCGCTGGCGCTCAAGCACGACAGTGAACTGCGGGCCGAGTTGGATGCACGTTTCCGCTTCGTGCTGATCGACGAGTACCAGGACACGAACCAGGCGCAGTACGCCATTGCTCGCGGATTGTCTGTGGATAACCCGAACCTGTGCGTCGTGGGCGACCCAGATCAAAGCATTTACAAATTTAGAGGATCTGATATAAGGAACATCCTCGATTTCGAGCGTGATTTCCCCAGCGCCCGCGTGCTGACACTCAGCACCAACTACCGCAGCACCAAGTCGATCTTGCAGGCGGCCAGCCATCTGATCGCCCACAATCGCCAGCGCAAGCCGAAAGACCTCGTCACCGACAATCCAAAGGGCAAGCCGGTGACGGTGCTGAGGTTCGATACCGGCGTGGACGAAGCGGAAGGCATAGCCCGGCGCATCCGCGAGGCCGTGGATTCCGGGAAGCGCTCGTACCGCGATTTCGCTGTCTTTGTGCGCATCAACGCCCTAACGCGCGAACTGGAAAAGGTGTTCCTCAATCAGCGCGTGCCGCATCAAATCGTCCGCGGCCTGGCGTTCTACGAACGCAAGGAAAACCGCGACATCCTCGCGTACCTGCGCCTCATGGTCAACCCGCGCGACGACCTGTCGTTTTTGCGCATCGTCAACGAGCCGGCCCGCGGCATCGGCAAGGTGTCGCTCGACCATCTGCGCGAGTACGCCGAGCCGCGCGAGATGAGCCTGCTGTCGGCGGCCGGCGAGGTCGGCAAGATCCCGGCCATCAAGGGCAAGGCGACGAACTCGCTTCGTGACTTTCACCAACTCATCACCGAGTTGAGGAGTCTGCTGGAGAATTCGCCCGACGAGGTCATCCGGCAAGTGCTCGACCAGAGCGGCTACCGCAGGATGCTCATCGACAGCACCGACAACGAGGACCAGGAACGGCTGGCCAACATTGAGGAACTCATCACTGCGGTCAAGCAATTCGCGGCCGAGGACGAGAGCCGGACCATCGGCGATTTCCTGGAGAACATCACGCTGGCCAGCGACCTCGACAGCTGGGACGAACAGAAAGATCATGTGTCCATCATGACCCTGCACGCGGCCAAGGGGTTGGAGTTCCCCGTAGTGTTCATGGTCGCGATGGAGCAGGGGTTGCTGCCACACGATCGCAGCGCGGGGAAGATTGAGGAGATCGAGGAAGAACGCCGGCTCGCCTTCGTCGGCATGACGCGAGCCAAAGAAGAGTTATATCTTTGCCACGCTCGGCTGCGCGACTTCCGCGGTAACACCTTCAACACCGTCGCGAGTATGTTTCTCGGCGAGTTACCGGAGCAAGCGATCGAGGCGATCGACCATTCCGGCGGTGCGGAATCGGCGCTCGATCATTGGCGCCACGGCGGCAGAGCGGCGGCGAAGCAGGGCTGGAACGACGTCGGCCTGCGGCCACGGCCCGCGCCGATCGCGCCGCGGACCCCCGATGGCGACAACGGCCGCGTCTTCGTCGTCGGCATGCTGGTGCGTCACGGCACCTACGGCAACGGTCGCATTGTCGATGTCAGCGGCCAGGGGGCGCTGCGGCGAGTCAAGGTCCGCTTCGCCACTGCCGGCGAACGCAGTTTCATCGCCGACAAGGTGACGCTGGAAGTGGTACAAAAGGCGTAGGTGCCGCGAGCCGAGCGGCACTTCGAGTCCGGCTCGGCTCGCCGGACCTACCGCTTCTTCTCATACACGACTTTGCCGCCGACGATCGTCACGAGAACATCCGTCGCGGCAATGCGATCGCGCTCCGCGTCGGCGAGGATGTCGCGCGACAGCACGACGAAATCGGCGAGTTTTCCCACCTCTAGCGAACCTCGATCTTTCTCCTGAAACGCCGCGTAAGCCGAGCCAAGCGCGTACGCCTCGATCGCCTCGGCAACCCGAATCTTTTGTCGCGCGAACCAGCCGTCGGGATGCTTGCCGTCGAGCGTGCGGCGATTGACGGCCGCGTCGATACCTAGAAGCGGGTTCAGCGGCGCGACCGACCAATCGGAGCCGAACGCCAACCGCGCCCCGGTGTCGAGCAGCGAGCGACACGCATATGACGAGGCGCAGCGCTCGCCGCCGATGCGTCCCTCGGCCCAGCGACCGTCATCGACGGCGTGATACGGTTGCAGCGAAGGGATGACGCTCAGCTCCTTGAAGCGGGCGTAATCGCGCGGCCGCAGATGTTGGGCGTGTTCGATGCGGAAACGGCGATCGCGCGGGCCGTTCGTCTTCGCCACCTCGGCGAAAATGTCGAGCAGTTCGGCGTTGGCACGATCGCCGATAGCGTGGATCGCAATGGACAGCTTGGCCGCATCCGCTCCTTCGATGTGTTCGCGCAGGCGGTTCAGCGGCGTCACGTACACGCCGGTGTTGTCCTTCTCGTGCAGATACGGCTCGAACATCTTCGCCGTGCTGGAGCCGAGTGAGCCATCGACAAAACCCTTGACGCCTCCGATGCGCACCCACTCGTCGCCGAAGTTCGCTTCGACTCCCAGCGCCGCCAGGCTGCGCCAATCGGCCAGAGGCCAGCGCAGATCGATGCGCGTCGTCAGCTTGCCCTGTCGCGCCAATTGCTGATACAGACGGAACAAACGGCGTCGAGTGGCCGCGTCGCTGCCGTCCATGTCCTGCATGCTGGTGACGCCGACCTGCCGCGCTTCGGCCAGGGCGGCGCGGACGGCTTCGATGATTTGCTCCTCGGTCGGCCGTGGGACGTGCCGCTCGACGAGGGCCATCGCGTTATCGCGCAGCACCCCGGTGGGTTGTTGCGTCCCCGGCTTGCGATAAATGACGCCGCCGGGCGGGTCGGGGGTCTCGGCGGTGATGTCCGCGAGGTCGAGGACGCGGCGATTGACCACGGCCATGTGGCCATCGTAACGGCGCAGGAACACCGGGCGATCGGAGACGTACTTGTCGATCGTTTCCGCCGTGGGGAGCCGGCCGGCGAAGGTGCGATCATGGTCCCACTCGCCGCCGAGCAGCCAACGGTCGCGCGGCAGCTTGCGGTCGAACTCGCGCAGACGTTTGCCGAACTCGGTCTCGTCCCTGGCATCCTTGAGCGCCACCTCGGCCAGGCGCAGCCCGGAGCCGAGCAAATGAACGTGACTGTCGTAAAACCCCGGTACGATGCGCCGGCCCTTGCCGTCGAGGACGCGCGTTTTCGGCCCGATCCATCGCCGCACGTCCGCGCTTTTGCCGACGGCGGTGATACGATCGCGGATCACCGCCAGCGCCTCGGCTTCCGGCTGGGACGAGTTGACCGTCCAGATTCTCGCGTTGAGGACGACCAAGTCGGCAGCCGCGACGGGCGCGGAATCGCTCTTCTCCGCAGCCCGAACGGGGATGGCGAGACAGACAGCACAGAGGACGACGAGAAGACGCGGCATGGAGATACTCCCGAGGTGAGCGAGGTTCGTAGGCACACAGTATGCGAACCACCGCTCTCCCGCAAGGACTCCGCCGCGAAGGTTTGTTCGATACTCTCGACAGACTCAGGGATTCGTCACTCGGCCGAGGAATAAGAGCAAGCCTGTTTGCACGTCGCAGATGGCGAACACAAATGGATGATCGGCTCGAAACACCGGAATTGGCGGGGGAGAGATCACCGGCGGGGGCGCTATCGCCAATCCCACGCTGACTGCCGTCGCCGCGGCCGCTTCGGCGCCCTCCTCGTTCACCTCCACGAACGCCTTGTGCGACACCGCGTCGATGCGCAACGGGTCGCGGCCATCGTTCATCCCCCTGAAATCGGCCTCTTGAGTGAAGGCCTTCCGCATCCTCAGTTCGATCAGTGTGTCCTTGAGCGCGAACTCGTCGGTCATGCGGAACTTCGGCAGTGTCACGTCCACCTTTTGCGTGCGCAATTTCACCATCCACTCCTTCAGCTTGTCCGCCGTCAAGGTCTTTTCCAACGCGGCCAATCCTTCCATCTTACGGGGCAGAAGGACGAGAAGGGCCAGGTCGTCGCCCTGATACATCATCCGCAAACCCTGCAACTGCTCGTCCTCGAAGTAGCCGAATTCGTCGGTATTTTTCATCATCGGCGTCTGAATCCGCCGGCGGGCGTCGATCCGAAACATTTCGGGACGGGTCGCGCTCTTGGCAAACGGAGTGGCCCAGTCGCCCTTGAAGTAGATGGCGCTGGCGAGCACCAACCGCGTATCGGCGTGGACCGCTTCGGACGACAGCAGATCGCGTATCTTGCGGTTGGTCTGCCGCTCGACCCAATCGTTGATCGTCTTCCGCGCTCGCTCGGGAGCGGTGGCAAAATCGACTTCCTGGAGTCCGGCGCCGTAGCAGTCGCGCAGCAGGTCGAGGTAAGCCTTGCGGAACCCATAGCCGCGCTGGCCCCACAGATTCGCCGATACCCAGAGTTGCGGGATCGGTTTACCCGGCGAACGAGCGCCCGTCATGGCGGGGTGATTGCGATTGAGGAGCTTGCGCATCTCCAAAAAGGCGCGGTGTTCCTTCTCCTGGCCGAGGGTGAAGTGAAGCACGGCGGCCATCTCCTGTTCCGTGTCGCCGCGCGCGCCGGCATAAGTCATAGCCAGCGCCTTGCTGATGCTGTAGGGCGAGAAGAAGAGGTTGCCCTCGCGACCGCTCAGCCGGCCATACAGATCGACCGCGAACTGATTGTTGGCCGCGACGACGGATGCACCCTCACGCGGCGACGCCGGCAGCAGGGACAGCGACAGACCGAGGACGGAGAGGAGGTTGAGCATCGTTCGACTCCTTTGGCGGGTGGCTATTTTCCGAGGCCGACGAGATGAAGGCGCACGATTGGCGAGGGGGATCAGGCGATGCGGAGGGTGCTATACCAGAACGAACGGATGCTGGGAAGGTCGAAAACGATCTCGCCTGCCTCCCGGCGACCGGCTATGATTCACCGGAGAGGAAGACCGAGCTAACCACAGAGACACAGAGGCACAGAGAAGACAAATAAAGCAAGAAATCACATTCCTTTCCGACCCACTTCTTTTTCTGCTCTGTGTCTCTGTGTCTGCGTGGTTAATCTTTTTTTCCGTTCGGAGAGCCTGTCATGCGTCGCACGGCCGGTAGAATCGGATTCGTCGTCCTGCTGGCGCTGGGAGTCGGAGGGTGCATGAACGGCAGCGCCGAACCGCCGACGAAGAAGAGCGGCGACGCCTTTGCCGCCGACCGCGAAGCGCCGGTCGAGCCGGCCGCCTTCGACGCCAAGCGCGCCATGGGCTATCTTGAAGCGCTGTGCAAAATCGGCCCGCGCATCAGCGGCAGCGAGGGCATGAAGAAACAGCAGGAAATGCTGGCGAAGCACTTCAAGGAGCAAGGCGGCCAAATCCGTTGGCAGCGCTTCACCGCCACGCAGCGCAGCAATCGCAAGGACGTGGAGATGGCCAATCTCATCGTGTCCTGGCAGCCCGAGCTTCCACGCCGCGTCATCCTGTGTTCCCATTACGACACCCGGCCTCACGCCGACGAGGAGCACAACCCGGCCCGCTGGAAGCAGCCGTTTCTCAGCGCCAACGACGGCGGATCGGGCGTCGCCTTGCTTATGGAACTGGCCCATCACATGAAGGACTTGAAGCTCCGCGCCGGCGTCGATTTCGTCATCTTCGACGGCGAGGAATACATCCTCGACAAGGACGACAAGTATTTCTTCGGCTCGGAGCATTTCGGCCGCGAGTACCGCAAGGGACGCGGCAAGACGTTCTACGGGGCGGCCGTTTTGCTCGACATGGTCGGCGGCAAGAAGGCGCGTTTCCCCAAAGAGCCATACTCGTGGGAGAAGGCCGGCGGGCTGGTGGAAGCGATCTGGGGCATCGCCGCCGAGTTGAAATGCGATGCCTTCGACGCCGATTCCTTCGGGGCGCGCGTGCAGGACGATCATCTGGCCCTCAACCAGAACGGCATCCCCGCCATTGACATCATCGACTTCAGCTATCCGCATTGGCATAGACTCTCGGACCTGCCGGAGAACTGCTCCGGCGAAAGCCTCGAACAAGTGGCGAAAGTCCTCAGCGTGTGGATACAGCGCGTGAAGTAGCAACCTATCGCCTGCGAGGGAGCTGGCCGTGGGCTGGACGCAAATCATTTTCGGCGCCGTCCTCGTGCTGGTATTGCTGGTCTTGGCGATGCTGTACGGCGTGTGGCAGGTGGTGACGTTGGTCCGGCTGCGCGGCGCGGAAGAGATGCCGGCGGAGGAGCGCGATCATCTGCACGGGCGAGCGTGGCGGCGTCTCGTCATGTCGCTGCTTTTGTTGCTTCTGGGTGGAATGCTCACGGCCGCGTTGGTTTACCTCGAAGCGCCGGCGCAGCAGCTCGTCGATCAGCGCGAGGCGCAGGAACAGCAGGGCGATTCCACTCCGCTCGATCCCGAGCAGCGCCTGTTCGCGCGGCTTTACGGCGGCTTCTGGCTTTTCTTCCTGCTCGTCTTGATGGTCGTGGTCCTGCTGGCGGCCCTCGATCTCTGGTCCATTCGGCGTTACGGCCTGCGCCAGCATCGCAAGCTCATCGCCGACCGCCGCGCCATGATCGAGCGCGAAGTCGCGCGTCTCCGACAAGAGCGTAACGGCCACCACTGAGGACGGTGCATGCGCGTCTTCGTCTACGAATATCTCTCCAGCGGCGCGGCGGGCGAAGATGCCGCCAGCGCAGCCCTTCACCCGGAAGGCTGGGCGATGCTCTCGGCCGTGCTGGAGGACTTCAGCCGCTGTCCGGGCGTGGAGACGGTCACTCTGCTCGATCCGCGTCTGCTTCCCCCGGTCACGGAGCAGATCCCCGGCGTCGTCTCCAAGGTCGCCGCTCCCGGCGGGGAAGAACAGACCTTTCGTGAATTGACGGCTGCCTCCGATTGGACGCTCGTCATCGCGCCGGAATTCGACGACATCCTCGCGCGGCGCAGTCGCTGGGTCGAGGAGTCCGGCGGCCGACTGCTCGGCCCATCGCCGGATGCGATCCGCTGGACCGCCGACAAACTGGCCCTCCTCGGACGATGGAGCGCGAGGGGAATCCCGACGTCGTCAACTTCGCTTTCTTATCCGCTGGTGTGCAAGCCGCGATTCGGGGCCGGCTCGCAAGCGACGTTCCTGGTCCGCAACGAAGGGGAGCTAGACATCGCACGCCGTCAGGCCGAGATCGAGGGCTGGCGCGGCGAACTGATGGTGCAGCAATACGCGCCCGGACTCTCGGCCAGCGTCGCTATTCTCGCCGACCGCGACGAATGGCGCTCACTGCCCGCAACGGAACAACATCTTTCGGATGATGGGCGTTTCCACTACCTCGGCGGTTGTCTGCCGCTGCCGAAAGCTCTCGATCGGCGCGCCCGTCGATTGGCGGAGCGAGCCGCGCGCTGTGTGGAAGGACTGCACGGTTGGTTCGGTGTCGATCTGATTCTCGGCGACGCCGATGACGGCAGCGCCGATGTGGTCCTTGAAATCAATCCGCGTTTGACCACGTCCTATGTCGGGCTGCGGCGATTGGCGCGCTTCAATCTCGCCGAGGCATTGCTGGCCGTCGTCACCGGCTCTCGCCTGCCGTGCTGGGACTGGAAAACGGAAACCATCGCCTTTCGTGCCGACGGCGAAATCGTGGAATGAAAGGTCAGACGCGCTCGCCGTGCTGCCCCGCATCGAGCAGCGCTTCGGCCAACTCAAGCGCATCGACCGGCCAGAACTCCGGCGGTTGCGGGTGAGCAGTGCCGGAGCCGCGCTCGGGACGGCAAGACAGCACCGTGTCGATCCAGTGCTGGGGAATCTGCCTTCGTCCGTGGACGGCCCCTAGGAGCGCACCGGCGATGGCCGCGGTCGTGTCCGTATCGCCGCCGTGCATGATCGTGTCCACGATGCCCTCCTCGACGCCGGGGGCGTGCAGCAGTTGATAGAAGGCGTTCTGTAACGCGATCAGCACCCAGCCCATGCTGGTAACGTAGTCGGACGGCGGGATCAGACGCGCGGCATCGAGGGTCCGGTGGATGTCGGCTGGTGCGTTCGAGCGACCCGCCTCGGCGAGGGCGGCATCGAAGCACTCGCGCGGGCCGGCGTCGCTGCCGATGGCCGTCGCCAGGGCGGCGACGTAGACGGCACAGGCGCCCTGACTCAGCGGATGCGGGTGCGTCAAACGACTATCCTCGCGCGCCCAATCGGCCGCCTGCTCGGGACGGCCGGCGCCGAAGATGCCCAGCGGGCTGATCCGCATGAGCGAGCCGTTGGTCGGTTTGCTCGGATCGGCGTACTGGGCAACGAGCCGCAGTCGTTCCTCGGTCGTCGCCCCGCGCACGGCCGATCCCAGCGCGGCGCGGATGGTGCCGCCGATGTCCCAGGCGTGCTTGAACCAGTGAACGTAAGCATCCAGCACCGCGCCGCGATCGTATCGGCCGACCTTCGCCAGCGTCCGCGCCAGCATCAGGGCCAGCTCGGAATCGTCGGTCGGCTGGCCGGCGAGGTTGTCCCAGGTGCCGCCGTTTCGCAGGTCCCGGCAGCCTTGCGGATACAGGGCGTGGATCTGATCGACGCGCTTGAACTCGACCAGGCTGCCCAGCGAATCGCCAATGAGTTGTCCCAGCAGGCATCCTTGCGCCCGGTCAAGCATTCGCTCCCTGTCCACGGCGACACCTCACGTCGAAGGGAAGAGTTAGAGGCACGAACAAGATCAAGAAGAGCTAACCACAGAGTCACAGAGAGCACAGAGAAGAACACCGAGAGGAAAAAAGGAAAAACAAAGGGTGTTTCGCCTTTTTTGGTTTTGCTTTTGTTCTGTGTCTTTCTCTGTGTTCTCTGTGACTCTGTGGTTAGCTCTTCGGGGCGATGCCTGTTATTTCACCTGGAGGATGAGCCGCGCCGCCGTCCCTTCTTTCGGCAGGCGCTTGCGGTCCGTCTCCAGCTTGAGGACGGGTTCGTCCTTCATGGTCAGTTGACTCTGGATCACCGTGTCATCGGTCACAGGGAACAGCGCGATCAGCGTGCCGGTGAGATCGGCGCCATAAACCTTGTCGTCGCGCTCCGGGTCCGGTTGACGCTGCATCGAGCCGGTGAAGTGCCACTTCAGCGCGCCCAGCGTCTTGCCGGTCTTGCGATCGACCAGCGCCTCCTCAATGGGCATGCGCCGCACCTTGCCTCCCGCTTCGGTGATCTCCAGGAACAACGCCAACTCCGGACCCTCGGCCTTCGTGCCCTCGCCGCGCGCCGGCTTACCCGGACGCAGACCGAGATCGACGAGCGCTTTGTGGACCGCGCTCGGCTTGATCCCGGTGAACGTGATTACGGTTTCGTGGGCTTTCTGTCCCTGCGGTGAGGGATAGGTGCCGACGACCTCGATGGGATAGATCTCGTTGAGATGCGGCAGCTTGCGCGGCGCGATCGCACAGGGAATGGTGACGGTCCGCTTAGCCTTGTCCACCTGCACCGTCTGAGGTTTGCCCGGCGCGTCGGGAACCAGCTTCGCGGGCCGCGCGGGCGCAGCCTGGGCCGGATTCGCCGGCGTCGGCGCCGGTTTCTTGGCCACGACTTTCGGAACGGGCACCTGGGCGCTCAACTCCACGTCCAGATAAATATCGGAGCTTTGCGGTTTGTTTTTCACCAACACGGCGAGGACGTTGCGTCCCGGTTTGAATTGCTTCACCGCCACCTCGACATCGCGGTTCCAGTAGCTGAACTCGTGGTCCTCCTGCGGATCCTGATCGATCAGCGCTCCGTTGAGGTAAACCACGGCGCTGTCATCGCTGGCCACACGCAGCTGAAACGTGACGCCCTTCTGAGCCAGCAAATCGGACGGCACCTCCACGACGCGCCGGAACAGGAACGGTTGGCCCTTCTCGGGGACCGTCGTTCCCTTGCGCTTGGCGATCTCGGCTTCGCCGTAGCCGATGGGCGCCTTTCCCGTGCGCCATTTCGTATCGTCGAAGTCCGCTTTGCGCCAGTCCTCGCCGGAGACTTGACCGCGCGGCAAAAACTTCCAGCCGGGCGTGCTTTC